>CAMBOI010000071.1 GCA_945869265.1 uncultured Prevotella sp. | reverse complement strand
CTTTAAGATTGTCTATAATACTATTTTTATATGCTTGAGATCAGCATCAATGCTACTGTTTCCAACCATTATATCGTATTCACCACCTATAACTCGCATGGTATTGGTAGATGCGTCCCAAGTCTCAAAGTTTTCTTTAGGCATGTCTATCTCCACGCGTTTGGTCTCGCCAGCCTTTATACTTACACGCTTGAAGCCTCTAAGTGATTTTATCGGACCGTCATTATCTTTTGTATGTCGAAGATATACCTGCACTATCTCGTCTCCATCCAACTTTCCAGTGTTGCTTACGTCAACAGTAATCTTACCGTTTTTGTATGAAGGTTTGCCAAATGAGAAAGATGTATAACTAAGTCCATAACCAAAATTCCACAGAGGTTTGCCCGTGAAGTAGCGGTAAGTGCGGTTTTTCATAGTATAATCAAGGAAATCAGGCAGGTCATCCACAGAGCGATAGAAGGTGACCGGCAGTTTACCCGATGGATTATAGTCGCCGAACAACACGTCTGCCACGGCATCGCCACCCCTTTCACCCGGATACCAAGCCTGCATAATAGCTTGGCAAGTGGATGTCTCTGGCACGAGAGCAATGGCAGAGCCAGAGCAGTTGACAAAGATAACCTTCTTGCCCGCGTCGCTGATAGCCTTTATGAGGTCGCGCTGGCATTGTGGCAACTGTATATCTGTGCGGTCGCCACCTTTGAATCCGTATGCATCAACCTTCATTTCCTCGCCCTCAAGTCGGGGAGAAATGCCACCGGCAAATACAATATATTCGGCATCTGATATTTCTTTCAATATATCCCCGATGGATTTAGACTTGTTGGTAAACACATCAAATTTCATGTGCGCCATACCGAATATCTGTATGTAGTCAATCTGTATGTCGTATTTTTCTCCAGCCTTCACATTATATGTCTTCGACCATTTCTGCACTCCGTGCGCCTGGCCAAATCTATTCCTTATAGTATCTCCATTTATGATGATGCGATATCCGTCGTCCGCCTCTAGTTCAAAAGTCACCTCCTCGTCTCTTTGAGCCTTAAACAGGGCTTTGTATCGTCCGGAGAAGTTGTCGAGTTCTACGCCAGCAGCAAATGCCGTATTTCCTCCGTTATTAAGGTTTATTGCATTCTTATAAATGGCTGTGGCAGCTTGTTTTCCTTCCATCTTGGTATTGTTCCAATAACAGGCTTCCATACCAGCCTTGCCTTCGGGAGTCGTTAAATTTGCAAATCGGCTTTCCCTTACAGTGTTGCTCACGTGTCCGCATCCATCCACATACTTCACACTACCTTGTCCCCCCAGTTTTTTCTCGATTCCTTCGAGGATTGTTACTGTATGAAGCGGATAACCGCTATAGTTTCCCCATTGCATCACACTATCGTTGGCATTAGGTCCCATCACAACAATCTTTCCACCATCCTTCTTTAACGGTAATATGTTATTGCTGTTTTGCAGCAATACAATACTCTTCTGAGCCATTTCGTAGGCGAGGGCGTTATGCTGCTTTGAGCATAGACGGTCATGTGGTATTTTTGTCCATTCCACAAGGTTGTCATTGTCAAGGTCGCCAAGTTTTATTCTTGCCGTGAGCAGTCGCTTGAGTGATTTGTTTATGGCATCCATAGTCAGTTCACCATTTTCCAAAGCCTTTGGGATATTCTTATATACCGAACCACATTCCACGTCAGTGCCTGCGATAATGGCAGTTCCTGCAGCTATCGACGGTGTTGCCGACACTTCATGACACCCTTTCTGAAAGAAATCGCTGATAGCTCCGCAATCGCTTACCACAAGTCCTTGATATCCCCAATCATCCCTCAGTATCCTCTGCAGGTATCTCTTGTTGCCGCAGCAAGGGTCACCGTCAATTCTCTGATATGCGCACATCACCTCAGCTACGTTAGCTTTCTCTACGAGAGCCTTGAATGCAGGCAGATACGTCTCCCAAAGGTCGCGTTCGGGCAAGTCTTCTATATTGAATGAGTGTCTGTTCCATTCAGGTCCGGAATGAACGGCATAATGCTTTGCACATGCGAGCAATTTCATATATTTGCTGTCAATGTTGTTTTTGTTCCCTTGTAGTCCGTTGACAACAGCCACTCCCATACGTGATGTAAGGAATGGGTCTTCGCCGTATGTCTCCTGTCCGCGTCCCCATCTTGGGTCGCGGAAGATATTTATGTTGGGAGTCCAGAACGACAGACCTTGATAGCGGTTCATTTCGTTTTTGCTCTTTGCCTGCGCATTTTTAATTCGAGCTTCGTCGCTTACAGCATCAAAACAACGATAGAGTAGGGCATCGTCCCAAGAAGCAGCCATACCCATTGTAATTGGGAACACAGTGGTATATCCGTTTCGTCCCACTCCATGTAGTGCTTCGTTCCACCATTGGAAAGATGGGATGCCCAGTCGTTCTATAGCTGGCGATTGGTCCATCATCAGCGCAGTCTTCTCTTCGATTGTCAGTCGGCCAATAAGGTCGTCAGCACGCTCTTCAGGAGACAGGTTGGGGTTCTGGTAGGGCAATATGTTTTGCGCCCCGGCTCCCATTGTAAAGAGAGCCATCAAAGTAGTAATAAGTTGTTTCTTCATTATTATGACAGTT
>CAMBOI010000070.1 GCA_945869265.1 uncultured Prevotella sp. | reverse complement strand
CCCGTGACCCCATGCGTGACAGGCATGTATTCTAACCAACTGAACTAACGCACCAAAAGTCGTTGCTTCATTTAAGCGGGTGCAAAGGTACGGAGTTTTTTGCAAAACACCAAACCTTTTGCGCAGAATTTATAAAAAAAGTGTTAAAAACACTGCTTTTCTGTATTTCTCACCGTCGTAGAGCCAGTCTTCGAGACAGTGTGACTCCTTAAAACCATAGTTTTTGAACAAATCTATGCATGAGGTGTTGTTGGAATCTATCACTACATATAGTTGGTGAAGATGTATCACTTCGCGCGAATAATCTATCATTTTTCTCACTACACTCCCTCCAAATCCCATATTACGGTATTTCTTTCTCACCACCAACCCAAGTTCGGCACGGTTGTGTCTGGGTTCAAAGTCGGTGATGTCAACGATACCCACCACGTCGCTTCCATCCTCCATCTCAACCACCAACCTCACCTGTCTGTCGGCATAAATGTCGCATTGTGAGTTGGCGATGTAGTCGTGGAGCAGATAGCGCGAATAAGGCACTGTGGTGTATCCCACACTCCATAAGTCGAGATCATTCTCGATGGCATACAGCACGTCGAGGTCTTCAGGCTCGAGGGCTCTTAGTCTTATTTCATTCATATATTTCCATTTGTGTGATGATAATATCCGAGTCGCTATGATATAGTCCGAGTCGTACTCTCTCGTTGGCTGTTTGTTGCATCATACTGATGATGTCGGCGTAAGGGGTCTCCGAGGGGTCGAACACCCTTATTACAACTTGTTGTCCAGCCTGTCGGATGTCGTCGATAAGATTCAGTCCCTTGCGCATCGCTATGGCACGGCATCTTTGCTTCATCTTGTCGCTTCCCTCCAAAATCAACATGGGGAACTCCTTGTCGTATCTGCGGGCAAATCCCAACGACTTCTTCATCATGCTCCACATGGCACTCGCAAGCGTGAGCATAGCGATAAAATACACCGCCACCTGAAGGGGCCAAATAACGAGCCTTGACAAATGACTGTAATGCTTGCGCATGAATATGAGCATGGCATTATAGAACACATGCACATACTCGAACGATGTCTTGTGGGTGCTCTCACCTTTATAATGAATAATGTCGGCTGGCACAAACCAATTCTCCCATCCGCCCTTGAGCAGACGATAGGACAGGTCGATATCCTCGCCATACATAAAGTAGTCCTCATCCAAGACTCCCACTTCGTCGAGAGCCTTGCGTCGTATGAGGAAACAGGCTCCGCTCACTACCTCAATGCGTGATGCCGCATCCCAGGGCAACCATCCCATATAATACTTGCCGTAACGTGGATGAAGGGGCATTCGCCTGCAGAGTCCCACCATTTTATAGAAGGATGTCATGGGCGATGGCAGTCCGCGTCGCGACTCCCTTGCCTTGGTTCCCCAGTCGTTATACATCCTCACCCCAATGCCGCCTGCCTTGGGATGGGTGTCGGCAAAGTAGAGCATCTTTTTGACAGAGTCTTCCGCCACGATGGTGTCGGGATTAAGCAACAATACATACTCAGCCTCGGATTGACGTATGGCGATATTGTTGGCTTTGGAGAATCCGAGATTATGTCCGCTCTCAATCAGCCTTACACCCTCCAGACGGGACAAATATTCCACCGAACCGTCGCGCGAGTGATTATCCACGACAATAATCTCCGAGTCAATGCCTTGCAGTGCTCTACGCACACTGTCGATACATTGCCCGACGTAATATTTCACGTTGTAATTGACGATTACTACCGTTAGCTTCATTTTCTTGTTGCGGGATATATAAAGGGCAGACAGATGAGCAAAATAAGAGCCATATAGCCGAAGGTGGTGCTCATGAAGATATAATATAATAAGGTGTTCATCAACAGCGGCACTGTTATCATGAGAATCCTCACTATGCTCCATGTCTTGAATGTCTTTATGTCACCCTCATCCAATCGTCTGTCCACATCCTTGGTCTTGAACAGGCGCAAGGCTATGGGAATAAACACTATTGTGACAAGTTCCATGGCAATGGTGCACAGAAACTCGTCCTGCGGTCTGTCTGCCAATACTCCCGACGGCAATATGTCGAGTTCGTACAATGCTGCCACTACTACCGCAATGCCCACAGAGGCAATGAACAGCGTGCGTAATATGTTGACTGTCTTTTTCATTTTTATATAATTTTCAGTTTACTGGTGTGCGGTTGACAATACTCCTGCCGAGTGTCAGTTCGTCGGTGTATTCCAGTTCGTCGCCCACGGATATTCCTCTTGCTATCATACTCACCTTCACTCCCGTTGGGGCAAGGCGTCTCGTGATATAGAAATTGGTGGTGTCGCCCTCCATGGTGGAGGCAAGGGCAAGTATCACCTCCGATACGCCTCCCTCTCCCACTCTTTCCACGAGCGAGTCGATTTCAAGGTCGTTGGGTCCTATTCCGTCCATGGGCGAGATAACTCCCCCGAGCACGTGATACAGTCCATTGAACTGTTGTGTGGCCTCTACCGCCATCACGTCCTGCACGTTCTCAACGACGCAAATCATCGACTTGTCGCGCTGCGGGTTGCTGCATATAGGGCACAATTCGTCGTCGCTGATGTTATGACAGCAGCGGCAGCGCTTGATTTCATGTCGCGCCTCTATCAGTGATTGGGCAAGAGTGTCGGTCAGTGTCTCGTCCTGTCTCA
The DNA here is from genome assembly GCA_945869265.1 of uncultured Prevotella sp. Classification (GTDB taxonomy): domain Bacteria; phylum Bacteroidota; class Bacteroidia; order Bacteroidales; family Bacteroidaceae; genus Prevotella. The sequence continues at coordinate 123 of CAMBOI010000070.1, read as the reverse complement.
GCAGGTGGAGCACAAGCCTTAATGCCGTCTTGCGTCCTATGCCCGGCAGTTTTGCCATCTCGCCCACTGCCTTGTCAAGCAGCGCCGAAGGATATCTTGTCATATAATTCCTAATTCCTAATT
>CAMBOI010000069.1 GCA_945869265.1 uncultured Prevotella sp. | reverse complement strand
GGTTAATACTGTGGCTGCAAGAGCCAAACTGCAAAACATTTTTCTAAGAAAATTTGTTTTCATAAAGTTTTAATTGATTGGTTTGATACTAATGGCATATCCACCACCACGAGCGGCTTTGAGCTTGAGAATGCTCTTGTTTGTCACCTTACACTTGGAGATGGTGTATGCTTGTGGATTCTTTTGATAGTCGGCATCCTTAGCGTCGGCATATATGACAGCCTCATATTTGCGACCCTTGTCAAGGAAATCGAGCTTAAGAGTGGACTGATGTCCATTCTCACCTGCCGTGCAGCCCATAAACCAGTTATCTGTACCCTTTGCCTTGCGGGCAATGGTGATATACTGCCCTGGCTCTGCCTCAAGATAGCGACTCTCATCCCAGTCAATAGCCACATCCTTTATAAACTGGAAGGCATCTGAATATTTCTCATAGTTGTCGGGGATATCGGCCGCCATCTGCAGCGGACTGTACATTGTGACGTAGAGCGCCAACTGACGGGCAAGGGTGGAATTGATGTGATGATGCTTGCTTGGGTCAATCTTGTTCATGTCGCCTTCAAGGATGCCCGGGGTATAGTCCATAGGTCCTCCTTGCAGACGGGTGAACGGAAGGACAGTGGTATGGAAAGCCTTGTTTCCTCCAAACGACTCATACTCAGTACCACGTGCCGACTCGTTGCCAATAAGATTGGGATAGGTGCGGCACAAGCCGGTAGGACGTACTGCCTCGTGGGCATTGACCATGATATGATGCTTGGCTGCCTCTGTGACACAATACAGATAGTGGTTGTTCATCCATTGTCCGTAATGATGCTCTCCACGAGGTAGTATATTGCCTACATATCCGCTCTTGACAGAGTTGTAGCCATACTTGTCCATAAGGTTGTATGCCGCTTCGAGATGACGCTCGTAGTTGCGAACCGAGCCAGATGTCTCATGGTGCATCATAAGTCTCACACCTTTTGAGTGAGCATAATCGTTGAGAGCCTTGATGTCGAAGTCGGGATATGGAGTTTGGAAATCAAACACATAGTCTTTCTCATGACCGAACCAGTCTTCCCAGCCTATGTTCCAACCCTCGACAAGCACCTGCGAGAAACCGTGTTTTGCCGCAAAGTCAATGTATTTCCTAACATTGGCATTGTTGGCAGGATGATTGCCGTGGGGCTTGCATTTTGAATAGTCGGTGGAGCCAAGATGTACAGACGGCAGGTCGTTAGTGTAAGACCAAGCCTTGCCTCCACCTATCATTTCCCACCATACACCAATATATTTCACTGGCTTAATCCATGAGGTGTCGGCATACTTGCAAGGTTCATTGAGATTGAGAATGAGACGTGAAGCGAGAGCTTTCCTTGCATCGTCCACCACCATCACTGTGCGCCATGGAGTGCTGCAAGGTGTCTGACAATGTGCCATATTACCTTGTGCATCAGGGGTGAGCTGCGAACGGAATACAAAATTCTTGTCATCGAGGTCGAGGTGCATACATGAATAATCCACAAGTGCTGCCTCATGGATATTGACATATAATCCTTCAGCAGTCTTCATCTGCAATGATGTCTGCACACCAGTAGGAGAGAAGAATGTCTGCGAGGCATTGTCGCACTTGGCAGCCTCCATCAACCCGCGTATCTCAGAGAGCTTCGACTCGGTATAGTCGTACTCTTGCGTGTCATAGTCTCCAGGAATCCACCACGCCGTATGATCGCCAGCCATTGCAAACTCAGTATGTTCAGCCTTTACGGTGAAGTAAGGCAGAAACTGTTGCTGTGGGAACTCATAACGAAAACCTACACCATCGTCATAAACACGGAAACGGAAACTCATGAATCGTCCGTTAGACGGTTTCTCCAATTCCACGAACAACTCATTGTAATGGTTGCGGATATTACTCTCCTCACCCCACACAGGTTGCCATGTCTCGTCAAAGGATGAGGTGGAGACTTTATTGATGCGGAATTTGTCCATCAACGAGTTTTCCTCATTAAGTTCCATGCCGAGGCGACTTGTCTTCACCACAGGAATGTCCTTGTAGTCAATCTTATATGTGGGCACGCCTTCATCAGTCAGCGAGAAACTCAGTTTAAGATTTCCGTCGGGCGAAGCCACGGAATGACTGGCAACCTGTGAGGTGGCACTGATGGCCACCATTGCACAGATTGCTGATATTATAAACCTATTGAATGTACGAATCATAACTGAACTACATTGGATATTAGACATGTTTTATTTGGTCAACTTCACCACCTTGCATCCATGAGCAGGGATATTGGCGGTGACGGACGAAGCTTTTCCCTCATCGGCATGTGCCCAAAGGTCGCGTACGTTCATCTCGCCACTGATACCTATTTCAGAGAATTTGACCGATACGGTAGAAGTATTGTCGCTGCGGTTAAAGAGAGCGAGGACATAGTCTCCATTTGACATTTGGCCATACCAAATCTCGTTCTTCTTGTCGCCTAGCTTGTCGCTGAGCGGTTTACCTACGAAACCGTCCTTGTTGAGTGCGAGGAGCTCATCGTTGACATAGAATTTGAGGTTATTGCCTATGGTAGAATACTGGTCGGCTGCCGCTACGGGTCCGCCTGCCATGAGCTGTAGGGAAATGACTGTTTCGCGCTCAGCGTCGGTATCGAACTTATTGAGTCGGATGAAGTCGCCGTCGAGGATTATCTTGTTGCGTCCCGAGAGATGCGACCAGTAGGTGAAGCCGTCAAACTGGTTCATGCACTGCGGCCAGTTGGCATACGACTTACCTTTGTCCTGAGCAGAGGTGTGCCACCAGCCTCCACCACCGGTATCACATACTATTCGCATCATGTTGCCATAGCGTGCCTCTATCTCGGCATCGTTGAAGTTGTGGGGCATAACGAGCGAGGTGAAGATGCCGTATTTTTTTGCAGCTTCGGCTATGTAAGCCATGGCACGTGCGTAACTTTCGCGTCCGTAACCACGTCCCACAACTCCCATACTGCGGTCTTTGCCGTCTTCGTACCACGACAAGAAGTCCATTCGTATGAACTCTACGCCAAGTTCCTTATAGTGCTTGAAGAAACCGTCGATGTACTCTTTCGCTCCAGGATTCTCTGCCACTACCCAGTGGAACCACGTATCGTTGACACCAGGGTTCGCCACCGGTGTAGAGCCGTTGTAATAGAGGTTGCCGAAGGTGTAGTCTGTTCCCTCTATCTTTGTGTCGCGCGGTCCGTGTATCCAAAGCGGGTTGTCGTACACACCGAGCTTAAGTCCTTTTGCCTTGCACTTTGCCACAAGATCCTTAAGCGATATCGAACCGTATTGTGTCATATAGCCCGATTTGTCGGTGGCAAGCATGGCGATAAATCCGTCGGTGCATATCATGTCATATCCATGGGGCTTTAGCTCCGAAGCCACGAAGTCGATGATTTTGTCCCATTCGTCGGGAGTGATGTCTATGGTGCTTTCGCCCTGGCGCTCCTTGTCGTAGCAATATTCATATACGCTCCAGTATAGAGGGGCTTTCACATTCTCGTGTATGCCTTCAATGACGGGCAAGTCGGGCAATTCATAATTTGGAGGATATTTCATCTCCACGTCATCCTTGCATGAGGCAAACAATGATGCAGCCGCAAGGGCTATTGTCATTAATGTCATATTTTTCATTGCTGTTTATTATTCTATAGTTTAAGATACATTATTTTTTCTCTACGGCTATAGTATAGTCCTTGAGGTTGAAGGTGATGCGGTATATACCAGCCTCAGTGACCTTCCATTTGTTGTCGGGATCGCCTGCATAGAACACGAAGTCAGGTGCAGCTACACCAGCCGATGAAATCTCGGTATTTGCCACCGACGGACGAAGGAACGGGCATGAATATGTGCCATCCTTGACAAGGCAAGCCTTCATCTCTCCCGGAACAAGTTCGCCCTCCCATGTGAAGA
>CAMBOI010000068.1 GCA_945869265.1 uncultured Prevotella sp. | reverse complement strand
GGTATATGATTGTTTCTGCCGACAAGGAGATGCGATTCTACAAGTCTGCCGACCTTAAGCAATGGGAGTATGTGAGCGCCTTCGGTCGTGGTTACGGAGCACAGCCCAATCAGTTTGAATGTCCCGACTTCTTCCCGATGACCATCAATGGCAAGCAAAAATGGGTTATGATTGTCAACATCAATCCGGGATGTTTCTTCGGTGGCTCATGCACGGAATATTTCGTGGGTGACTTCGACGGAAAGAACTTCACTTGCGACAACAAGCCTGAAGTGGTCAAACTCCTCGACTTTGGCAAGGATCATTATGCTGCCGTTACATTCTCCAATCTTGGCGACCGCATCGTGGCAGTGCCATGGATGAACAACTGGCAGTATGCCAACCTCACTCCTACACAGCAGTTCCGCAGCTGCAACGCCTTGCCCCGCGAGTTGCGTATGTATGAGAAGGATGGCGAGTACTATCTCTCGGCAAATGCCGTTGAGGAAATGAAGGTACTGCGCAAGCAGACCATTGAAATAGGCGATTTTCAGCTCAACGGCAAGGGTGAGATGAAGACGTTGGGCGGCGAAGGAGCCTTTGAGGTGGAAGCCGATATCACTGCCGCTACTGCCAAGACCGTGGGTATAGAATTGGCGAACGACAAGGGTGAGCGTACACTCATCTATCTCGACCTCGATAAGCAGAGAGTGGTGATGGACCGCACCGAAAGCGGTGAGACCGGTTTCGGCAAGCGTTCCGCTCCCCACGACATTGAGAACAACTATGAGTTTACGGTGCGCAAGAGCGACCCTATGACAATGCGCCAGAAGAACTCAGTCAACTATGTCAACGACTTTGCCTTGGGCACCTGGGCTCCGCTCTACCTCTGCGAGGGCAACAAACGCCACTTCGACATCTTCGTTGACAAAAGTTCGGTGGAACTCTTTGTTGACGGCGGACGCATAGCAATGACCAACCTCGTATTCCCCACCAAGCCCTACGACCGAGTGCGCTTCTACACCCTCGACGGCAATGCCAAGGTGGAAGGGGCCAAAGCCTATATCTTTTAATTTAAACATCGTATTATGTCAACAATAAGATTATTTCTGACGGCAGTCGTGGCATTTGTGGCCACGATTGCCCCACAGGCACAGACCATACGCATATCCACATCGCAGACGGACCTCTTCCTCAAGGTTAATCCCCAGGGGCGACTCTATCAAGTGTATTTCGGAGAGAAACTTGTCAATGCAGCCGATGCAGAGTTGCTCGACTGGGCAGTGTATGCCGGTTCTGACGGCAGTATCTGCAAGCGTGGACATGAGGCGTATGCAGCCTCGGGAGGTGAGGATTTTTTCGAACCTGCACTTGCCATCACTCATGCCGATGGCAACCAGACAACATATCTCCACTACAAGGAGCACAGTGTGAACAGGGTGGAAGGCGGCACTGAGACTGTTATTACTCTCCACGACAAACTATATCCAGTGGAGGTGAAGTTACATTACGTAGCCTATGACAAGGAGAACGTCATAAAGACCTGGAGTGAAATCTGCCATAAGGAGCGTGGTGCCATCTCTCTCTGGCGATATGCCAGTGCCATGCTCTATCTCCAGGCGGAAAGGTATTTCCTCACCAACTACCACGGTGACTGGGCACGCGAGGCATATCCTGCCACACAGGAACTGCAGTTTGGCAAGAAGGTGATTGACACCAAACTCGGTTCACGTGCTGCCATGCAGAGCCATCCCTTCTTTCAGTTGGCTTTCGATACAAAGGCTTCTGCCAACTCAGGCAAAACAATGCTCGGTTCCATCGGTTGGACAGGCAATTTCTCATGTACGTTCGAAGTGGATAATGTGGGTGTGTTACGTCTCATTCCCGCCATCAATTCTTATGCCTCCAACTATCAGTTGAAGAGCGGCGAGGTGTTCACCACTCCCGAGTTTGTGTTCACACTCAGCTACAACGGCACTGAGCAGGCAAAGAGAAATCTGCACGATTGGGCACGTCGCTATCAGCTGAAGGATGGCATGGGCGATCGTCTCACTCTTCTCAACAACTGGGAGAATACGGCTTTCGACTTCGATGAGGAGAAATTGAGGCATCTCATGGACGAAGCAAAGCAGTTGGGAGTGGATATGTTTCTGCTCGACGACGGTTGGTTTGGCAATGCCCATCCACGTAACAACGACGATGCCGGACTTGGCGACTGGCAACCCAACCGCACGAAATTGCCCAATGGTATTTCCTCGCTCACACGTATGGCAACAAAGGCTGGGGTTAAGTTTGGTCTTTGGGTGGAACCGGAGATGGTGAATCCCGAGAGTGAGCTTTACAAGAAGCATCCCGACTGGGCTATCACCCTTCCTGGACGCGACACTTATTACTATCGCAATCAGTTGGTGCTCGACCTCAGCAATCCCAAGGTCCAGGACTTCGTGTTCAGCGCCGTTGACGACATAATGACTGAAAATCCCGACATTGCCTATCTGAAATGGGATTGTAACAGTCCGATAACCAACATCCATTCGGCATATCTCAAGCAGAAGCAGTGCAATCTGTATATCGACCATGTGCGTGGTGTGTATAACGTGATGAGACGTGTGTCGGAGAAATATCCTTCGCTGCCGATGATGCTGTGTGCAGGAGGTGGCGGCAGGTGTGACTACGAGGCGCTGAAGTATTTCACCGAGTTCTGGTGTTCTGATGACACCGACCCCTACGAGCGTCTTTATATCCAGTGGAGCATGTCGGATTTCTTCCCCGTAAAGGCAATGGCATCGCATGTTACCAATTGGAACAAGAAGGCGAGTGTGAAGTTCAGGGTGGATGTGGCAAGCATGTGCAAGTTGGGTTTCGACATCGACCTCAAGTCGCTGTCCTCCGACGAAATGCAGTTCTGCCGAGAGGCTGTAGCCAACTATCGGCGTCTGAAGTCTGTCATCCTCGACGGCGACCAATACAAGCTCGTTTCTCCATACAAAGGCAATCATGCCGCAGTGAACTATGTATCCAAGGACAAGCGTCATGCCGTGGTGTTCGCCTATAACCTTCATCCACGATATAAGGAGCATTCTGCCAATGTATGCCTTCGTGGTCTTGACCCAACAGCCACTTACGAGGTGAAGGAGATAAACCTCATGCCCGGTGCCCAAACCGAGCCAAGGAGATATTCGGGTGACTATCTGATGAAGATAGGATTGCCGTTGTTCTCAGATGCGGAAGGAACAAGTACAGTATATGAATTTTTTGTTATTTAGAATTGTTTCTTTAAGGTATTAAGATTGTTTCAGGATAACATATCAAGATAACTGTTATTAATATTTATAAAATGGCATGTTTTTGGCAAAACAATACTTTTATGGCAAATAATTAGCCTATGTCGGCAAAAAAAACACTGTATTTGCACTCGAATTTGAATAAAAACTGCCGATAAGAGGCGAAGGATACATACAAAACGTTTTGACCATTTTTATTGTAAAAAATGGGAAATCCTTAGGGCTGCCATAATAGGAATTCTCCTATTAGCTTGTAGGGAAATTCCCTTGCACAATATGCCAAAAGGAATTACCTTTGCAGAAAAACAAAAAAATGACAATTATTATGAGAAGGAATCTGTTTGTTTTTCTGTTGCTCTCCTGTTTGACATTGGGAGCTGTTGACGTTCAGGCTCAGAGGCATAGACGTATAAATGAGTCAAGTGCGAGGATGGAACTTCGTCTCAGCGACGATAAGTTCGCCATATTATATAATAAGGTGAAAAACACCAGTTTCGATGACCGTAAGATGGATCTCATCGAGGTGGCCAGTCTTGGGGCGTTTTATTCCTGTGAGCAGTGTGCGACAATGATGAGTATATTTTCATTTGGCGACAAGAAACTTGCGGCACTCAGACTCATGGCACCACGCATTGTCGATCCACATCGTGCCTACATCATATTCGACCAACTCTCATTCCAAAGTGAGAAAGATAAGGCGGCAAGGATTATTGGAGGTTGCAGGC
>CAMBOI010000067.1 GCA_945869265.1 uncultured Prevotella sp. | reverse complement strand
TTGATGATTGTAATTCTTCCGAGGGTCACAGGGCCAGGTACCATCGAACCTTGTCAACTGCTCCATACGTAATCATTAACGTTATCGACAAGCGATGCCTTCAATGCCCCACCCTGTCGTACTTGTGGTTATAGTGATATACGTATGATGATGCTATGCGCTTCATTATTTCGCCTATGGTTTTGGTACCTTCCTTGACGTACCTGTCCCTATGACCCTCTATGCCCTTTGGCAGTAGACATATACTCCTTGATTATTTCAGGCTTTGCTTATACCATTCGAAGAGCTTGGTCACTCCGTCTTCTATCTCCACCTTGTGAGTCCATCCGAGGGAATGAAGCTTGCTCACATCAATGAGTTTGCGCATGGTTCCGTCGGGCTTTGAGGAGTCAAATTCCACTGTTCCCTCGAATCCTACTGCCTTCACCACCAGTTCCGATAATTCCCGGATGGTCAGTTCCTTGCCTGTTCCTACATTGATGTGGCAGTTGCGGATTTCGCCGAGCGACGGTATGGCACCGCCTCGTCCCTCGCTGTTGTTGCGGTCAACGGCACCATCGGCCTTGGCACCGAAGAACACAGACGAATATTTCTCGATGCCGATGATGTCCTTGAAGTCCACATTGAGAAGCACGTGCACACTGGCATCTGCCATGTCCTCACTCCACAGGAATTCACGCAGCGGCTTTCCTGTTCCCCATAGCACCACCTTGTTGTCGTAGATGCCATAGAACTCCAGAGCCTTGAGGATGCGTTCATGCGGATTGCTTCCGTCCACATTTCCCTCGCCAATGATAGACTTCAGTTTCTCGTCGGGATTGATTGGGCGTTTGTTCATGTCATTCTCGATAGCCGTCCAGTTGCCGTCGTGAATGAGTTTTGCGAGATAAATCTTGCGCATCATGGCTGGCATCACGTGAGAGTTTTCAAGATGGAAGTTGTCATTCGGACCATAGAGATTGGTCGGCATCACTGCGATATAGTTGGTGCCATACTGCAAGTTATAGCTCTCGCACATCTTCAGTCCTGCGATTTTCGCTATGGCATATTCCTCATTGGTATATTCCAGTGGTGATGTGAGCAGCGCATCTTCCCTCATCGGCTGCGGTGCGTTCTTCGGATAAATGCATGTCGAACCGAGGAAGAGCAGTTTCTTCACCCCGTGTGAATAAGCGTTGCTGATTACATTGCATTGCATCTTCATGTTCTGCATGATGAAGTCGGCACGATAGAGCGAGTTTGCCATGATGCCGCCCACGAATGCCGCAGCAAGTACCACTGCGTCGGGCTTTTCGGTGTCGAAGAACTCCTTCACCGCGTTCTGGTCGGTGAGGTCCAGTTCGCTATGCGTTCTTCCCACCAGGTTGTTATATCCTCTTGCCTTGAGGTTATTCCAGATGGCAGAACCCACGAGTCCGCGGTGTCCTGCCACATATATCTTACTGTCTTTACTTAATGACATGGTCTCAATAATTACTTGACAATTCCCTTTTCAAGATATTCAGCGAGGTTGGTACGCATTACGCTGGCCACATGGTCTGCCGCTACCTTCTGCATATCATGATTTACCATGATGCGCACGAGCTCCTCGAAACTTGTTGTCTGCGGATTCCATCCAAGCTCTTTCTTGGCTTTAGTCGGGTCACCCCATAGGTTCACCACATCAGTAGGACGATAGAAGTCCTCGCTCACGGCTACCACCACCTTGCCAGTCTTCACGTCGATACCCTTCTCGTTGATACCTTCGCCTTCCCAGCGCAGTTCGATGCCGGCATACTGGAAGGCGAGAGTGGCAAACTCACGTACGGTATGCTGCACGCCAGTAGCAATTACAAAGTCCTCTGGTGTGTCGTGTTGCAGGATGAGCCACATACACTCCACATAGTCCTTGGCATATCCCCAGTCGCGCAATGAGTCAAGATTGCCCAGATAGAGACAGTCCTGCTTGCCCTGTGCAATACGTGCGGCAGCAAGTGTAATCTTACGTGTCACGAAGGTCTCTCCACGACGTTCTGACTCATGGTTGAACAGAATGCCCGAGCAGCAGAACATGTTGTATGCCTCACGATACTCTTGTACAATCCAAAAGCCATACTGCTTGGCTACGGCGTATGGAGAATACGGGTGGAACGGAGTTTTCTCATTCTGAGGCACTTCCTCCACCTTTCCGTATAGTTCAGAAGTAGAAGCCTGATATATACGACAAGTCTCTGTAAGTCCGAGCTGGCGCACAGCCTCCAACACACGAAGCACACCTACGGCATCCACATCGGCCGTGAACTCCGGCGAGTCGAAGCTCACCTGCACATGGCTCTGCGCTGCAAGGTTATATATCTCGTCAGGGCGCACCTTCCCAATAACACCGAGAATGCTCATTGAGTCGCCGAGGTCAGCATAGTGAAGGTGAAAATTCGGTTGTCCTTCAAGATGAGCAATACGCTCGCGGAAGTCTACTGACGAGCGGCGGATAGTGCCATGCACCTCATAACCTTTTTCCAATAAAAACTCAGCCAGGTACGAACCGTCCTGACCTGTTACTCCTGTAATTAATGCTCTTTTCATTTTCTATTGTTTATTGTTATTTTGAAAACTCTTTTATCCTTTGTTCCTCCTTAAGCGAGCAGATAAGGATTCTTCCTTCTTTCTCTGCCACTATATATCCATTCAATCCTTGCACTACAATCTTTGCGGTATTGGATGCACTCACGATACAATCTTTACATTCATACCAATTGCCTGTTCAGATTTTAATATGGTGGAAAGCATGTAAAGGCCTCGCTCGGTGAAGGCTTTAGGAGCATAACGAGTTTTACTACTAACTGTTTTGCGGTCGAAATTTTCGTCCGCAAAATCATCATTTTTTGCAGTTATAGCTGATGACTGATGGCTGATGACTGATGAATGATGATTGATTACTGATTGCTGATGGCTGATGATTATTCGCAAGCTCATCAAGCTAAAGCAAGTGATGATTGTTAGTTCGAAAGTATACGATAGAGCAATGAGCCTATGCTGACGGCGATGCTGACTCCACTGACCACTACATTGGTCATAGTGCCTACCTTCGAGTCTTGCTTGCGAATATCAGTGGGTTCCACATATAAAAGGTCGCGCTGCTGGAGATTGTAATAGGGACTGTTGATGATATTGGCATCCGTCAGGTCTAAAGTGTGGACACTCTTGGTGCCATCAGACTCGGTTCTTATCAGCATCACATTATCACGCTTGCCAGTAATCATTATGTCTCCTGCCATGGCGAGGGCTTCAAAGATATTGACTTTCGAATTGTATATGGTGAAGACATTGGGATTCTGCACCTCGCCTGCCACAGAGACTACAAAATTGCACATGTTGACAGTAACCATTATATCCTCAGTGCTGAAATAGGGTCTGAACGCATCATGAATCTTCTTCTCCGCTTGCTCCTTGGATAACCCAAGCAGATTTATATCTCCAATTACTGGCATCGGGATATTTCCTTGGTTGTCTACAACATATTGGTATAACGTGCCCGTATTGTATGCTGTACTTTGACCGGGGGTGACAGGTTTCCTCTCTATCACATTTAGTTCCTCTATGGAGTTTGGGTTGTCAGGATTGAAGAAATAAATCTCTAACACATCCTTGGGTTTGATGGTCATCTCATAGGGTGCCTGGGTGGTGTCAGCAACAAAGGTGTCGCTATTCTTCAGGTATTCGACATTGCGGGAGTTGACACAGCCCATGAAGAGCAATGCAAGGAATATATAAAAAAAATGCTTGATCATTGTTTTTGAGATACTGTAGTTGAAGGTGGGTTCTTTATATTCCCACCATCAAAATGACTATGATTATGAGGGAGATAGAGTTTTCAAGGTTTGGTTTTTGATACGCCTACGGCGTCGGCAAGTTTATACAAACCTGTCGCCGCAATAGCCTTATATTTAGATCGTACGATAACGTCATAACACAGCGTTTACGCCGATAAATACACATCTTTCTTCGTGCCTCTCCACAGGAGAGAGCATGATTTCACATGCAAAGGTAACGTTTCTATGTGACTTAACCAAATAATTTTATATAAAAAATAGATTGGAGAGGAAATTGCTGATATTTACAATCCCTCAATATCTTCTTCTGATAGTCCGGTAATCTCTGAAATCGTTGCTGCTGACATACCGCCAGCCTTCATCTTTCGGGCAATAGCAAGTGTATTTTCCTTTATACCTTCCGAATCAAGATATTATTGTTCGGTTGCAAATATAATCATTTATTTCGGGTCTGGCAAATTTTGTCAACAAAAAAAATAATAATCAGGCTTTTGCCCTTACGACAATACCGATATAAACAACACAATATCTGAGGATGCTAATTGCAGGGGTAAGGTCGCGCGCGTAAGAAAGTTGAAAATTAATGTCACGTCACACGAAAATTATAAATGACTGGTAATAAGGCGTTTGGAAAATTAGAAGTGTGACATTATTTCTGAAAATGGGCAAAATTAGGGGGTTGAAGGGGTAGGGGTATGGGGGAGGGATGGGCATTTTATCACAGAGGGTAGGCAAAATATTATGGAATTTTCTTGCATAATCAAAAAATTATTTTTAACTTTGACATAGAATTACAACAAGGGGCTGGAAAAAGATTATCTTAATTC
>CAMBOI010000066.1 GCA_945869265.1 uncultured Prevotella sp. | reverse complement strand
AGGCAATATCACCCTCGAACGACTTGCCGACGACCAGTGGGCGTTTGTAATAAAAGCCACTCTGATTCACGATGCCAACGTATAATTGAAGTGAACCCACAAAGTTGGACGGGTTCACTTCACTTGCAGGTTGCTCCATTTGAGGGTAAAGCTTCCTTAACTTCCAGCTGTAATTCGTGGGTTACAGCTGGAAATAGTGCTATTAAGTGGTTAAATGAGGAGAAATTAAGGTTAAGTGTTCTCGTATTGGTTGAAAAAGAAGTATTAGGGAATCGTGAAAGATGAGGCAGCAAGGATTATTTCCCTGCTGCCTTGCGCCATTTGCCCAGGGCGACAATAAGTTGTGTGCGGGCATCTATTTCTTCTGCAAGTGCTGACTGCCATAACGACTGTGCCTCCAGATGGTCGCTGAGTGTCTCCATACCCGAATCGTATGCGCTGCGCGAGAGACGGAGATTCTCGGTGGCTTGTTCCACCGACAGTTGGGCTATTTCGAGAGCAGTGAGTTGTTCGCGAAGCGTATTTCGGGCTTGGGCGAGTTCGAGTGTCATCTGCTCACGTTTGTCTGCCAGTTCTATTTCCGCCATACGTACAGACGACTTGGCAGAACGTATCTTGCCCCTGCGCTCGCCAAAATGGAAGATGGGCATGGAGAACGTGACACCGACACAACCTGAGAATTGGTCGAGGAGCGTGTGGTCATACATACGCTGGGTGCCGGCAAGCGAACTGGTGGCATCAACCGTCACCTTACCGCCATTGGTGTATCCGCCCGAGGCAAATGCCGCCAAATGTGGAAGATAGTCGGAGCGGGTAAGGCGCAGCTGCTGACGGGCAAGCTCCGCCTTCTCGTTGAGGATGGCATACTCTGGTCGGGAGAGCACCTGAAGACTGTCGTCGGAGGCAGACATAACCTCCTCCACTAAGGCTGAAGTGATGTCGGGCTTAGCAATGAGCAGGGGCGACGACAAGGGCATGCCTATGACCTGACACAGATTCATACGGGCAAGGTCGTAGGCATTATTGGCACGCGTGATAGACAATTGGGCTTGGTTGAGTTTCACCTGCACCTTCATTAGGTCGTTTCTGGTGCGCATTCCATGGCGCACTGCCGACTCTACCGTTTTCAGCAGCTCCTGAAGAAGATGCCGGTATGACTTTGCCACATCAACCATCTCGCTGGCCTTCACTGCAAGGGCGTATGCCTCCTCCACGCTGACAATCACCTCGCTCTCCGTCATACGTATATTCTCATCGGAGATGCGTTGTCCTATTTTCGTCATCGTATATCCTGCGTCAATTTTCCCGCCCATATAGATGGGTTGCACAAGAGAGAGCGAGGCATTGAAAAGGTTGGGCAGCTTATACTTCACGGTCATTGCCGGAAATTCCGCATATTGCGACAGTCCAGTCACATTGCCGGAGGCATCGGTAAGCACAGAAGGCAGGAACTGCCCCATCTGCGAATTGTATGAATAAACGGGAAGAGTGGAGGAAGGCATCCCAATACTGCCCGATGCGGTGTTGAGGAGGTCGAAGGCCTGGAAGTCAAGTTTGGGCAGGTAGTTTGCTTTCATGGCCATCACGTCGTAGCCCGATTTTTCCCTCTGCTCACGGGCTTGTTGCAGTTGGCGGTTATGCTCCACCGCCATTGCCCTGCATTGGTCGATTGTCAGTGAGTCTTGGGCTGTGGCACTGAGTTGCATGCCTATGCCAATCATTATGTATATCAGTCTTTTCATGTTTTATTTACTTTTGTACATCAGCGAATATAGCACTGGTATGAAGATGAGAATGATGATAGTGCCTGCAGCCAATCCACCCATGATGGTGACGGCAAGCGACCCGAAGAGAGAGTCGGAGATGAGAGGTATCATACCGAGGATGGTGGTGAGCGAAGCCATCATCACAGGAAGCAGACGCGACTTGCTACTGTCGATGAGTGCCCTGTCGAGCGGTTTGCCTTGGGATATCTGTAGCGATATTTCATCGATGAGCACAATACCATTCTTAATCATCATACCGATGAGTCCTAGTATGCCTACGATGGCTACAAATCCAAAATCCTTTCCCGAAAGAAGTACCGACGGGAAAACACCCACCACAACTAACGGTATGCAAGAGAAGATGATGGCGGGACGTCTGAAATCGTTGAACAGCATGATGAGTATGAGCAGCATCATTACCACAGACAGCGGGAAGCCCTTGAAGAGATATTGTTTGGATTGGGTGCTTGCCTTGTATTCACCCTCCCACGAGAGTGAATATCCCTCGGGAATGGCTATCGACTCTATGGCTTTGGCTATCGACTGACGTGCCGACTCGGTGGACACACCCGGGGCTGGCGAGCACTGGAGCCTTTGCTGACGCTGCCCATTGTAGCGCACCACAACGGGTTCTTCCCAGCGGATGTCAATCCCCTTTGACACCTGCGACAAGGGGGTGGTACTGGTCACCTGACGTATCACGTCATCCTTGTCGAGACGTCCACTCATGAGTTTCTGCACGGTGCTGCGGTTGAAGACATTGCCCACATTGGGCATCATGCCGAAGACATTCACACGGTCGAGGTTCTCCACTTCTTCCCCTTTGTCGGTATGGCATTTCACATAGATGTTCTCGGGGTGAATACCATCGTAGAACGTGCCTACAGGAATACCGTCGGTATAGGACATGAGCGAGAGGGCCACATCGCCGCGCGACAAACCGCTGGTGCGTGCCGCCTGCTGGTTATAGTCAACGGTGAGCACAGGCACCTGTGGCTCCCAGTCTGACGTGGGCAGGCACACCTTGTCGCTGTTTCTGACGATAGCCATGGCGGAGTCGGTGAGTTGGTGCAGCACCTGCGGGTCGGGGCCGTTGAAACATATCTCTATAGGATATTTCTTGTACATCAGGTTGTAACGCTTGATTTTGATATACGCATCGGGGAATCGCTCGTTGAGTGTCCGCTGCATGGAGTCGAGATGTTCCACGAGTGTCTCCGGCGATGTGAAATCTACTATCAGTTCGCCGTATGCCAACGATGGAGTGGCTATGGAGCGCACTAGATTATATCGCGAGGGTGTGCCGCCGATGCTGGTTGTAACATGCGTCACGTCCTTGCATTGCATCAACATCTTTCGCATCTGTTCCAGGTCGTTCTCCACTTGTGTGCTGTTATAACCTTCGGGCAGTTTGTATTCGATGTAGAGTTGGTCGTATTCCATGTCGGGGAAAAAACTCTGTTGGAGAAACGGATAGCACGACATACTGCCCACAAGCAGCACTACTGCTGCCCCGACCACCATAAGGCGGTGGCGCAGGCAAATGCCCATTACTTTGTCGAGCATGTCATAGGCCTTACCCTTGTATGCCTCTCCTTCGCTCACCTTGGGATGTAACAGGCGGTTGGCCATCAGTGGCACGTGGGTCAGGGCGAGCAGCCAACTGAGCAACAGCGACACGGCAATGACGATGAAAAGGTCGCGCACATATACTCCAGAAGTGTCGGGACTGAGGAAGATGGGCATGAAGGCAAGAATGGCGATGAGTGTGGCCCCAAGCAGCGGCATGGCGGTCTTCCTGCCTATAGAGGTGAGCGCCTCGGCGCGTGGCTTGCCACTGCGTAGATCAACGAGTATTCCATCTACGATGACGATGGCATTATCTACCAGCATACCCATGGCAAGGATGAATGCAGCCAAGGACACGCGCTGCAACGTGCCATCGAAACCGTTAAGAACGAGAAACGAGCCGAAGACGATGACCGCCAATGACATGCCGAGTATCACTCCCGACTTGAATCCCATGAAGAAGATAAGCACCACCACGACAATCACCACCGATTCGAGCAGGTTAATCAGGAAGGTGTAGAGCGAGTCGCTCACTCGTTCGGGTTGGAAGAACACCTTATTATATTCTACACCCACAGGCATTCTCTCTGCTAACTGTCCGAGTTTCTCTTCCACCTTGTCGCCCACTTTCAGTATGTCGTGACTGCTCGAACAGGCTATACTGATGCCAAGCGCCCTCTCACCGTCGCGCAGCATGGCGTTGCGTGTCACCTTTTCATAACCCTTGCTCACGTCAGCAATGTCGCATATGCGCAACTGGTCGTCGTCGTGTCCGGCGATGAGCATGTTGGCAATGTCTTCCACTGAGCGGAACTTGTCATCCACGGTGACACGTATTCGCCTTGTCCCGTTGTCATAATATCCCGCATAAGAGGTGGCATTCTGTCCGTTGAGCGTCTGTATCACTTCTGTTGGCAACACTCCGAGATTTGCCATCTTCTCCTCTTTTAGGTTGATATTGATACATTCAGGACGTTTGCCGTAAATATCCACACGTGTCACACCGTCGATGGAGAGCACTTCGCGCTTGATGAGTTCGGCATAGTCGCTGAGCTGGCGGTCGGAGAGTCCGTCGCCAGTAAGGGCATAGAACATTCCATAAACATCGCCGAAATCATCTGCCACGGTCATCACCTGTGACCCTTTAGGCAGTGATGGTTTGATGTTTTCCACCTTGCGACGCAGCAGGTCCCACTGCTGTTCGAGTTCGTCATCCTTCACGGTAGGATGCAATTCTACGGTGATGATAGTCATGTCGGCATACGATGACGACTCAATATGGTCGATGTCAGGCATCTGGCGTATTGACTTCTCTATTGGGTCAGTGAGTTCCAGTTCCACCTGGTGTGCCGAGGCACCAGGATAGGTGGCCACCACCAATGCCTGCTTCACCCTTACGGCAGGGTCTTCGAGTTTAGGCATTTGTGTGAAAGCCCATAAACCTCCGATGATGAGAACGGCGACAAACGCATTGATAAGAACGCCCCTGTTGAGTGCCCATTTGCTGATGTTCATAACATTCCTCCTATGTTCGTTTTAGATATTGCTTTCATAGGTTCCACACATTGTCCGTCGGTGAGATATCGCACACCGGTGGTCACCACCTTCTCGCCGGCCGACAGACCGGTCACCTGTGCCGTTCCGTCAAGTTTCATAGCCTTCACCTCGACATCCTTTCTTTTCACCTTCTTTGATTGCTCTGAAAAGATGAACACCGAAGTGCGGCCGTCCTTGTTCATGATTGCCGACGAGGGTATAATGACATCTGTACTCGAGCCTTTGGCCGACAAGGCTTTCACGAGAGCCGACATTCCTGGCGTGAGCAATTTGCGGTTATAGTTGCCCTTGATGGCAAAACGTATAGTATATAGTTGCGTGGCATTAGCCACTGCACTCGTCCTGATGCGCTCCAACGGCATACTGTCGCCACCAAGAGCATCAATGGAACAGCGGAAGTCGGACAATTGCCCTAATCGTGCATAGTCGCTTGCCGAGACATTGATTTCCACCTCTATCCTATCGCCTGAAGAAACCGTGACGATAGGCATGCCTGCACTCACCGTCTCTCCCGCCTCGTGCAGTTTCTCCTTGACATATCCTGCCACGGGTGACACCAATCGGGTGTCGGCGAGCTGGTTGCGGTGGTTGGCAAGTTTCTGTGTCATCTGCTG
>CAMBOI010000065.1 GCA_945869265.1 uncultured Prevotella sp. | reverse complement strand
GCCACCATGCCATCGAGAGTGAACGATGAATGGCGTGCCATCGTAGTACCTCAGACAGTTGCCGCAGGTACGACTCTTTTCAGCATCACCATCGGCGGTGTGCCCTATAAGTTTGCCAAGAACGAGGCCTTTACCTATGAGGCAGGCAAGATGTCAAACTTCGCCATCCGTGTGGACAAGAAAGGTATAGAAGGGCAATATGCCCTCACGCTCATCAGCGAGAGCATCACAGCATGGGAGAACGACCTCGTGAGCCACGACGCCACAGCCAAGGAGTATGTGGTAATCCACTCGACTGCAGGTCATCTCAAGGAAGCTATCAAGGCAGCAGGCAAGGACTATACCAAGCTGAAGAACCTGAAGATTACGGGACAGATAAATCAGTCTGATTTCTATTTCATGCGTGATAGAATGGATAAATTGCAAGCCTTGAACTTGAAAGAAGTGAGAATTAAGGCTGAGAGTCGGAGTGAATTATATGATTTTGAATGTCTTGATGACCAAATTCCAGGAAGTGCATTCTTCTGGAGCTCAACAATGCAGGGGAAAGACCTTGTAAGACTCGTTCTCCCCGACACTCTTAAATCCATTGGCGACCATGCTTTCTATGGTTGTAAATATCTTTCAGGTTCATTGATTATTCCCGAAGGTGTTGAAGAAATACAAATGGGCGCATTCAATAACTGTACAGGATTGAATGGAACACTTAGTCTTCCAACTACACTAAAATATTTAGGTACTAAAGGAAATGACCCAAATAAAGAAACCGCAGAAGAAGGTAATGATTATTATGGAGGAGTATTCCAAAATTGTAGTGGACTTGTTGGTGAGTTGATTCTTCCCGATAACCTTGAATTGATTAGAGGATATTGCTTCAACGGTTGTAATGGTCTTACCGGCGAACTAAGACTTCCCGACAAACTAAAAAGACTTGGTAATTGCGCCTTTAGCGGTTGTGAAGGACTCACAGGCTCTTTGTCAATTCCTCAAGAAATGCAGGTCATTCCTTCTGAGGCATTTAACGGATGTGGATTTGATGGTACTCTGCAACTTCATGATGGTATTACTAATATTGGAAATAATGCATTCTCAGGATGCCATTTCAAGGGCGAGCTTGTGCTACCTAAATATCTCAGTGTAATTGCCAACGAGGCTTTCTATGCAAATGATTTCTCTGGAGTTCTGAAAATACCATCTGGAATAACTGCCATTGGCAAAAAGGCATTTGCCTACAACTGGAGATTAATGGGAATTTTGGAGTTTCCTGAAGGTCTTGAAAGTATCGGAGCAGGTGCATTCGCACAATGCCGTATGTTAGAAGGTCTTGTATTCCCCGAATCGATGGAAACAATTCGTAGTGATAACGACGGGGATGTAGGTGCACAAGGTGCTTTCCAAGAATGTTACGGAATTGGCAGTATCGTATGTAAAGGAGAAATGCCACCAACAATTTATGCAAAAACGTTCGACGGCGTAGCCAAGGACAACTTCACCCTTGAAGTGCCGGAGTCTGCCATCCAGCAGTATCAGGCAGCATCGGGATGGTGCGACTTCAAGCGGATTGCTGCCCATCATGAGTTGGGATGCCGCCCGGCGATCGCCTGCGCCATCAATACCGAGCACAAGCAGACACTCGTAATCGACGCTGAGGGCGAATGGGAAGTGGCAAGCAAACCCGACTGGTGTGAACTTTCAAAGACATCTGGCAACAAGAAGTCTGAAATAACACTCACCATTAAGAAAATGTCACAGGGTGCAGCCGACAGAAACGGTGAAATCGTCTTCCGTCTTGTAGGCAAGGAATACACCCACAAGTGCACCGTCAGCCAGTATAACTACCAGTATGCCGAAGACCAGTGGCTCACGCTGCAGAAAGCCACCAAGGGTAAAAACGGCGGTATCAACATCGTGATTCTCGGCGACGGATATGACGCCAAAGATATAGCAAGCGGACAGTATCTCAAGGACATGCAGGACGAGGTGGAGTACTTCTTCGGCATTGAACCTTTCAAGACCTACCGCAACTACTTCAACATCTACACAGCCTTCCCCGTATCCACCGAGTCGGGAGTAGGTTCTATCAACACCATCCGCTACAACCGTTTCAACACCACATTCACGGGAGGCGTTGGGTTGAAGTGCGATTACGACGAGATGTTCAACTATGTGCTTAAAGCTCCGACAGTCACTAAGGACAATCTCTGCCAGTCGCTCATCATCGTCATCCCCAACAGCACCGACTACGGCGGCATCACACAGATGTGGGAAGACGGCACAGCCATCGCCTTCTGTCCGAAGAGCACCTACGGCTATCCTCTCGACTCACGAGGCGTGATACAGCATGAGGCAGGTGGACACGGATTCGGTAAGCTCGGCGACGAGTATATCTATCACAATGCCTTCATCGACGCCTGCGGTTGCACCTGCTGCGGACACGTGGATGCCATCCTCGGTGCCCAGTCGCTTGGATGGTATGACAACCTCTCCATCACAGGCAAGACCAACCAAGTGCCTTGGAGTCACCTTATCTACGACTCGCGCTACAGCGACATCGTTGATATCTACGAAGGCGGATTTATGCACTCTCGCGGTGTCTTCCGTTCAGAGCAGAACTCTTGCATGAACAACGACATTCCTTATTACAGCACTATCAGCCGCGAGAGTATCGTGAAGCGCATCAAGAGATATGCCGGTGAGGAATACTCGTTTGAGGAATTTGTCGCCAACGACAAGCGCGACGTGAATATAATGGCAACCCGGTCAACAGACACTTACTCCGGCTCGCTGGTTCATTCGCGCCAGTTGCCGCCCACTATTCACAGGGGAAGTCCGATTAAGAAAAGTAAAAAAATCAGGAAATAAGAAAGGTAGTTCGGCGAAGTCTAAAAATGAAATGATGAGAAGAAGTATATTATATATAGGTGTGGTACTGTCCATTTTAGGACTTGCCTCCTGCTCTAATGACGACTCTACGGAAGCCCCGAAGAGCGCCAGCGAAACACCCATGACATTTGATGTCGTTCATCCGTCACAGACAAGGGCTACAGCCACTGATTTTGAAAACGGCGACAAGATTGGAGTATATATTGCCAAGGCTGACATGCCACTCGAAATAGGCGGCAATACCCTGAACAACGAACCGCTCACGCTGACCTCGGGCAAATGGATTCCAAGCCAGAAGCTCTTCTGGGACGAAGGCACATATAATGCTTACGCCTATTATCCCTATATGAATGTGACATCGATAGAAGACCAGCCCGTGAGCGTTGCAACCGACCAGACTACCGCCGAAACCAACAGTACGCTCAGCGGATATGAGGCAAGCGACCTGCTCTATGCCAGGACACCCAATGTGGCGGCATCCACATCGCCTGTGACCCTCAACTTCAAACATGTCATGAGCAAACTCACCATCCGGCTCGTGAAGGGCGAGGACTTTGAGGGAGACATGCCCACCGACGCCGAGATATTCATCCACAACACTGTGCCTACCGCCACCTTCGACATCAGTGCCGGAATAGTGACACGCGACGTCAAGGGCAAGAGGGCCACCATCAAGGCACGCCAGGAAAGCAACTTCCAATTCGGCGCCATCATCGTGCCACAGCGACTCGACAACCGTGTGCCCCTCGTAGAGGTCATCATGAAGGGAGTGAGCTATCTCTTCGAGAGCAAGTTCCTCTTCAAACCCGGTGTGGATCATCTCATCAATCTGGTGATAACCGACAATCCCGAAAAGGTGAAGATTGAAGTGGGAGGCGAGGTCGAAAACTGGCAGTAACAAACAAATTGATTGAATGATTAGAAAAGCAATTATCTCTCTGATAATACTGAATGTATTTCTATTGGGTGTGGCGGTTGCATTATGGCAACTGCCCACCCATACTCAGTCTGTATCCACACCCGTGGATACCTTATCCGCCGTGCACTCAGTGGCAAAATTGAGGGATACGATAATCAGGGAAAACAACCACCCCGTAATCGCTGAACTGCAATACGAGATTCAGCAAGACAACACTCCACAGAAAAGCGACAAACGAAGCATAGTCAAAACCGACATCGCGACCATGGCAAAGGACAATCCATTCTTTGCCGAGGCATCAAAGGTGATATCGGGCAAACTTGAAGAGAAGGATGCCGACAACCGCAGGATGATTCTCAACTATTGCGAACATCTGCGCACTTCATACACCACCAAGGACATCGACTTTCTCCGACAGGTGTTCAGCGACCAGGCCCTCATCATCGTGGGCAATGTGGTGAGGTCTGCCGACAACAATGGTGCCACGGGGATAGAGGGCGACGAGAAGGTGACATTCAGTCTGAAGACAAAAAAAGAATACCTGGAAAGACTTGAGATGGTATTTGCGGCAAACAAGAAAATCGACGTCAGGTTCACTGATTTCCGTATCATGCGCCATCCCACCATGGAAGGCATCTACGGAGTGAGCATGAAACAAAAATACACGAGCGACAGATATTCTGATGATGGTTATCTGTTTATCCTATGGGATTTCCGCAACAAGTCGATGCCACTGATACACGTGAGGACATGGCAACCCGCAGCATCAGTGAATGACGAAAAAGAAATTATTGGCATAAGAGACTTCAATCTGGAATGATGAGCAGGACAAAGATTATAATACGACTTGTCAGGATGGTGGCACTTGCGATATGCATTGCCGCAGCCTTGCCTTGTGCTGCACAGAAATTCTCTGTGATTTCTGTCAACGCGCAAAAGAACGACATCAGCGCATTCATTTCCCCAGTGCGCGACCTCAACGGACAGGCCTGTGCACTGCTCAAGGTGGAAGCTCCCAAGGAGTTTGCATTCTCAACTCCTCTGGGCATCGTGAAACGAGTGGACGAGACGGGTGAGATATTGTTATATCTTCCGTCCGGTTCGTCGCGGATAACAATCAAGCATCCCGAATGGGGAGTGCTTCGCAACTATCGCTTTCCCACCCCCTTGGAGAGTCGTATCTGTTATGTGATGAAACTCAACTGCCCACAGGCGGAGGTAGAGGAAATACACGACACTATCGTCGTTACACAGATCTTGCGCGACACGGTAACGGTAAAATACACCAAACCGAAATTGCCGCTTGCCTCCTACGCATTGCTCACCACATCCCTCCACAAGTCGGGCCCTTCCTTCGGCATCTTCCTTGCCACAATGAAGCGCCATGGATTGTTCATGCACCTGCGTTCCGACTTCCGTAGCATCGGCACCACAAGCATTGAGGTCAATGCCGACGGCTATGTCAGCGGCGACGAGGTGATGCCTTTCTACACGGGCAATAAGCGACACTCCAACTTCACGTTTACCGCAGGTTTCATCCACCGCCTCTCGCGACACATCAACGTCTTCGAGGGTGTGGGATATGGCAAGACCACTACGGCATGGCAGGTTGACAATCCCGAGACAAGCACATGGGCATTGTGCACCGACCATAGCCATAAGGGCATTGCGGCAGAAGCAGGACTCATGTGGCACAACCACAGATGGAGTGCCCTCATGTCGGCCTCCACAGTCAAGTGCAAGGTGTGGCAAGTGAATATCGGTATCGGCATAAAACTTGGAA
>CAMBOI010000064.1 GCA_945869265.1 uncultured Prevotella sp. | reverse complement strand
CAAAGCAAACTTTCAATCTGTTAACAAATTGACGGTTCGTATCTTCTACCCAAACTACACTAAATAAATAATGTAGTTCGCTTCTTGTACTACTTCTCTGTTTATGTAAGTCTTTCAAAGAACTCTTTCTTTTTTGGCTCGTGAGAAGCGTTGTTCTCAAAAGCGGGTGCAAAGGTACGCACTATTTTCCAAACCACCAAATGTTTTGAGGAAAAAGTGTCGATATTTAACAGTATTTTAGAATTAAAACGTGTAAATACGACACTAAAAGGGCTTACACCTTATTATATTATATATAGGGGGAAAGCATTATTTGAGTTTTGCCCTTATATACATTCCTGGTCTGAAATCACTATTGGAAGAGGTAACTTTAGCATATACCTTTATGGAATAATCCTTTGCATCCACCGACTGGTCGATAGAAACGATCTGTGCGGCGAAAGTAGTTTTCCCCATACCATTCACCCTAAACTCCACAGGACGTCCAACCCTCATCATATTCAGTTCGCGCTCATATACGGTCAACTGAATAAGAGGCTGCGACTTGTTGATGACATCACATATCGGCTCTCCGGGATTAAGATATTTGCCAAGATTAACGTTCAGATTAGTGACAAAGCCATTGATAGGAGCCGTGACCAACAGATAAGGTTGGATTCCATGCGACTTTATGTTAGAAGGATTAATGCCCAAGGCCTTCAAGCGAGATGAGGCAGCCGCGAGACGACTATGCATTGATAGATATTCAGCCTTGCTCTGCTGCACCTTTTTCTGAGATGTGGCATCATTAGCGCCGAGGGCCGTTTGGCGCTTGTATTCCTTTTCAAGAAATTCCGTTTGTGCAGACGCGTCGAGATAAGTCTGCTGCAATTCGATATATTCTGGATTATCGATTGTGGCGACCACCTGTCCCCTCGATACAGCCTGTCCAGGCATAACCTTCAGACTATGCACCTTTCCTCCCATTGTGAGGGACAATGTAGCATTCTGTTGTGGTGACACCATCATCACGCCATTGAATGTGGGACTATTCGCCACGTTGGTGGCACTCGACACTCCATCAACTGATGCAGAATCAGCATTAGCCTTAATCTCTACGGTATCAGCGGATTGGCCTTTGTCAGCAATCGGCTCAGTAG
The DNA here is from genome assembly GCA_945869265.1 of uncultured Prevotella sp. Taxonomy (GTDB): domain Bacteria; phylum Bacteroidota; class Bacteroidia; order Bacteroidales; family Bacteroidaceae; genus Prevotella. The sequence goes on along the minus strand of CAMBOI010000064.1, from coordinate 4,807 downwards.
CTTCAGACGTTTTATTTCCTGAGCATGCTACAAGAATCATAGCAGCGATGATATTTGCAATATACGTTTTCATTATTTTCTAACTCCTATTTTTTTCAATATTATTGGCAATGAATTAACTATTCTATAAAAAGCAGGAATGACAATCAGAGTCAACACCGTAGATACGATCAATCCACCGATGACCACCGTGGCAAGCGGACGCTGCACCTCAGCTCCTGCCGACGTTGCGACAGCCATAGGCACAAATCCCAACGAAGCCACAAGTCCTGTGAGGAACACAGGACGCAAAAGGTGATGGCATCCGTGGAATATGATTCTGTCGGTACACATCTTATAATTACCGGAAGACTGCATATCGTTGAAATGATTAATCATAAGTATTCCATTAAGCACAGCTACTCCGAAGAGGGCTATAAATCCGACTCCCGCCGAGATACTGAAGGGTAGGCCTCGGATCCACAAAGCCACTATGCCGCCTATTAGCGACAGCGGCACTGTGGAGAACACCACCAATGAATAGGTGACACTGCGGAAATTGAAGAACAAGAGCAACAGAATGAGCATCAGCGCAATAGGTATCACGATGAGCAATGTGCGTATGGCGTTCTGCAGATTTTCAAACTGTCCTCCGTATTCGAAATAATATCCAGGTTTCAGTTTGATGTTCTTGTCGAGAGACTCGCTTATCTGTGCCACCACCTGTTGGATGTCAGCATCGCGCACATTGACACCGATGACAATTCGACGCTTGGTGGCATCACGGTTGATTTGTAGCGGACCGTTGACAAGACTGATAGTGGCAACCTCGCTCACAGGCACTTGTGCTCCGTCGCACGTGCGGACATAAAGTCGGTTGAGGTCGAGGTCGCTCACCTTCTCGTCGTCCAACCTAACCACAAGATCAAACCTTCGTTCGTTTTCGAACACCACTCCAGCCGCCTCGCCAGCATAAGCCGTGCGTATGATGTCGTTGAGTTCTTTTATATCGATACCATATCGAGCAATCTTCGTGCGGTCGTAGTTAACCACCAACTGCGGCAGTCCCATCGCCTGCTCCACAATGACATCGGCAGCCCCCGGCACTTTTTCTACATATTTTGCAGCCTCCTTGGACTTGGAGTAGAGTTCATCCATATCCTCACCATATAGTTTGATGGCAATATCCGCCTTGGCACCAGTCATCAACTCATTGAATCTCAGCTGAATCGGTTGGCTGAAATTAAACTCTGCTCCCTCCACACTCTCCAAGGCGGCCTTCATCTTCTCTACCATCTCAGCACGACTCGACGCCGAAGTCCATTCCTTGAACGGCTTCATCACAATCATCACGTCGGCATCCTCCACCGACATTGGGTCGGTAGGCACCTCGGCCGTTCCAATCTTCGCCACCACATGCTTAATCTCAGGAAATTTGTCCTTCAACACCTTCTCCGCCTTTAGCGAGATCTCAACACTCTTGCTAAGCGAACTTCCTGCAGGCAGAGTCATCTGCATGGCAAAGTCGCCTTCGTCGAGAGTAGGTATAAACTCAGCACCGAGACGCGTGAAAAGCAGAAGCGATGCGAAGAGCAGTGCAAATGCCACTCCGATGGTTTGCCATACACGCTTCATACAGAAACGCAACACCTGATTATAATGTTTGGTGAGCCATGCGAAAAATCTGTCGGCAAATGTCGGTTTAAGGGAAATGTTGCGCTTTAGGAATACCGAAGCCATCATTGGCACATAAGTAAGCGATAGGATTAATGCCCCCACGATGCAGAACACCAGAGTCTGTGCCATCGGGGTGAAATATTTTCCCTCGATACCCGTAAGAGTCAATATCGGGAAGAAGACTATCAGGATGATGAGTACGGCAAATGTAGAGCTCTTCACCACCTTTGCGGCTCCCTTCTCCACCTCGTCGCACATCTCTTCGGCAGTGAGAGTCCTGCCAGCTAATCGTTTAGAATAAAGATGTGCCAATATACCCTCAAGGATAACAATCGAACCGTCAACAACTATACCGAAGTCAATTGCCCCGAGACTCATAAGATTGGCCGATACCCCAAACACTCTCATAAGAATAAAGCCAAACAACATAGCCAATGGTATCACCGAAGCGACAATAACCCCCGCCCTCACATTTCCGAGAAAGACGATAAGTACGAGAAATACAATTATCGCCCCCTCGATAAGATTGTAGATGACGGTAGAGATATTTCGGTTTACAAGTTCCGAGCGATTGAGATAAGGCTCGATAGTTATGCCCTCGGGCAGCATCTTCTGCACCTTGGCTACCCGCTCCTCAAGAGCCTTTGTCACCACATTGGCATTAGAGCCCTTAAGCATCATGGCTATACCGCCCACACACTCTCCGTCTCCATCCATCGTCATGGCACCGAATCGCTTGGGCGCGCCAAAATCCACCTTACCGATGTCACTGATATGCACAGGCATCCCTCCACGATTGGCCACCACAATCTTCTCGATGTCCTTCTTCTTGCTGATCATTCCCTCGGAACGTATATAATAGGCCCTGCCCACCTTCTCGATGTAACTGCCTCCAGTATTCTGGTTGTTCCTTGACAATGATTCAAATACATCCCCAATTGTAATCTGCAATGCAGCAAGCGCATCGGGGTCGATAGCCACCTCATACTGTTTGAGATAGCCTCCAAAACTGTTGATTTCGACAATACCCGGAATACCCGACAACTGTCGCTTGACAATCCAATCCTGGATAGTGCGGAGTTCCATGGCATCATAATCCTTGCGATGCTTCTCGTCCACCCTCAGCACATACTGATAGATCTCACCAAGTCCGGTGGTGATAGGCATCATCTCGGGCGTGCCCAATTCCGGAGGAATCTCCCCCGCCACCACCTGAATCTGTTCATTTATAAGTTGTCGTGCCACAAGAGTGGGCACACTCTCCTTGAACACCACCGTAACAAGCGACAATCCGAATCTCGACACCGAACGTATCTCGGTGACATTCATGATATTGCTCATTGCGATTTCCACTGGCATGGTTATCAGCTGCTCCACTTCCTGCGGAGCTAACGTAGGCGACACGGTTACTATCTGCACCTGGTTGTTGGTGATGTCAGGAACAGCATCCACCGGGAGTGTAAGCATCGACCATATACCGCCGATAAGCAGAAACAATGTCGTCAGCGCGACGAAGAGTTTCTTACGAATAGAAAACCTAACAATAGCCTTAAACATACGCAATTACTGCTTTAATTTCAGAAATACCTCGCAAAGGTAGTAAAAAAAGCATAAAGCAGTATCATTTTGCCTAAGAAATTAATCGAATGGTCGATATTTTAACATATATAACCGAAAATGGCAATGAGACTGCTTGCTTTATTCAGTTATGGTGGAAGTTATTATGTTCTTAGCGTCACCCGTCACCTTGATTTCAGCATTTTTTGGGGGTGTCATCTGCTATTTCGGATGATGACGCTTTTTTGCTACTGATGACGGGCTTTGAAGAGGATTGCCTTCTCTTTATTTCTCGCGTACCTTATTATATATTAATTAATAAAAGGGGACGGTGTACATAAAAAAAGAAAATTTCAAGGTGACGGGTGACGCTTAAGAAATTTGAGCCGGCTCAGAACGACAATTCACGCCGTTCAAAAACACATTTGAGCCGACTCAAATAATAACCTCCTAATGGTGATGAGCAATGGCTGCACGCTTGCGTCTGAACCATAGCCAATAGCCAGTTAGGGGCAACGTGGCACCTATAAAGGCGGCAAGGAAGTTGAGACTCCCTCAACTTCAATCCGGGAGCCTTCGAGAGCGCGTCGTTAAGGTTCTTCGTCGTATTCTGCATTTCCTTGGTATCCACGGCTATAGTGTTGAATGCCGATTTCTTCACCCTGCTCACTCCACCGGCTACGACCACCACCTCGTCAAGTTGCAACTCCTTGTCGATGTGCTTGCCATGGTGTCGGTTTTCGCTTTTTGTTCCTCGGTGTTTCACTCTTGTGGAATCTTGCTGAGCCGCAATTGGCATAAACATAATACACCGAATCCCAGTCGAAGCGCAATTCAGGCGAACGCCCTACCCGCGAACAGATGCGTGCTGAAATGGAGAAGATTGACAAGCAAGTCACTGCCGTTCTTACCAAGACTCAGCAGAAAAAGTATGAGGAAATGAAACAGGCACGCCAAAACAGAAGACAAAAATAACTTGTAATGCTTTCTGAGACGCTCGTCATTCACACGGGCATATCAACTTATTATTACGCCGCCACATGTAGTGTTTTCTATATGAGGCGGCGTAATAATATTTAAAGAATAATGGGAATTAGCATTGAATGAACAGCTGTAGTTACATTGAGTGAATAGGGGGTAGTGACATAGAGAGGATAGGGTGTAGTGACATAGAGTGAATAGGGCATTCAGGAACTAACTGAACAGCAGTTGAGAAACTGTCAGAACTTAACTTCAGTTATGTTCTCAACAGGCTATCGTTGTATCCACACAAAGCTTTGTATGTGCATCCGAAAGCTTCGAACGGAGATTCGAAAGCTTTGGATATCCATCCGAAGTCTTTGAACGAAAGTATTAAACAAGCGTCACCCGTCATCTTGATTTTAGCAACTTTTTAAGAAACAAGACAGCGACAGTTTTCAGATGATAGAGCATTGGTAATTTAGAAGATACAGTCATCTTCAGGTATTTCTGCGCGCTCTATACACATTACAAAATACACGGGCATATTACACTTTTTCTAAGTTTTATGAGCTATAAAATTACACTTTTTCTAAGTTTTTATGCCTGCAAAATTACACTTTTTCCATCAGAT
>CAMBOI010000063.1 GCA_945869265.1 uncultured Prevotella sp. | reverse complement strand
CAACACTGACGATTGCAGGCAGTGACTCCTGCGGAGGTGCCGGCATACAGGCGGACATCAAGACGATGTCGGCACTGGGATGCTACGCCGCATCGGTGATCACTGCCGTGACGGTGCAGAACACCATGGGAGTGAGTGCCGTGCACGCCGTGCCGCCGGAGATAGTGGCAGGACAGATAAGGGCGGTGATGGACGACATAAAGCCGAGGGCAGTGAAGGTGGGGATGGTGAACGATATTGACACCATCAATGCAATTGCCGATACTCTTGCTAATTATGACATCCAGCATCTCGTGGTTGACCCCGTGATGGTGGCAACAAGCGGAGCTCGACTCATGCAGGACGAAGCAGTGGAGGTTTTCACCAAGAAATTGCTGCCAATAGCGTCATTGCTCACTCCTAATGTGCCGGAGGCAGAGGTGCTCGCGGGAATACCTATCAACGACAAGGATTCGATGGAGAAGGCTGCGCATATCATTCACTCTAAAGGTTGCAAGGCGCTGCTGATAAAGGGTGGACACATCGAGGGACGCAAGATAGACCGGCTCTACACGGCAATGGGCATGGAGCGCGAATATGAAGCCGCCAACGTGGCAACACGCAACACCCACGGTACGGGATGCACACTTTCGTCAGCCATCACCTCATATCTCGCCATGGGCTATGCCATAGGCGAAGCCATAGCCGCAGCCAAGGAATGGCTCACGGGCGCACTCATAGCCGGAGCCAACGTGGAAATAGGCAGTGGACACGGACCGGTGAATCATTTTTATAACCCTCAAAAAACAATAATAAAGACAAAATGAGAGCTATACAATTCATAACCCACACCACCGCCTCCATCGGCTATGTAGAAGGAGCGAGGCTGGCCCTTGAGGGTGGATGTAAATGGGTGCAACTGAGAATGAAGGACGCCACCGACGACGAGGTGCGCAATGCAGCAGCCGAGATACAACCACTGTGCAAGGATCACGAGGCGGTGTTCCTGCTCGACGACAGGGTGGAGCTTGCCAAGGAACTGCATGCCGACGGTGTGCACCTGGGCAAGAACGACATGCCAGTGGATGAGGCCCGACGCATATTGGGCGAGGAATACATCATCGGCGGCACTGCCAACACCTTTGAGGACATCGAGCGCCTGGCACGCCAAGGAGCCGACTACATCGGTTGCGGTCCGTTTCGCTTTACGACGACCAAGAAGAATCTCGCCCCCGTGCTCGGTATAGACGGTTATCGCGAAATAATCGAAAAGATGAGCAAGGCAGGCATCGACCTTCCCGTAGTGGCAATCGGCGGCATTACTGCCGACGACATCGACGCGATACTCGCCACGGGAGTGAGGGGAATAGCCGTGAGCGGCACGGTGCTTAATGCCGATGACCCAGTGGCAATGATGAAGAAATTAATAAATAATTAAACGATATGAACAACAATATCAAAATCACCTATCCAAGTTCGGAGAAAATCTACATGAACGGAGTGATTTATCCCGAACTGAGAGTGGGAATGAGACGAGTGAACCTCACCCCCACCGTGAATATTGAGAATGGCGAGAAGCGCATGGAAGAGAATGCGCCCGTCTATGTGTATGACACCAGCGGTCCGTACAGTGACCCCAAGGTGGAAATCGACCTCGAAAAAGGTTTGCCCAAACTGCGCAAGCCGTGGATTGACTCGCGCAAGGAGGGCGAGACACAGATGGCTCTCGCCAAGCGAGGGGTAATCACGCAGGAGATGGAATATGTGGCAATACGCGAGAACATGAACTGCAAGGAGTTGGGTATTGACACGCATATCACTCCCGAGTTTGTGCGCGAGCAGGTGGCAGCCGGCCGTGCCGTAATCCCCGCCAACATCAATCACCCCGAAGCAGAACCGATGATTATCGGTACGGATTTCCTCGTGAAGATCAACACCAACATCGGCAACTCCCACCTCAACTCGAGTATCGACGAGGAGGTGGAGAAGGCAGTGTGGAGCTGCAAATGGGGAGGCGACACCCTGATGGACCTCTCGACGGGAAAGAATATCCACGAGACGAGAGAGTGGATTCTGCGCAACTGTCCGGTGCCCGTGGGCACAGTGCCAATGTATCAGGCATTCGAGAAAGTGAATGGCAAGGCAGAAGACCTGACATGGGAGATATTCCGCGACACACTCATCGAGCAGTGCGAACAGGGAGTTGACTACTTCACCATCCACTGTGGCATTCGCTTGAAGAACGTGCCCCTGTCGCAAGGTCGCCTGACGGGTATGGTGAGCCGTGGCGGAAGTATCATCTCCAAGTGGTGTATGGTGCATCAGCAGGAGAGTTTCCTCTACGAGCACTTTGACGACATCTGCGACATCTGCGCAAAATATGACGTTGCCATATCCCTTGGCGACGGTCTGCGCCCCGGTTCGACCTACGACGCCAACGACGCGGCACAGTTTGCCGAACTCGACACGATGGGCGAACTCGTTGAGAGGGCATGGGAAAAGAACGTGCAGGCATTTATCGAGGGACCGGGCCATGTGCCCATGCAGAAGATACGTGCAAATATGGACCGACAGATAGAGAAGTGCCACGGTGCACCATTCTATACACTCGGTCCGCTTGTCACCGACATCGCCCCTGCCTACGACCATATCACGAGTGCCATCGGTGCTGCGATGATAGGATGGTATGGCACGGCAATGCTCTGCTATGTCACTCCCAAGGAGCACCTTGCATTGCCCAACAAGGACGATGTGCGCGAGGGTGTGGTGACATACAAGATAGCCGCCCATGCAGCCGACATCGCCAAGGGACATCCCGGTGCCACGGTGCGCGACAATGCCCTGTCGAAGGCCCGCTATGAGTTTAGATGGAAAGACCAGTTTAATCTCTCGCTCGACCCCGAGAAGGCGCTTGAGTACTACAAGACGTCGAACAAGACCGAGGGCGAGTTCTGCACCATGTGCGGTCCGAACTTCTGTGCCGCACGTATCAGTCACTCACTGAAAGACTGCGAGAAATGAGAATCATAGTAATCACCTCGCCGGAGATTATCCCCGGCGAGGTTTCTCTTATCAACACCCTGATGGAAGGCGGAGTATGGCGGTTGCACATCCGCAAACCGCAAGCATCGTTGGAGGAGGTGAGGCAATTGATAGAAGGTATCGACCGAAGATGGTATCCCCAACTGTCGCTGCACGACCATCATGCCCTTGCCATGGAATATGGCTGCGGCATACATCTGAATGTACGCCATCCGTTGGCCCCCGAATGTTGGCAAGGCACTGTGTCGGCCTCATGTCATTCAATCGAAGAGGTGGAGGAGAGAAAGAAAACATGTGATTACGTGTTTCTGAGTCCGATATTCGACAGCATATCCAAACAGGGATATGCCGCAGCTTTCACTAAGGAGGAACTGGCAGATGCGTCACGACGTGGTGTCATCGACGAGAGTGTGATAGCTCTCGGGGGAGTTACACCAAAGCATTTGGGAGAGTTGGCGAGAATAGGTTTTGGCGGCGGTGCCTTCCTCGGACATGTGTGGAATTATGCCCGGGGAGAATCATTTGACAGTGACCTTGACACCATTTTTGACGGGTATCTCAAACCAGAACATTGAGCCCTCGCCGGGTTCGCTCTCCACACCGATGATTCCACCAAGGCAAGTGACAATCTCCTTACTAATCTGAAGACCAAGCCCTGTGCCCTGTACAAAGGTGTTGAGTTTGACGAAACGCTCGAAGATCTTCGCCTTCTTGTCCTCGGGAATACCAATGCCTGTGTCCTCGACAAAGAAACGTATGCGGTCGGGGGTGGTGAAGTGATAACCGATTATGATATGTCCCTTGTCGGTGAACTTAGATGCATTTGAAGCAAAGTTGATGAGCACTTGCTTGATGCGGTTGGGATCGCTCTTGATGTGGCAGTCCTGTCGGGGGCAATCCACGATAACCTTCACTCCCTCCTTCACCTTCATCTCAATAGAGCTAGCCACAGCCCTGCATACACTGTTGACATCCACATCCTTCTCAACAAACTCGAGTGTGCCAGCCTCCAATTTCGACAAGTCGAGGATATCGCTGATGAGCTGCAGCAGGAGTTCGTTATTCTCTTCCACAATCTTCATCATCTCATTTTTCTCGGTTGTGGGTAAGTCATTATGGCATAACATCTGCGAGAATCCGACGATAGCATTGAGTGGAGTGCGTATCTCATGACTCATATTGGCAAGAAACGCCGACTTGAGTTTGTCGGCCTTCTCGGCCTCCTCCTTAGCCTTCATTAGCGAATGTTCGAGTTTCACCTGATGATTGACGCTCTGAGTGATGGTGCTGATTTCTATCACCCCATATTGCGGTTCGTATTTCGTCACCACCGAATACACCTGCAGATAATCCCATTCATCAGGTTTGCCGGGTCGTCTGATTCTCATACGTCGATTCAGCCTCACGTTCTTACCTTGTCTGACGGCATTGCGGAAGTCGTCGCTCACCAGTCTGTCGTCGGGATGAAGTATGTCAACGAAATCTGCAATACCCTTCGAACTGTCATCAAACGACATGTTGTTGTTCTTATACCACTGTTTGGTGGCATATCCAGTATTGTCGATGACATTAATTCTGGAATATCCCAACTGGGCAAAGTCGGCAGTGAGCGAGATAATCTCATCGAGTTCGTGTATCTTCTGCGAGTTGTTTTGCTCTCGTGTCTTGTCCATATAAGCCACCAGGTAGGCTTTCACTTCTCCATAAGGATCATATATCTTGCTGTATCTTGCCATGATATTGATTCTCATCACGTCGTGTTCCTGTTTGGTGACATTCTGTTCGAATGGCAAAATGCCGTAGTTATATTCGAATGAGGCATCCACCATTTCCTCCTCCCTGATTCGCTTTTTGGTATCCTCAGAGAGCAATGCACTCTTGAAGATGTTGAATCTTTTAGCATCCTTAAAACTCTTAACCCCGAAAACAGCCATTGCCCTGTCGTTGGCGAAAGAGATATTTCCGTCCTTGTCATACAAGCAAAGTCCTATCGGCATAGTCATGAGCACCTTCTCCAGTTTGCTACGCTCCATAGACGCCTCGTTGCGTGATTTCTGCAACCTTCGCCACAGCATCATGAGGTTGGTGAGATCCTTAAGCCACATGATGTCAGCCTTCGACCATTCATAGGGTCTGTCAATAATATCAATGGCGAGGAATCCCGATATATGCGAGTATCTGCTGATGGGCACCCCGAGATGCGCCCTTGTCCCGAGACTTTTGAGCAGTTCGTAGGCAGAGGGGTCGTCCCATTTCTGCGTTTCGGCATCATTAACGATTACACATTCGCCCGCCTCAAGTTTGTCATACCACCATGGGTGTTTTGGAAAACTATCCTCCCTTCCGCTCATGGATGAAGAGACCCCCTCAGCCAACACTTCCATCACGCAATACTGAAAGCCGGGATTGCGCTTGACGGTTGACATAACAGCCACGCGCCCCGCCTTGAAATGTTTGAGCACGTCTTGTAGTACGTCAGTCAATGCCTCTTGGATATCATCGGTATGAAGGATACGTTCCAAAGCCTTTGACATGGTCTTCTGGTAGATATCACGCGAATCTGAATTTTTGGTCATAAGGGTAATTATAGTGTTGTTTTAATTGTGGATTTATAAAATTTTATGGTGCAAAGATACTACAAAAAACAATCAGTAGTAATGTTTTTCCCTAAAAAAAACTTAAAACCTCGCAAATATCTTGCAAATAATTCTTTTTTCTCCACTAAAAGCGATAATTTTGCAGCCGCAAATCGCTCAACGCTTGCATTTTGGAGAGGTGCTCGAGTGGTTGAAGAGGCACGCCTGGAAAGCGTGTAACCGGCAAAACCGGTTCGCAGGTTCGAATCCTGTTCTCTCCGCAGTTTTCCCAAAATCCCCCTCTGCCTTATGCGGCAGAGGGGGATTTTGGGTTTTTAATGTTTTTTATAATGAATGATTGCGATTATCTCGATTATTATTACTACTTTTGCAGCTGATTATTGAAATTCATAGACATAGTAAAAAAATGAAACACATAAGAATCTGTATTGCCACCATGGCTATCGTGGCAATGTCAATATTTGGAACTTCCGTCGTGGAAGCACAATCGAAAGAGGCAGTGGCTGACTCGGTGACTACAGCATTAACCGACTCGACAGCGAAGAGTGTAGCCGACTCGACGACCTCAGATCTCATTGTCGAGGACGAACTGTTGGAGACAGAGGAGACGGGCGGACTTCACAAGCAACTGAAGTCGAAATTCATCGAGGGCAGTGCCGGCTTCATGTCGTTGGTGGCCCTTGCCCTTGTCATCGGACTTGCCTTCTGCATAGAGCGCATCATCTATCTCACGCTGTCGGAGATCAACGCCAAGAAACTCATGAACACCATTGGCTCGAAGATTGAGAGTGCCGACATCGAGGGAGCCAAGGACATATGCCGCAACACGCGTGGTCCAGTGGCGTCCATCTGCTATCAAGGACTGTTGCGCATAAACGAGAGCATTGAAGACATCGAACGTTCGGTGGTGTCATACGGAGCTGTGCAGACCGCCAACCTTGAGAGAGGATGCTCGTGGATAAAACTATGCATCACGATTGCCCCGTCGTTGGGATTCCTTGGCACTGTGATAGGAATGGTGATGGCATTCGACAATATCCGCGTGGCAGGCGACATCAGTGCCACCATTGTGGCGTCGGGAATGAAGGTGGCACTCATCACCACCATCTTCGGTATTATCGTAGCCTTGGTGCTGCAGTTGTTCTACAATTATATTGTATCGAAGATTGAGCACATCACGTCGCAGATGGAGGAGTCGGCAATAACTCTGCTCGACTGTATAACTAAGTTAAAGGAGTTAA
>CAMBOI010000062.1 GCA_945869265.1 uncultured Prevotella sp. | reverse complement strand
TCCATCATCTCCGACTACGACTTCGTCATCGACGGCACCGACCGCTACCACACCAAATACCTCATCAACGACATCTGCGTGAAAAACAAAAAACCCTTTTCGCATGGTGGTGTGTTGCGCTATAGCGGCAATGCCTTCACATATCTGCCTGGTCATGCTTGCTATCGCTGCATCTTCGGCGATGAACCCTCGCAGGATGATATACCCACAAGCAGTCAGGTGGGTATATTAGGAACGGTGGCCGGTATGATAGGTATCATACAAGCCACCGAAACAATCAAATATCTTACGAAAACAGGCGAACTGCTCACCGACGCATTGCTCACCATCGACGCAATGACATGGGAGACGCATCGCATCAGCGTTTCACCTTCGCCGTCTTGTCGTCTATGTCAGTCGCTTTCTTAGCGTTCACTATTGTTGTGTTCTCTATGGTTACGTCTATGCAGTCGTAACCCTCTATGCCATGAGCATATATACCAGTGTCGGCACCGCGGCACACCACATTATTAATATGTATGTCGTGGAATTGGGGGATGAATTGATCCTTGGGATCGACAGCTGTTGCTCCCGCCCTACCCGCAGGTCTATCTACATAGTCACACTGGAAGATTATCGCCTCGGCGGCAATATCAGTCATAACAACATCTGAGATATATACCTTCTCAGTAACACCACCACGTCCTATTCCACTCTTGAAGCGAAGTCCGGTGTCGGTACCAGAGAATCTACACTGACGCACCACCAGTCGCTTGGTGCCACAGATATTCTCACTACCGATAACAAAACCGCCATGGGCATGGAACACAGTGTTGTCCTGTATCAGGATATCCTCACAACCATTTACAAGTGAATTTTCCTTGTATTTTCCACTCTTCATGCATAAACCGTCGTCACCGGCATCAACTGTTGAGTTGACGATAAGCACCTGATGGCAGTCGCTGATGTCGATGGCATCACCATTCTGGGCATTCCACGGGCAACGCACTGTAATGCCATCGATGATGACATTGCGCGAGTTGAGCGGATGGACATGGAATCGGGGTGAGTTCTGGAAGGTGACTCCCTCGATGAGGATATTCTCGCAGTCGGTGAAGCGCACAAGGTCATTACGTCTCTTCTCCTGAGCCTCGGGAGTGTCGCCTACATTAGGCGAACCATCCTTCAAATCCCAGGGATACCACAGTTGTCCGTTGTTGCGCTCTACGCCACCCATCTCCTTGAATTTCTTCCATTCCACATCACTCACCTTGGAGCGCTTCACAGGTCGCCACTGAGCACCATTACCATCAATGATTCCCTCACCGGTGATGGCTATATTGCGACGCTTGGATGCCTTGATACAAGGCTCAAAGCGAGATGACTTACCGTCCTTGTCGAGATAAAGCGACTTGTCGGGCGAGAACATCACGATGGCATTCTTCTCGATACGGAGTTCGATGTTGTCCTTGAAGGATATTGGCCCCGTGAGCCATACCCCCTGCGGCACCACTACCCTTCCGCCACCTTTTTTCACAAGAGCGGAGATAGCCTTGCGGAATGCCTCTGTATTGAGCGTAGAACCATCCCCCACACCGCCGAAGTCTAAAATAGACACGGCGTTGTCGGGAATAACCACCTCCACAACAGGTTTCACCTCCGTGGGCAGGTTCTGATAATACTTGGAATAATCCTTTGCGCCCGCCATCATGGCAAAGCACAAGGTCATCAAAATGATTGTTAGTTTTCTCATAGTTGTTTTTTTATTATTAAACACAGAGACACAGAGATACAGAGAATAATACATTATTAATTTCTATAAAAAACTCTGTGCCTTCGTGCCTCTGTGTTCAGATTTATCCGTATATGATCTTGCCGTTCTCATCCTCATAAGGAGTGAGATCCTTAGAGTACTGATTCATGGCGCGCAGACTCATACCCATCGACGAGAAACCGCCATCGTGGAAGAGGTTCTGCATAGTCACCTTGCGGGTGAAATCGGAGAACATCATCACGCAGTAGTTGGCGCAATCCTCAGCCGATGCATTGCCAAGAGGCGACATCTTGTTGGAGAAGTCCATCAGGTTTTCCATATCCTTGATTCCCTTACCAGCAGTGGTGGGAGTAGGCGACTGAGAGATGGTATTGATACGCACGTTCTTCTCACGACCATAGATATACCCAAAACTACGGGCGATGCTCTCAAGCATACTCTTGGCATCGGCCATATCGTTGTAGCCGAAGAAAGTACGCTGCGAAGCCACGTATGTAAGGGCTACCACCGAACCATATTCGGCAATGGCATCCTGCTTCTTAGCCACCTGAAGCATCTTGTGGAACGAGATAGCAGAGATGTCGAGGGTCTTCTGCAAGAAATTGTAGTCGAGATCGTCATACGTGCGATGCTTGCGCACATTGGGACTCATACCAATTGAATGGAGCACAAAGTCAATCTTGCCTCCAAGCAGTTTGACAGATTCACTGAATACCTTCTCCAAATCCTCGACGCTTGTTGCGTCGGCGGGAATTACCGGTGCGTTGAGTTGCTTGCTCAAACCGTCAAGCTCACCCATACGAAGAGCCATGGGAGTGTTGCTCAATGTGATTGTCGCACCTTCTTCTACGGCCTTCACGGCCACTTTCCATGCGATAGAATCCTCGTTCAAAGCTCCGAAGATAATACCACGCTTACCTTTTAATAAATTATGTGTCATAATACCTATTTTATGAATTCGGGTGCAAAATTACACATTTTTCTCCAAAGTGTGCATATTTATAAAGATATATTAACACATATATTGCGTAAACCTTTGCGGAGATATGTTATTTTACTATAAAAGCTTGCATTTGTCGTGAGAATGTCGTAATTTTGCAGCGGCAATAGTGCCATACAACAACTTAATCATTTAATATTATGGACATTAATTCAAGATTTGCACAGGCTGCTGTCATTGCCGCCAGCATAGCATTCCTCGGAATGTGCATCAATGATGGTATCGACGATTTCGTCAACAAGGATAGAGTCGTGACGGTGAAGGGACTTGCCGAGAAGGAGGTGGAGGCAGACAAGGTAACATGGCCCATACCAACGAAGGAACTTGGCAACGACTTGCCCGAACTATATCAACGTATAAACGGCACCACAGCCAAGGTGAAGGCTTTCCTCAAGAGCCACGGCATCAAGGACGAGGAAATAAGCGTGAATGCGCCTGTGGTGATTGATCTAAATGCCGATCAATACAATAATAATATGCGCACCTACAGATACAACATCACATCCATCATCACCGTCACCTCGCACAACGTGAAACTCGTGCGAAGCATTATGGCGCGCCAAGGCGAACTGCTCAAGCAAGGAGTGGCTGTGGTAGATGGAGGATGGGACAACCGCACCACCTACGAGTATGTCTCCTTCCAGAAGATGAAGCCCGAGATGATGCAGGAGGCTATCAAGAACGCTGAAATCACCGCCAACCAGTTTGCCGAAAACAGCAACAGCAAACTCAGCAAAATCACCAAGGCCGACCAGGGACAGTTCTCGATAGAGGATCGTGATCAGAATACACCTTATATAAAAAAGGTGCGCGTGGTGACCACCGTCACTTATTCACTGAAAGACTAAACACAAGGGCGTAAGCGCAAAACATTGACGATGATAGCTACACACGAATACGTCAAAGAGAAGTTTGGGGAGTTTAACCGTCTGTTTTTCGGCGGTAAACTGCCCACACTGCCTATATGCATGAGCAACGCGAGGACATTTCTCGGGGCTTGCACTTACAAGAGGAAGAAAAACTGGTTGGGAAAGACTGTGCTGTATGACTTCAAACTGAAAATCAGCAAGCGACTCGACCTCCCGGAAAACGATATTGAGGATATCATCATTCATGAGATGATACATTATTATATTGCCATAAACAAGATGAAGGACTCCTCTGCCCACGGCCCTCTCTTCCGGCAGATGATGAATGACATCAACACCAAGTACGGCCGACACATCACCATATCCCACAAGATGACATCCGAGCAGCATCTTGCCTCTGCCGACAAAACCGAGAAATGGCATGTGGTGGCAGTGGTGAGCATGAAAAACGGAAAGACTGGCATGAAGGTGCTGCCAAGAACGAAGAGCGGTATCGCAAAATATCATAATGGCGTAATGAAAAGCGGGGAAGTGGATGAAGTAAAACTGTACATCTGCAAAGATGCCTACTTCAACCGCTTCCCCACGTCGTCAGCCCTTAGGGTATATTATCCTCCTTTAGAGGATTTGTCGGAGCATCTAAAAGATGCCCAAACCTTGAACATTAATTTTGCTTGAGAAGATTCAGTGGCTCCTTGGGAGCAAGTACGTCGGTGGTCTTCTCGGTGTATTGCTTGATATTTGCCTTGGCAGTGCCACGGATGTCGGCGATGTTGGCAGCCACATGGAAGGTGTAGGTTCCGGCAGGAGCAAGCCACTGGCTATTCTGCTCGTCATAAGAGGCAAGGTCGCGCACGGGGATAGTCATCTTCAGCGTCTGGCTCTCACCTGGCTTCAGCGAGCGTGTCTTGGCAAATGACTTCAACTCCTTTGCCGGAACCTCTATTGACGACTTCGGTGCAGAAACATACACCTGAACGGCTTCCTTGCCCTCTACATCGCCTGTGTTCTTCACACTGACACTCACCTCCACATTAGCTCCATTCACCTTCACTGCGGGTTTGCCGTATGCAAATGATGTGTAGCTAAGGCCATATCCGAAGGGATAAGCCACTGGTTTGCCGAATGTGTCGAAGTAGCGATAACCCACGTAGATGTCCTCCTCGTGGTTGGTGAACTCATATCCCTTCATCGGTACTCCCCAACCCTTCATCTCCTTATATGAATAAAGCGATATGTCATCTTGTGGGAAGTTGGCTGTGGATGGATGATCATAGGCAGTAACAGGCCAAGTCATGGTGAGCTTACCCGATGGGCACACCTTACCGGTGAGTATGTCAGCCACGGTATTTCCGCCTTCCTCTCCCGGTTGCCATGCCATGAGTATGGCATCCACACGGTCACGCCATGATATTGTCTCCACTACCGAACCTGAGTTGAGGATTACAATCACCGGTTTGCCTGCCAAACGGAAGGCATCGCTCACGCGGAAGATCATGTCGCGCTCAATGTCGGTGAGGTTGAACTCGGTCTTCACATCCCTGTCCATTCCCTCGCCTGCCTGACGTCCGATGGTTATAATGGCAGCGTCGGCTTCGGGGCAAGTCTCGTTGATACAACGCTGGGATATCTCTATCTCCGGCAACTTCACCTTTCCGAATTGTGGCATCTGAAACCACTTGGTTGGCTCTCTGTCAGCCTCGAATTTCACTCGTGCATATTCCACGTATTTCTGATAGATGTCGGTGAGGGTCTTTGTGGTACCAATACCGGCATTCTTCAATCCCTGCACCATGTCGATGACGTAGGGCACATTCACATTTCCCGAACCGCAACCGCAATGCAGGAAGTCGTAGGAGTTGACACCAAACAGCGCCACCTTATTTATATTATGCAAGGGCAGCACGCCAGAGTTCTTCAAGAGCACCATACCCTCGGCAGCCGACTGACGAGTCACCTGTGCATGAGCCTTTAGGTCGGGCTTATTGCTGAATGCCACACCGTGCATCTTGGGTGAGCGCACGCATAGTTCGAGGATTCTGCGCACACAGATGTCCATGTCGCTCTCCTTCAGTTTGCCCGACTTCACACTCTTGATGATATCCTCTATCTGAGAATCATAACCAGGTTCCATCAGGTCGTTTCCGGCATGCACCTGTGCTGCGGTATTGCGAAGACCTGTCCAGTCGGTCATCACCATTCCCTTGAATCCCCAGTCGTTGCGCAGTATGTCGGTGAGCAGCGAGTAACTCTCCTGTGCAAACTCGCCGTTGATCTTGTTGTATGACGACATCACCGTCCATGGGTCACTCTCGCGTATGGCAATCTCGAATCCACGCAGATAGAGTTCACGCAGCGCACGCTTCGACAATCGCTCATCCACACGTGTGCGGTCGGTCTCCTGCGAGTTGACTGCAAAGTGCTTGATGCTCGTTCCCACTCCCTCGCTCTGCACTCCGCAGATATATGCAGCTGCAATGCGACCGGTGAGCAGCGGGTCTTCCGAGTAATACTCAAAGTTGCGTCCGCAAAGCGGATTGCGATGCAGGTTGACGCCAGGACCGAGGATTACATCCACCCCATATTCGCGAGTCTCATTACCGATGGCTCTTCCCACCTGCTCCACGAGTTGCGTGTTCCATGTGGAGGCGAGTGTTGAACCCACGGGAAATCCCGTAGCATAATAGGTATTGTTGTCGCCCTCGCGCAGGGGGTCGATACGCACTCCTGCGGGTCCGTCGGCAAGCACAAGCATCGGAATACCAAGTCGGGGAATTGCGGCAGTCACTCCGGCGGCTCCAGGCACAAGTTTCTTTGTCTGTCCCACCATCGCTCCACTTCCGCCGTTACTCTGGTTGGTTGCTCCCACTAGCAATGTGGCTTTCTCCTCAAGGGTCATTGCCTTGAGCACCTCATCGATATTGTTGGCACTAAGTTTGGGTGCCGTCTGTGCCGAGGCAGCGAGCGACACTCCTGCGGCAATAGTAAGTAAAACGTGTTTTAGTTCCATACTTTTTTAGTTATTCTATCAAGATGTTTAATTATTATTATTTCCGTGCAAAGATATAACTTTTTTAGGATTCTGCCGCATTTTAAAACGTTAAAAACTGATAAATGCTTGTATAATACTATATTTTATCCTACCTTTGCAATAAAAGTATATGATATGACTGATAATATAAGACTTTGGACGGAACAAACTGCTCTCTCGATGGGAGCTACGGAAACGGGCTCGGTATATATTACCGATGCCTTGCTTGTGATATTCACCCTATTGTTATCATGGTTGGCATTTGTTGTTTGCCATCGGCTTGTGGTACCGATAACGATGAAGATTACCGAGAAGACCAACACCGATTGGGATGATGTGCTGTTAAATGAGCGCACTCTGCGCAAGGCATGCCTGATAGTGCCGGCGATTGTGGTGTGGATGTTCATACCAAAGATTTTCATCCGCATGCCCGACATAATGATGCTGCTCGAAAGGCTCACGTCGATATATATCACTGTGATGTCAACGCGTCTTGCCATTGAGGTGATTAATTCGATGAAAATGCTCAATTCCGATGCTCAGTCGGCTCATCATCAGTATCTCCACACTTTCTGCGGTGTGCTCAAGATTGTGGTGGTGTTCCTCGCGGTGATTGTGATTGTGTCGATAGTCATCAACCGCAACCCTCTCACACTGCTTGCCGGACTTGGAGCGACATCGGCAATACTCATGCTCGTTTTCAAGGACACCATCTCGGGACTTGTTGCCGGTATTCGTCTCACCAGCAACGACATGCTGCACAAGGGCGACTGGATAACGGTGGAGAAGGCAGGCGTAAACGGCACGGTGGAAGAAATAACCCTCACCACGGTGAAGGTGCGCAACTTCGACAACACCATCATGACAATCACCCCTCAAACTCTCGTTGACGACTCCTTCCAAAACTGGAAACCGATGCAGGAGGGTGAAGGTCGCAGGGTGGCGCGCCGTGTCTATTTTGATTTCCACTCCATCTGCGTCATCACCCCCGACATCCGTCAAACCCTCATCTCCCGTCACTA
>CAMBOI010000061.1 GCA_945869265.1 uncultured Prevotella sp. | reverse complement strand
TGTAAAGAGAGCCATCAAAGTAGTAATAAGTTGTTTCTTCATTATTATGACAGTTATAAATAGTTATTAAATGCTGCAAAATTAATCATAATTTTCGAATTGGTAAAAGAAAAGTGCATTTTTTTGCAAAATAATATATGGGAAATGATGGGAACCGCGAATGTTAGATAAAAAACTTTCGCGGTTCCCATCAAACGAAGATATACTTAAATACTTTTTTGAAGCAAGAAGTTCATTTTGTAGTGATAGTCAGAAGACCGTATTTCAGCCCGTCAGCTGTACACTTCAGCGTTACTGTCGAAGGAAGTTTCCCACTTTGTATCAGTACTTGGGCTCGCCCATTGAAGGCGGGAATGCTGAATGTATGGCAAGGCTGTTTGTCGGGATGGTCACTGCCTAAGTATGATGGGTCGCCATTGCCACAGCCAATGATGTTGGCGTCTCCTTCAAGGCAGAAGGTCAGAACAGGGCAGGCATTAGGAACGAAACGGCCTTTCTGGTCGTGTAATTCGATGTTTACTATTGCCATATCCTGACCGTCGGCAGCTATCTGATGGCGGTCTGCTTTCAGTACCACTTTTGCGGCGGCTTTGGTTGTCTCAATAGTTTTAGTCAGTATCCGCTTGCCGTTCTTATAGCCTGTTGCTTCAACACGTCCAGGCTGATAGACAGCCTTCCATTTCAAGTGTCCGTTTCGGGGCATCGGTTGGCGGCCAAGCTTTTTGCCATTCACCGTCAGTTCCACTTCGTCGCAATTGCTGTAAGTCCACACTTCCACTTCTTCGCCCTCATGGCCCTGTAGGTTCCAGTGGGGGAAGATATGTAGCACGGGCTCATCGGTCCACCATGATTTCAGATAGTAAGCCTCGTCCTTGGGAAATCCGCAGTAGTCCAGAATGCCGAACTCTGAGTCGTGAGCGGGATAGCTGAGGGGGTTGGGCTCACCCCGATAGTCGAAGCCTGTCCAGTAGAACAGTCCTGCAGCCCAGGGGCGCTCGTCATAGAATTTCCATCCGCGCTCAATGATGTTCTCGTAATTCTGTTCCATCGTGCGATTTAGGCTCACCATCCTTCCAGGATATTTCTCATCTTTGAAATACCATCCTCGCGTGCCGCAGCCAGTGGTCTCTTCCGTGCCTACAATCTTCCATGTGGGATTATTCTTTTTTTGGTTGTCCACATCGTTCTGTACGATGTAGTTGAATCCAACCACATCGAGACCCTTAACCATCTCCCTGCCACCTGCATTCGCAATGGTGGAATGGCGCGTGGGGTCAAGTAGATGGGTGTATTCGCGCATGGCAGCTGCGATGCGAGTTCCCTGAATGGTGTTCTCCATACCCCATTCCTCGTTGCCGTTACTCCAGAGGATTACGCTCGGATGATTACGGTCACGCTTAATCATTCGCTCCAGTAGTCGCAGGTGCTCCTCGTTGATGCCTGTCAGTCGGTTCTCGTCTATTACGAGTATTCCCTCACGGTCGCAAATATCCAGCAATGCAGGTGTCATCGGATTATGCGAGGCACGGTAGGCGTTGCATCCCATCTTCTTTAGCTGTTTGATGCGCCATGCCTGTAGGGCATCGGGGATAGCAGCTCCCACACCGGCATGGTCCTGATGCATGTTCACGCCCTTCAGTTTCAGTGGCTGTCCGTTCAGCAAGAATCCGCGGTCGGCATCAAACTCTACATCGCGTATGCCCGTAGTGGTTTCATACACGTCTGTCACGCGGCCATCCACCTTCACCGTTGTTTCTACCTTATACAAATAGGGGTCGGCGGGACTCCACAGATGGGGGGTGTTCAAGTTGAGAGTTAAGAGTTGGGAGTTAAGAGTTTGCTTCGCCCTAAGCATTATCGTCGAGGATTCCGACTTGGCTACTTCCCGCCCGTCAGCATCCAGTAGCCTATGGCTCACTTCACACTGTTGAGTGGTCAGCGAGTGATTGTTCACCTCCGTCTCCACATATATGGTAACCTTGTCGTAGGGCTGTTTCAGATCGGCATAGACGAATGTCCCCAAAGGCGCCACGCCTACGGCAGCCGATTTCATCAGCCATGCATCGCGATAGATACCAGCTCCCTCATAAAACCAGCCTTCTTCGAGTGTGGCATCGGCACGGACGCAAATCAGGTTGTCGCCGCCGTAGTTCACATATTCCGTCACGTCATACACCTGCGTGGCATAGCCGCTGGGCTCGGTGCCCATGTAAAAGCCATTGAACCAAACGCGGGCATTGCGGAAGATGCCGTCGAACTGCAGGGCGATATGCTTGCCAAGGTCACTGGCTGGGATATTTATTGTCTTCCTGTACCATCCCACACTTGTTTCAGGATATTTATAGCCAACGGTCTTGTAGCCATGTGAGTGGCTTGCCACATCAGCATAGGGTAGGATGGTGACCCAGTCGTGTGGCACCTTAACCTCTTGCCATGTCGAATCATTGAAGTTGGCAACATACGGTCCCTCGTTGTGTATTGAGTTGGCCTTCGTAAGATAGTTAAAATACTCTGTGCCGCAGCCGAAGTCTTTCTTGGGGTCGGCAGCGTTGCCAAAGGCAAACTTCCACCCGTCATCGAGCCTGATTGTTTCACGCACATTCTGTGCATTCATACTTGCAATGGCCATCCATGCCATCACGACTATCCATTTTCTCATTTCTGTATTTTTTATTTAATTAAACGATATGCAATCACGTCGCGTGCCTTGATGGTCAGCTTACGTTCAACCTTGCTTTTCTTGCTGGTTTTGCCCTCCATCTTGTGCGTCCATAGGTTATATACCTTATAGACCGTAGTGTCGAAGTTGGTGCTCATCTTGCTTACCTGTGTGTCTGTAAGGTTAAAGTCTTGCCAGTTCAATTCGTAAGTGATGTCCTTTTTAGTAGGGTTTAGTATCGTGAAAGCCCAGTCTCCACCGGCCAGCGGCTTGAACCAGAACTGCAGGGCGTCGCGATCGCAATAGTGAAGTCCCTGAATGCCCAGCGTGTCCTGGTCAATGGCAATCATATCCTTGTTCAAAATGATGTTACGTGTGGCTTCGTTCATTGAGCGAAGATCGTTGCCGAGAATGAGCGGACTAGCCATCATACACCACATGGTGAAGTGGGCACGGTCCTCATTCTCGCTTATGCCGTTACCCACCTCCAACATGTCCGGGTCGTTCCAGTAGCCACGGCCGGCATACTGTCGCAGCGAGTCATTTTTCCCTGAAACTTGTTCCATGTACTCCATCCCATCTGAGGCGTGTCTGCCAGATGTTCCCATTTCTGTGCCTTTATAGGCATCGCCATCAGAGCGAGCATGCCGCCCATAATGGCCATTCTTCTATAAATCTTTTTCATTTTTCTTTATTTTATTATAATGCAAACCATTCTAAACTTTTGTATCAGTATTTTACGTCTTCGCGAGAGAGTACGAAATCGCAATTGAAAGCATTCTTCCACCATCTGATGGAGGCATTACTGTGTGATTGGTCATCGAAGGCGGCTGAAGTGGGGCTTCATCGACGGAATAGCAACGACAGTTCATCCGTCTCTTTATATATGTTTATACAAACAAGTCATCGAGGGTGACTTCTGATTGCACTATACCAGAGTACATGTTGCGCTTGACACCAAACGTGGTAATGAAAGTAAGCTGAAGACTTTGTGTGCTTTTAAGTCGTGACATTATTGCGTTGATTCTATGGCGCAATGTCACGTCGTATGACTTGGTTATTTCATATTCACCTTGTGAGAATTTCATTTCACAAAGGTTTACCACTCTATCGCCTCTCTCTATTACTAAGTCGCACTGTATTCCGTCATAATGATCATCGCCTCGAAGTGTGTATGATGACTCAGAAGTTCTGACGGCAGCGATGCCCAATTTGCGCTTTATTTGTTCCGTGTGCATTATGCACAACTCCTCAAATGCAATTCCGCTCCAACTCATAACATTAGGGGAGTTTACATTATGCAGCCAGTATTGCGAGTCACCCAAAAGAGCCTTGTCTGCAAAATACATATAGAAACGACAGAACGGATCGACAAGTTTGTATAGTGTCTCTCCTTTTTTTGCATCAATAGGTTTGTATGCAATAATGAAATCGCTGGCAGCCAGTGCGTTTAGTATGTCCGAAAAACTTCCTCCGAGAGGAATATCCAATATTTTCGCCAATTCCTCCCTTGTATATCCATAGTGTCTTGTTGAGAGAATGTTTATTATTTTCTCATATTTTTCTGGATATTTATACAATGAGGTGAAAAGCCGCTTGAATTCCATCCGTAGTTTTGCTTTGCGATCAAAGAATAACAAGTCAATATTCTGTGATATGCTTAAGCCTTTTTGAAAATAGCTTAGATAATAAGGTATTCCGCCAAAAGCCATGTATGCCATTGCTATTTCGTATCGGCTTGCCGTGATTTGCCTCGACCTTAGATATTCCTCTGTCTCACATAAGTTAAATGGTGACAGCTTTATTTCATAAGTTATTCGGTTGTATAGTCCTCCTGTGTTGTTAATGAGATTTTTTATCATCCACGATGCCGCCGAGCCACATACTATGAGCATGAGGTTATCTCGTCCAGTCCCCCAACCGTTCCAAAAAGCCTCTAATGCAGTGATGAAATGTGATCTTGGCGTGTCGAGCCATGGCAGTTCGTCTATGAAGACCACCTGCCGGCTACCATTGTCAAGTTTCATTAACAGTTCTTCAAGCATATACATTGCCTCCATCCACGATTTAGGCGCATGGTCGGCATCGCTGTCGTGCATCTGAAGTGAATGATAGAAATGGCGCAATTGTTCTTCAGTGCTCACCTTGCTTCCATCGTCATATACGGATAGACCTGTATGATAGAATGTCAAGTTGTCTCTGAACATCTCCCTGATGAGAAATGTCTTGCCCACACGCCTTCTGCCATAAACTGCTACAAACTCGGGGTTGTCGCTTTCATAAAGTCTTTGAAGTTCTTTTTGTTCTTCTTTCCTTCCAATTATTTTTGCCATAATACAATGATTATAATTTGGGTGCAAAGATAGTGAAAACTATTGAAATGCCACACTAAACTCAGCCAAATTTTATTAAAAACGATAAAAATGGCTGAGTTATTGGGTATAATATCAGCCGATTTCCGTGTTTTTTCTTGATATTGGCTGAAAATGCCGCCATATCTTGCTAAAAGTTGTCGTGAAACGGAATTAAGATGGAGTCCTCCGAAGAGAACTCCTTGCGCTATTTTGGTCAGAGTTTTTGCTTCACAAGATATACGGTGCCAAGATTGGTGCGCTTGCGCACTATACCGTCGATATTGGTGAGAAACTGGCCGAATTTCGTAATGCCTGAGACACCTAACGACGAACCTGCCACTTGCTTGATGCGCTGGAAGATGGCTGTGGTTGACATATACTCACCCTCAGCCGGGTCATCGCATACCTCGAAGCACAGGCGGAAATACTGTTCAGCAGGCGATAGCATCTGATACTTCCTGTTGTGGGCAATCAGTTCCTCTGTTTCCTCTTGGTCAAACCAATATCGCTCACCCTTGTATATGGCGTCAATAGCCTGTGCATATAGTTGGTCGTAGTTGATGCTTGTCGTCACATCAATGGGAGCTGTGAGTTCCACACCGATGAAACGGCGGCTTCCCGACGGGTCGGCAAGTATGTCGGTCATGTTGGTGGTGGCTATGAATGAGGCTCGCCTTGGCAGTGTCTCTATCGAGCGTGCGTAGGGCAGCTTTACTTTTACCGTAGGCAACTGCATGATGTTCTTCAGAAATCCCTGCTGTATGCGTGGAGCAATGGCATTAAACTCGTCGAGATTGATGAGCAGCGACTGTGCCATGGCTATGAGTGTGGCTTTCTTCTCCGCTACATCCAGATTGTCGATGAATGTCTGTTTGAACTGCGGAGGCAACAGACGGCGGCAGAATGTGGATTTGTTGTAGCCCTGGCGCGAGATGAGCAGCGGAGCTACACTGTTGCCATATCTGCGGTCATATCCCAACCATTGCGCCACCATGCCGATAAACCACTTGCGGAACCATATTTTCCATTGTTTGCAGTCGGTAGGCACGCAGTCGGCAAGCTTGCCTATGTGGTCGAAGCCATCCCACGCGTGCTTCAGGTCGTAGAGATAGTCCTGCACGGGGTCGTATATCTTCACCTTCTGCGAGTGGAGAAAGCGGTTGAAGTCCTTGTCCCACACCTTCAGTCCACTGCTCTGCAGGTCGAGCAAAATTGAGTTGAACCGTTGGGAATCGAGTGGCAACCATCCGTAGTTTGACTTTGTCTGTATCTTCATCTCCGGCACACATTCGAGCATGTTGAACCTGAATTCATACCTTTTCTTAAGAAACTCGAGCATTTGGCGTATATCAGAGTCTGCCTCATTTTCAAAACCGTCCTCACCGGTGAATTGCCGGTCGTGGAGAGGCTGCACCACTTGCAGTGGCTCGCCCTGAGCGACCTGCTCAACAAGTATTGGCATAGCCTTGGGGTTATAATACGGCTTGGGGTCGAGCGGCATGCGGAATCCGGCATAAAGGCAGTTGCCCTCGCGCGCCGAGGTTGCCATCTGCACGTTCTGGTTGATTACTGCGTCATACATCCTTACCACAATGCTGTATGACAGACGGCAGAACTGTTCTGCTTCTTCCTCAGATAAGATGTCATGCCCGTCCTTAGGCTTCACCCTCACCATTATCTTCACTGTCTTCCCCGTGCTTCCGATGAAAGCGGCGAGTGTCATTGGCATCATTGCTGCCACACGCTTCACCGCCTCAAGGTCCGACTCCTCGTCGATGTGGTCAACGCTAAGGGTCACTATGCCGTTGAATTTCCGCATAGTCTCGTTGCCCTGCTTGTCCCTGATTATCTCCAAGGAAGGCAGAAAGCAGGGCATTTGGTGCATGAGATGGTAGTTCCCCGTCCATTCCACGCCACGCCCATAATGGTTCTGTGCCATGTCAACAAATTCACGGAATGTCCCGACAGTGCATTTGCTGTCATCTTTCGTCAGTCTTTCCATAAATTTGTCAAGTGAGGATACGGTGACAGCAGTTTTACCCCTTCCATCTTGTTTCAATCGCGCAATTTTTGTCATATTCAGTAGCGTTATAGGGTTATTTAGTATTCATTTCGGGTGCAAATATACTAAAAATATTTTAAAAAACCAAGATTTTATAGTTAAAAAAACTTTCTATTGCCACCTCTGCCACACCTTCTGCCACCCTTTTGCAACCATTTAACCTATTGTGTATAAGAAAGTTAACATGTTTGGTTGCAAAGGTGGCAAAAGAAAATGAAAAACACTGATGCGCGTACGAGCGCGCGTGTATATAGGGCAATGAGATGATATGTGGATAGTAGTAGTGAATGTGTGATAACAACTGTCTTAAAGTGTTCACTAAAGCTATCTTGAAGTATTCACTAAAGCTATTGTAATTTTATCATTATAGTGCTTTGTTTTATGTTCCGCACTGCGGAACGTACGTTCACCACTGCGGAACGTACATTCCGCAATGCGGAATATAGATACCGCAATGCGGAACATAAAACAAAAGCGTGTTCTAAGCAAATTAAAACAGCTGTCGAGATAAAATATAGATAGCTATTGTGATTATATATAAATAGTTATAGAGAGGGCATATGGATAGTTATTGTGATGACGAGTGAATGGTTGTTGGTTTGACAAATGAACAATGGAGTCTCTTTTATATAAAAAACGGGGGAAAAGTTTGGTGATACCAAATATATTCATTAACTTTGCAACGCTTTATCAAGCTCAAATTATAAAGTTATAGTAAATTAATAATAATCTAAGATTATATGGCAAAGTACTTACTACAGGAAATGAACGATGTGAGGAATACTGGCAAGAGAACGGTATATCCTAAGATGGTGACAGACCAGACGCTGACCACCAAGGAGTTTATTGATGAGTTGCACAAACATCTGCGCACAGTGGATAAGGGTGTGCTGACGGGAGTGATGTGCGGCATGGCCGATACACTGTCAAGCCTGTTATCGAGAGGCTACAACGTGACCCTCGACGACATCGGTACATTCTCCATGTCGCTGAAGTTTATTGATGACAAGTCAACTGAGATACAAGAGGAAGACGACCGACTGCTCTACAGGCGGGTGGGAGTGAAGGACATTAACTTCAAGACCTCACCTGAAATGTTACACGAACTGAGGAGGGTGACCAAGTTTGAGCGAGTGATGGTAGGAGCAAGAGTGTTGAAGAAGAACCTCTACACCTTGGAGCAGCGCATCGAGAACGCACTTGCCATAATCGATGAGAAAGGCCACATCACCCTCGGCGAGTATGCCAAGGTGAACAATCTCTCGCGCACCACGGCATCCAAGGAACTTGCCAAAATCACTGCCGACCCCACCATGCCTATCGACTACACTGGTCAGGCGTCACACAAGATTTGGATAAGGCGCAAGGGTGAGTAAGGCATCAACGTGCTTATATGTCAAAGAGTAGAAAGATGCGATGTCTCTCGTGTGGATATGAGACAGAGGCAAAGATTTCGGGGAAACCGCGATTTTGGATAATAAAAATTTCGGGGAAACCGTGATTTTAGTGCTAAAAAATTTTGGGGAAAGAAGAAATAGTTGTATATTTGCACCCGAAATCAACTTATTTGCATCTATGAAGAGAGTGTTTAGACGAAAGATTTACGGGAAGATGCTGACGTGGAAGTCGGAGTCTTCAGGACGTACTGCCTTGCTCATTGAGGGAGCAAGGCGTGTGGGCAAATCCACGATTGTGGAAGAGTTTGCAAAAAACGAGTATAAGTCTTATATCCTAATTGACTTCAACAGGGCAT
>CAMBOI010000060.1 GCA_945869265.1 uncultured Prevotella sp. | reverse complement strand
TGTCTCCTGCGATGTCGACTGCTGTCACCCTGTCGAGCGCGTCGTAGTGGCTCTCTGTGAAGAAGCC
The DNA here is from genome assembly GCA_945869265.1 of uncultured Prevotella sp. Taxonomy (GTDB): domain Bacteria; phylum Bacteroidota; class Bacteroidia; order Bacteroidales; family Bacteroidaceae; genus Prevotella. Next base: position 9,063 of record CAMBOI010000060.1, on the reverse strand, counting down.
GTTGTCAAGATAAAACAGGCCCATGGACGTGACACCGTTCACGGGGATATATTCAAGACCGTTTGCCGGCACGGGTAGATACCTGCGTTTCTCGCGCCCCGCTCCGTCGTATGTCGTCAGGGTGCATGCCGTCCCTCCGTCGGTGCCGGCAGTGGCGACGGAGAGTGTGGGATAGCCCAGCCCGTTGTAGTACTGCACCGCCTGCAGCGAGTCTGTCCCGTCCGCGTCAAGCATCGTCACTGTCTTGACGTAGTTCTCCGTTGCCGTCTGAGCAGAGCACAGGGCAGGAACGTACAGCAGGAGTGCAAGTAATAGTTTTATATTGTTCATACTAGTTAGTCTTGTAGTTGTAGTTATATTTTTGAAGGATATTGTCGTCAGCGTCACGTGCTTCTTCCAGTCTTCCATAGGTGTCATAGCGGTATTTCGCCTTGTCTCCGTTAGGCTTGATGACACATGAAAGAGTATGCCATGGGGAATATTCATAAGCTGTCGCCATGGCTCTCTCATTCAGCAGGGCAGCGTGAAGAGACTCCGTAGCATTTGTTATTTCTGTGGCGGCAGTTCCATTTTCCAGAATGTCGACAATGCCCGACATTGCCTTTACTTCGGAATATGCCTTGCCGACAATCTCCAATACAGGAAGCCGATGGCAGTAAGACCATATTACGGCAACGGGAGTTCCGTCCTTCTTCTTATAACCGCAGATGTTTCCGTAGTCGTCGTAGTCTGTCACGTCCAGTTCAAGAACCTCGCTGTTGTTAGGAGTTATGGAATAGTTCTTGCTGACTACCGGCAAGCCATTTGAAAGCGGCATGTAAAGATTCCTGTAGCCGCCAACTGTGTTCCCGTTCCTGTATTGCAGAGCCTTTACTCTCTCGCTGATACAATGCGCGCTTGTCAGGCATGCCGTGTTTGAGTTGACGGCTTCCGCATCACCTGGGTACCAATACCTTGTCAGGCATGTCTCCTCCGTGTTGGCGTTGAAGGCAACGCTCTTTGTTATGCTGGAGGGCATGTAATTGTTTTCATTGTATTCGTAAGTTGTAGTTACTGGTTTCATCGCCACACCATCAACATAGCCAGTCTCGGTGACGCTTGAGGGCAATGCGCACAAGGGAGATTTGGAGATCAGGGCGTATTTGTAATATACATCCAAGGCACTGCTACCGGGACTCATGTCTGAGCATCGAGCCCAAGGGAAGAAAACCATATCGCTCAAGGCAGGGCTGCCGCCGATTACCGTATAAGAATAGCAAATCTTGTGCATCAGCACACTGTCACTTGAAAATGTCGCGGATTCTGTCAGTTTTCCGTTGAGTCCGTCCGTGTTTACTCCGAAAATGCCGTTGTTGACACTGTGACACCCGTCGTTATGGAAATTCTCTGTGCTATATGACATCAGTTGCCCGTCCTTGTCGTAATTCTCCTTAGTAACTTTAGAGTAGCCGACATCCGGGCATTCCAAAGAACAAACAGCAAGATATTTCGGGTCGGAGGTTATAAAGTAAAAGGCGCAGTACAGGGTTGACGGTATGGAGTAGAAACAAGGATTGGCAGGCTTGCTGGCAAAGAGGTACTGCATGTCGATGTGCTCTTTGTCAACTGTCGGTATGAGCAGTTTTCCTTCTTCATACCTATAGCGTGTATATCCTAACATCTCACCATCGCTGTCATAGTTCTCTACTGTCCTGATTCTTAGCCCACCGCCGACAGACTTTCCGCTGGCATCGGCAATAGATGTATCTTCGACGTATGCAGGCGGAAGCGTTACCTGAATGCGTCCTCCAGTTATTAATCCACTTGCCACAGTGCTGAATTTGCATGACAGCACATAATGTCCCTTGGGAAGCACGCATGATTCCTTGAAATCCTCCATGTCATTATATTTAGTATAATACCTTGAGAATACGGTTTGTCCTGTGGAATCCTTGCCGACGATGCCCAGGTCAAGTTTGTAGTATTGCTGTGGCGAAGGCAAATAAGAAGATCCAGAGGATATTTCGACGGGCACTGCCTGGTCGATGTCGAAATCCCTCGTCTCTGGTGTGTTGTTATAGCCTGTTCCGTTATAGCCTGTACCACATGTTACCGTCCTCGGAATCTTAACGCTTGAACTGGCAGACGGGTAGTAATATTTTCCGTGTTCATCGTCAAAGTGGTTTATCTCATATTCAAACAACGTGAAGCCGCCGGTAGGGTATGTAATCTGGTTTAATGTTCCAATCTTGCAGTACAATTCGTTAGCGTAACGGTTAGCCGGCCCAACAGTCTCAATACCTGTAAGCCTGCCATCATAGTCATATTTGTATTCTGGTGAAGCGCATAGGCCGTCAGCGTTGGTCTTCCCGTTGTAATACCCCCAGAAGTCTTGCCGCATGCTTATTCGGGAAGGCAATTCTTGCGCATCGTTATATCCGAATGAGTATTTCTTTCCGTCAACCGTAACGTCAGTTAATTTTAGCCGTTTAAAGCCATACACGTTTGTATATCCGTACTTGCTGCAAAGCGTGTGCTCATATTCGCTTTCCGTATGGTATCCATAGGCAAAAGCGACAGTATGCAATATCGTGCCGTTGTCGCTTGACCTTACGGTTATACTGTCTATTCTTTTCGCAAACTTTATGTCCTCCCTGCTTCCATAGGCAAACGTTACTGTCTCTTTGTCGGTTATAATGGTGTCAGGATAGTATTCCCTAATGCCATATACCAGCGTGCTTGGCTGGTTGCGCTTTATGAATATCTCCCGAATTGCTTCCGATGCTATCGGCATGTCGGAGTTTTCGTCGCGCTTGCCTACGGTCTCATAATAGGACTGTAAAAGACTGTATCCCTTTTCGGAGTATTTGAATTCTGCAAGGCATCGGCCCGCAGCATTCCTTATTTCCGCCAGATTGTATGACGCATTGTCCTCCATGGAAGTCTTTGGCGCCTCGGCAAAGACGTACATTTGCCCATGGTCGTCCGTAATCTCTATGCTGTGAGGATAGGAGCCGGTATAATCCTTTAGTTCTATTCTGTAAGCCGTTGCGTCGTTTCCGATAATCCTTGCCTCTTTGCTTCCAGTGTCGATGACAAAAGAAACTCTATGCCCGCAAAAGGAAGCCTGGAATATGTCCGGGACTCTTACCCCGTCTGAGACATCTCTCAGGATGTCAAACTTCTTTCGGTCTTCTTCTATAGGCTGGCAGAAGAGAGAGGGGTTTGCAGGAACTGAAGGAAACCTGACAAGGGGAAGGCCTGCTATGCAGTAATATGGTGTATATCCTATTCCAGGCAATACAGTCTGGAGCAGGTCCAAGTTGGTTATCGAACTTGGGTTTATGCTAAATGAATTCTGGTTAAAGTCATTCTTTCCACATACTATCTGGCTGATGCTCCCGCCCATAACCATGTTCCATCCCAGTCCAACATACGTTGCCTGCTGGTCAACCTTTATGCCTGACGCATCGTAGCACAGTTCTACAGGCATAGTGAAGTCTCCTGAGCATATGTCGAATAAGGGTACAGAAATGTTCGGCACACCAGTGTACCCCGAGTTGTTGTATTTCCCATACTGTCCAAGCGCGCTTGCCTCTGGAGTCAGATTCTGGAAGTCTGGCAGAAGGCTGTTATAGATATTTCTCAAATCTTGTGTGTCGTCGGCATTGGCATAACAAGAAAGAGCCGCCAGTAATAATAATGCTGCGGTTTTAATTGCTGTTGTTTTCATAGTGTCACTTTCTCGCTGTATACTTTTCCGTTAACGTTGATATAGAGGATATACACTCCCGGGAGCAGTCCGTTGCAGTCTATCTGTGTGGAATACCCCTGTCCTGCGTTTTGTGTCCATTGCCTGCTTACGCATAGCATGCCCATGTGGTTGGCGACGATGTTTGTGATGGTGGCGTCCTCGTCAAGGTCGTATGCCATCTGTATTACCTTCCCGTGTGTCTCTATCTGGTAATGTATGATTCCGTCGTCCTGCGCGTCCCCGTCAGCGAATCCCTCTTGCTCATCGTCTGACGGGAAGTCCGTCTGGCTTATATAATATGGCACTTGGTCTGAGGGCAGGTTGCAGTAGGCATATCTCGTCGTTCCCACAACGTCCATGTTGAAGTAGCTGGTGCTTGTCACGTCCTCGATAACGGGATACTGCGATTCGGGCAGATACCACTCGTAGCGTTCGTCAATGACCTGTGCGAGCCTTGCGGTGTCGAGGGCGGCGGAGTCGATGTCCATGCAGATGGAGTAGGAGTCGATGGTATGCACCCTGAGCACATTCCTCAGAGTGTCGTTCTCCGCCAGCACTATAGAGCCGTCGGCATCCACCTTGACGGTTGTCGTGCCGACCTCACGGAAAGGATGGTCGCCGCAGTACATCCCCTCGCATCTGAACGGCTTGCCGATAGAGTCTCCATATACGAGATGGAGTCTCCTTGTGGTTTTACTCAGGGCATAGTCCCTTTTCTCCAGCGTTGACTCACTGCCGACGAGAACGAGCGTGTCAGGGGTTGCCCGATAATAACGGATTTTGCCAGGCTCAATGACGGAGACCACGCCTGTGCTGTCCTTCATAAACATCACCTGTTCTGCCCCCTTAGATCCGAGTTTCCTGGAAAAGTCCCACACTTTGTTACTCCCTCCCTTACCGGGGGAGAAGTAACGGATTCTGCTCTTCTGTAAACTGTCGGTTGATGCCGGAACCATTTCAGACAGGTTCACCTGACCATAGACCGATGTTATCCCAAATAGCAATGATAAAGCAGAAATGAAAACTCTTATTTTCATCTTCGCTCTGCTTACAGTTCAATTACACCTATATAATATACAGAACCGACGGTGAGGCGGATGGCGTATTCTCCTGTAAATGTGGAAGGGAAAACGAGAGAAGTCTGACCCGGAGCCAGCCAATCGGTATAGACCAGGTTCTCGTCTTCGTCGAAGAGTTCCACAGAAATGATTTCCTCAAACGGATAGAAGAGGGTGAGCGTGTGCCCCGTGATGTCAATGGTCAATGGTCAGCGGACGAGCAGGTGCTTTTGGCTTGCCTGGATAAATGGGCGTTTCGTCAATGATCGAGGAGTGCAAGATTTTGGGGTTACCTTTTACTGAAGCCATGCTGCCTAACCAGACAGCAAAGAATAAAATAAGAATCTTTTTCATCGTTGTTTTGTTTTGATTTGCATGCGAAATTACATCGTTGAATTATGATGCCAAAACAATAACAACAGAGATAATTAACCAAAAATTAACCTCAATGTAATTGACTGATTATGAAGCCGTTCTTACATACAGACGATTCAAAGACCCAATATTTCTTCATCAAGTTTCTTGGAATTACCCTCAACACCGAATAATTTTTTCATCATCGTATTGCGTATTTTCGTGATATAGGCAGATGAAACTCCAAGCAAGTTGCAGATGTCCTTTGGTCGGAAATGCAGACGGATAAGGATGCAGGTGTTGAATTCCTTTTCGTTCAAGGCATATTTCTTGGAAGATATAAACTGATAGAATGAGGGGAAAAAGTCTATGACCATCATATACATTTGTTGCCATTCTTCAGCAGAAGGCAGGTTTCCTTTTGCCGCCAACTTGTCAAAAATGTGATAGATTTCCGAATCCTTTAGTTTCGCCTCTGCAATTTCCCTTTCTTTAGTTTCTTTGCTCTGGTATTTCTCAATATCACTCCGTAGAATCTCAATGTCTATCTCCTTTTTCTCTATCAAAAGATTTAATTCTGAAGTGTAATTGTTTAACTCCTCTATATTGCTTTGTGCTTGCGAGAGGGCTGTTTCTATGTTTCTTCCATGGGATCTAAGCCTGATGACTTCCGACTGTGCCTTGGCAAGTTCGGCAATACTCTGTTTGTAATGATGGAGAGCCGCTATACGTTTCTTTCTTTCCCTACGTATAACAATGAAGGTTATAGCGATGATACTAAACGTAGAAAAGCCGATGACCATAAGCCTTTTGTGCATTTTTTCAGATTTCTCGTTGGCCAATCGGGCTGATTCCTGATAACGCGAATAGTCATACATGGCTTTCATCCGTTCCACTTCTTCCGTTGCCATGTTAGCATAGACGGAATCGTTCATCGTATAACTGTAAAGCGCGTATTTGGCTGCAGAGTCTGGCCGATGTGTCTTCTGGAAAAGCAGCGCCAGACCTCTTGATGCGGCATTCTGGTTGTTGAAATCCTTACCTTCACGGAGTTCCTTGCGAAAATAGTGTTCTGCAGAATCATATTTCCCGACAGCCAAATAATAGCGTCCTTTAGGGTAATAGTAAACCTCACGCCCCTTAACTATATCATGGTTTTCGTCAAAGAAACCGGATTCTGATTCGTATATGTCCATGAAGGTCTTGGCTTTGTTCAAGGAATCTTTCTCTACAAGTATCGTAATGGCTCCTCCTAAGATTCCGGCAGACAAGTTCTTATATCCATATCTTCTGGCGAGCACGGATGCTTGTTCGCAAATGGATAGTGCAGAGTCAGGCTTCCCCATTCCTTTATAGGCTGCTATATTTCCCGCCATACCTAATATTGCAGCGAGTGTGTCTTTTGCTTTCCATGAGTATCTGATAGCAAGATTATTAAACTTTAAATCTTCTTCAATCAGATTTTGGTGGTAGAAAACATCGCTCATCTGCCCATAAACTCTACTGAGCAAGGCATAGTCACATTCAATGTCTGTCGTATCTGCATGATTTGCAGCCTTCTGATAATTATTCAGAGCATTAGGGTAGTCATGAATATCTTGGTAAGCGCGTCCAAGGAGATAGTGGGCAAGCATTCGTTCGTTGGCAGTACCGTGGCTTTCATAATAATTGACGAGAAGTTTTTGGATACTGTCAGAACGGAAAACCGTATCGCATTTGTTCTGGGCATTGGTAAGCAACAACAGACGACGCATACGCTGGCTGCGGGATAGTCCGTCATTGCTAATGCTGTCGAGAATGGTGATAGCCTCACTGGAGTTTTCATTTATAACAGCCTCTGCTTGGTCAAGCAAACGCTGAGCCTCCCTACTACCACAGGCGTTGAGTAGCAGAACTAAGACGCATATATGGAAGAATCGTTTCAGCATCGTTTGTTTCTTAAGTTGTTGCAAAGATAATGAAAATAGTTGAAATTTATATTGAAACGCGTATGAAAAATCATAATAGTAAATTTTGAAACATCTCGCAACGCAGTCTACACACAAATTTAGAAATCTATTGACGAGGTTTTTAAATGAAACATGTTTAACACCATTACCCAAGACCGCGTTTTGATGTGCTACCCTTTATGAGAAGGCAATTATTATCAGACATACTCATTTCAGAGGCTAGTTGGTCCATACGACGTAAGGCAATATCCCATTTGAATTGACTAATTTCACCGACAATGGAATCTGCAATGTCCGCAATGCCTTTTGCCGCCTTCTGACGATTATTTTCATCGGATGGATTTAATCCTTCTAGTTGGCATTTTGCAACAATTCCCTGGCCTATTGTACGCTCATCCTTATTGGTGAATACAAGTTTCTTGCTTAGCGCCCAAGTTACTAATGCTTTAGCAGCTTCTTCGACAAGACCATAGAGATTACTCCAATTAACAAAGGCTTCCGTTGCTCCTGCTTGACTGATGAACCTCTCCATCATTGACAAGCGCTTTACTGATTCCTCCACTTGCTTTTCTGCCTTCTCTGCTCTCATGGTCTGTTCCCTGGCTTTTTGTTCTGCAATTTGGGTCTTGGCTTTCTCACGGGCTACTGCTCTTTCATCGAGTTCCGAGATACGTTGTCTCAACGCCATATTCTCCTTGTCCGTCTTAGCAGCTAAGGCAATCTTCCTTTTGACATCGAGATACATCTTCTTGCCGACATCATTGATTTTCTTTTTGTGCAGTTTCGATACGCTGAGTAACTGGCTCTGAAGGGTGGTAACAATCTCTTTAGCCTTGGCATTGCGTTCCTTTTGCCATTCTTCACGCTTCAATATAGGAATAGGTGTGCTGATTTCCCTATCAAGTCGTGACAATGTCATGTTAATAAGGTCTTTAACGGTCAACGGTTCCTTTGAACCTTGGAAGGAGAATGTCATTTCAGCAAATGGTACCGCCTCCAGTTCTTCTTCTGGAACACTCGTTGCAGAAAGCAATTCGTCGATGGCTTCCTGAAGTTTGGTCAACTTACTGTTACTGGCTTCTATGTTCTTCTGAATCTGCTTCACTTCTGCTTTCTTACGTTCAGTATATTCTGCTACCTCTTTGGCACGAATGGCTTCCTGCTCAGCCTTGAAAGTATGAGCGTCGCGCCATTTCTTGTCACTTTTCTTGCCACGCTCCATTTTGAGAGTATTAGCCAACATATCCTGAAGTTCTGACATATCATGACGGTTTAGATTGATGCACTGGCCTGTCTCATGGTCAGTCCAATCAAAAACATAGTGAGCATGGTGGTTCCAGAGAAAGATTGTCGAACCTTCTGCAGAATCGAGATACTTACCCTGCTGATGATCCTTATCCGTCACCAAATGCTCATGGCCTTCATCAAGGTGAGCATAGATGGCTTTGGTCTTGATGTCCCAACGCTGTTCGATTTGATTAGCCAAAGTCTTCATCTGCTCCATCGTCGTATTCTCTGTGATGACAGCAACACCTTCACGGACAGGCTCGGCATTCTTGGGCATCTTCTTGGGTTTCGACAAGTCGAGTTCCCATTCTGGAACAACCTTTTGAAGTCCAGTTTTAGGGTCAACGATTGGGTCGACCGTCTTTTTATCGTAAGCAAGTGTTGTCAATTGTTTTCCATTTTCATCAAGTTTCGCCTTACGACAGAAATGATGGCTGGAATAGCGTTCCTTAGCCTTGCGAATCTCATCGGCTACCGACTTGAAGTCCTCAGCTTCCCAACTCTTGTTAAGATTTGAATACTCGGGATGAACATGCTTCATCTCCTTCTCGCGTCTGTTGTGCTTCTCGGCACCATACTTGGCAGCGCAAATGTGTATCGATGTTTTTTTAGCCATAATTGTATATAATTAACGTGAGTTCGACGAATTAGAATAAGGTCAATTGTCTATCAATAGTCCTTT
>CAMBOI010000059.1 GCA_945869265.1 uncultured Prevotella sp. | reverse complement strand
CTGAGGAACGCACACTACCGGTGTTTGTGAAGGGCGAAAGCGGAGATCATATACCCTCTCTTGCCGAGAAATGGACGACGCCCCCGAAATTCTATACCGAGGCAACTCTGTTGAGGGCAATGGAAACGGCAGGCAAATTCGTGGACAACGAGGAACTGCGCGCAGCACTTAAGGAGAACGGCATCGGACGCCCGTCGTCGAGGGCAAGTATCATTGAGACTCTCTTCAAAAGACATTATATCAAGAGAGAACGGAAAAACCTCATTGCTACTCCTACGGGCATTGAACTGATAGACCTCATACGTGAGGAACTGCTGAAAAGTTGCGAACTTACGGGTATATGGGAGAAAAAACTGCGCGACATAGAGCATAAGAAATATGACGCAGGACAGTTTATCGAGGAACTGAAGGCGCAAATAGCGGAGATAGTGCGCGATGTGCTGTCAGACACCACAAACCGCCGAGTGACAGTGCTCTCGGAGCAGGACCTGAAGAAAAAGATGGCCCCGAAGGCGCAAACGGCTCCCAAGACTGCGCCAGCTGCGCCTAAGGCTCCGGCTGCTCCACAGCCTGCTCCTCAAAATGCTGCCGACCCTCTCGTGGGGCAGAAATGTCCCCTTTGTGGCGAGGGACATATAATAAAAGGAAAAACCGCATACGGATGCAGCCGATGGAAGGAAGGATGCACGTGGAGGAAGGCGTTTTGAGAATTAGGAATTAGGGATTAGGGATTAGGAATGAGGGATTAGGAATGAGGAATTATTTGCACATAGGTATTTATGGGGCACTTCTTATGGTGTTGATGAGCTGCGGAGGTGCTGATGTCGCCATGAAAAAGGGCGACCGGTTTTTTGCGCTCGGAGAATACTACGACGCCGCGGTACAATATCGCAAGGCATATCAGCAGACGCCACCCAAAGACAAAAAGACACGTGGCGAAAGGGCACTGAAGATGGCCGACTGCTATCGACGCATCAACTATTCCGCCAAGGCGGTGTCGGCATATAACAATGCCGTGAGATACCATCAAACGGATAGCCTTACCCTCCTGCTACTTGCCCAACAACAGATGATGACAGGCAACTACAAGGCGGCTGCCGCCAATTTCGCAGCTGCTGCAGACACCATCACGGCTGTGATAAACAGGACGGCAAAGGAAAAGACTGGAGTCAAGGAGCAATTGAGCACTTGGTTGGCATTGGCTCAAACGGGAAAACAATCGGCTGAAAACGCACCGAAATGGAAACAGGAGGGGTCGAGATACACCGTGAAGAAGGAGAACAACTTCAATTCGCGACGCGCCGACTTCTCGCCGGTGCTGGGAGGTGAAAACGGTGAGATAATCTATTTCTCATCCACCCGCAACCAGACAAAGGGCGACGAGCTCAGCGGTATCACTGGACAGAAAACGGGTGATATCTTCATGGCTCAGAAAGACGAGAAGGGGAAATGGCAACGACCCGAAAATATCGACTCCGAACTCAACTCGGAATTCGACGAGGGGGCATGTGCACTTACGCCCGACGGCAAGACGATGTATCTCACACAATGTGTCACCGATCCATCTTATCCCAGATATGCACAGATTATGCGCTCGTCACGTTCGGACGCCTCATGGGGCAAACCACAAATGGTGCCGCTATCCAAGGACACCCTGTCAAACTTTGCCCATCCCGCAGTGTCGCCCGACGGACGTTGGCTCTATTTCACTTCTGACATGCCGGGGGGAATGGGAGGATTTGATATCTGGCGCGCACAACTCACTACTGCTGGCGATGTAGTCGCTATTGAGAATGTGGGCGAACCGATAAATACTCCCGGAGATGAGAAATTCCCTACCTTCCGACCCAATGGCGACCTATATTTCTCGTCAGACGGACATCCGGGGATGGGAGGACTTGACATCTTCATCGCCAAACCGAACACCAACATCGGAGCAAAGGGAAGAAACGCGTGGATAATCGAACATCCGGGATACCCGCTCAACTCGCAGGGCGATGACTTCGGTATGACGTTCGAGGGATTGCTCAACCGCGGATTCTTCTCATCCAACCGTGGCGACGCTCGTGGATGGGACCATATCTACTCCTTTGTCAATCCCGAGATAATACAGACGGTGAAGGGATGGGTATATGAGAAGGACGGATATGAACTGCCCCAGTCATTGGTGTATATGATTGGCGACGACGGTACAAACCTGAAACTAAGCGTGAAGGGTGACGGTTCGTTTGAACAACAGATAAAACCGGGGGTGGAGTATGCTTTTCTCGGTACGTGCAAGGGTTATCTCAACCATTCCGAATCGCTGAAGGTGGAGACTGTGGAAGAATCGGAGGAATATACACTGCAATTCCCCTTGGCCTCGATCACTGCCCCAGTGCTCATCGACAATATCTTCTATGATTTCGACAAGGCGACACTGCGCCCGGAATCCACTGCAGCCCTCGACCAACTGGTGAAACTGCTCAACGAAAACCCCAACGTAACCATCGAACTCAGTGCGCATTGCGACTACAAGGGTTCGGAGGCTTACAACAAACAACTCTCACAGAGAAGAGCGGAGAGTGTGGTGGCTTATCTGAAGAAAAGTGGAATAGCAGCTGATCGCCTTACGCCTGTGGGATATGGAAAGGACAGGCCTAAGACGATCAGGAAAAAGTTAACTGAGAAACATCCGTTCCTCAAGGAGAATGATGTGCTCACCGAGGATTTCATCAAGCAGTTGAAATCTCCCGAGGAACAGGAAATATGCAACCAGCTCAACCGCCGCACCGAGTTCCGTGTGCTGCGCACCACCTACGGTATGTTTGACTAAATCACGACAAGTTCATTTCGCGATATACAAACACCGAGGAGACAAGCATGGTGGCTGTGGGCAACAACAGGATGAAAGGTATGATATGCAGCCAGTTGATGCTGTGGGATACGCACACCACATTCACCGCCCAGTCGAAGATATAGTTCCATGCCTTGAAATAGGTGAGCAGCACCACAGCTGCCATCGTGCACACGCATGTCCATATACGGCTCATGCGCTCGGCGCGCGAAGGCAACCGGCGCATCACCTTGCGCGAAAAACCATTGTCGGCGATTTCTGTCTTTGCCGCTTCGGCAAACAGGTTGTTCAGTAGTATGTCTTTATCTTCCATATCCATTTGATTTTAAGTATTCTGTCATTATATGTTTTCCTCTTGAGATATGCGACTTCACCGTACCCTCATTGATGCCGGTGATGCTTGAGATGTCGCTAATGTTTCGCCCGTCGATGAGTTGCATCGTGATGCAAGTGCGCTGCACGTCGGAGAGTAGGGCAAGCGCTTGGTAGAGGTCCATCTGCAATGCCGTGTTGCTTGCACCCTCGGCGGGTATGGTACAGGCAACGTCGATGTCGCTGGTGGTATGCAGACTGCGGGTGTAGTCGTAATACACGTTATAGGCAATGCGGAAGAGCCATGTGGAGAAGCTCGACGTACCGCGGAATGTGGAGATCTTGAGATAAGCCTTGACGAAGGTCTCCTGGGCGAGGTCGTCGCTCAGGGGCTCGTCTCCCAAAGTCTGGGCGAGGAAAAACTTCCTCACCCTTGACTGGTATTCTTTCACCAGACTGTCGAAGGCGCGCTTGTTGTCGAACATCACCACCTGCGCAATCAGTGTCAAATCGCTTATCTTTCCCACTTTAATTCAATTTATTTTGTTTCTGTTGTATCTTCCTTAGCAGGCTCCTCTGTTATAGGCTCCTCTGTTACAGGCTCCTCTGTTATAGGCTCCTCTGTTACAGGCTTCTCAGATATAGGATCCTCGGATATAGGCTCCTCTTCCGCGTTAGTATTGCGTCTGCTTGTCCATGCTATGAATGCCTGTCCGGCTCCGTAAAGCGTAACGAGAACACCGATAGAGAATCCGAGACTGCCCATCATAGTGTCGAGTAAAAACATCAGTCCTATACCTATGAATAATTTCATCACACCCTTTCGCCAGAGTTGGTCATCGGTAGGCATTGAGCCAAGGATGCCATTTGAGGGAGAGGTCGCATGATTTGCGACAGATTCGGTTCTTCTGTCTTGTCCGGAATTTCCGGATTTATTGCCTTGTTTCCTTGTAGAGTATCCGAGAACGGAGTCGGGGATGGGTTGTCCGTTTTTCATAGCCATCTCGGCGAGCTTCAGTTTCTGCTGACGGTTTTTATATATGAAGTAGCAGATGATGAAGATGATGATTGCCGGTGCCACGAGGAAGAGGATGGCTACGATTACCATGGGTAATATCACCGAAGGGCCGATGGCGTTCATCACTTCGCGCAGCTCCTGGATATCATTGTCGTTAGATTCATAGGAATACTGCTCGTCGATATCTGCAGTGTCGTTATTGTCGGCAACACTTGTTGTGTCGGAGAAGGCCACCACCCCTGTGGTAGTGTCGTTGTTGGCGATAGTTGCACTTGTTCTCGGCGTGTGCCTGTGGCTTTGCGCCGAGGCGTCCATTGTCATCGGCATTGCCAACATTGCCGCGATGGACAGGAAAAGCATTAATTTTTTCATATTGTTCTTTTTTTATTGTTCAACATTGTTTTGTTTTCTTTGTCCTTTTGACGAGTCAAGAGGCACTTTGGTTGCAAAGATACGAAAAAAAATATCAGAAATATGTGTTTTTTTATAAAAATGTGGGGTTATTGGCTGATAAATGCGTTTTTTTTCCTATATTTGCAGTCGATTATGTCAAGAATAGAAGATTTACCCGAGTCATTTGTCATTTCCACCCGTCAGACGATGGGTGAGCAACTCTTTGCTGCCTTTGTCGAAGGACTTGCCGAAGAACCGCCTGTGAGCATTCGTATCAACAGGGCTAAGTGTGATGTCGAGGTGGAGGAGGGCGAGCAAGTGCCCTGGTCGGCTGATGGTTATTATTTGCCCTGCCGTCCTAATTTCACTTTCGACCCTCTGCTGCATGCCGGTTGCTATTATGTGCAGGAGGCATCGTCGATGTTCATAGAGCGTGCGCTCCGTCAGTATGTGTCCTCGCCGGTGGAGATGCTTGATATGTGTGCCGCTCCGGGAGGTAAGACCCTGGCAGCCATCTCCTCTATCCCCGAGGGCAGTTGGCTGTTGAGCAACGAACCCATTCGCACTCGTGCCTCGATATTGGTGGAGAATGTGAGTAAGTGGGGTTCGCCCCGTATGTCTGTCATCAGCAATTATCCCAAGGAGATAAGCAAGAGCAAGATGAAGTTTGATGTCATCCTCTGCGATGTTCCCTGTTCGGGTGAGGGTATGTTTCGCAAAGACCCTCAGGCGATAAAGGAGTGGAGCGAGCAGAACGTTGAGAAATGCCGGATGCTGCAGCGCGAGATAGTGGCAGAGGCATGGAAATGCCTGCGCCCTGGGGGGTTGCTTATCTACAGTACATGCACGTTTAACACGCATGAGAACGAGGAGAACGTGCGATGGATTACGGAAGAATATGAAGCGGAGTTACTGCCCGTGGATGTGCAGGAGGAATGGCATGTCACGGGGTCGTTGCTCCCGGGGTTCGACGGTCCTGTCTATCGATTTATTCCGGGTGTGACTCGTGGCGAGGGAATCTTTATGGCAGTGATGCGCAAGCAGGGTGAGTGGAAGGCACAGAAGAATCCGTCGCTCGACAAGCTTCCACCTGTATTGCATCAGTTGGAATTGCAGAGGATAGACGAAGGATGTCCGATGGTTGAGATTGATTATCCCACGGCGATAGCTTACCTGCGTCGCGAGGCAATACGTCTGCCCGATGATGCTCCTCGTGGCATTGTCAACGTCGCTTATCTCGGCATACCGCTCGGGCAAGCGAAAAACCTTGGCAGTCGTGCCAACAATCTCTATCCCAAGGAGTGGAGAATAAAGAGTTCGCATATCCCCGAGGGAGAAATTAAAATATTAAGAATTAAAAATTAAGATATGAAGCAATATTTAGACCTGCTCGATCGTATATTGACGGAGGGCGTAAAGAAAGAAGACCGCACGGGCACTGGCACTATCAGTGTCTTCGGCAATCAGATGAGGTTTAATCTTGAGGACGGATTTCCGCTCCTCACCACCAAGAAACTTCATCTTAAGTCAATTATCTACGAGTTACTGTGGTTTCTGCGTGGCGACACCAATATCAAGTATCTGAAAGACCACGGGGTGAGCATCTGGGACGAGTGGGCTGACGAAAACGGTGAACTCGGTCCGGTGTATGGACATCAATGGCGCTCATGGCCCGACGAAAACGGCGGCACTATCGACCAGATTCAGAATGTGGTGAATCAGATAAAGAACAATCCCGACTCGCGCCGAATGATTGTGAGTGCGTGGAATGTGGCTGAGGTGGAGCGCATGGCATTGCCTCCTTGTCACACGATGTTCCAGTTTTATGTAGCCAAAGGTCGTTTGAGCCTACAGCTCTATCAGCGCTCTGCCGACACATTCCTTGGTGTGCCGTTTAATATCGCATCGTATGCCTTGTTGCTGCAGATGATGGCACAGGTGACGGGATTGAAGGCTGGCGACTTTATCCATACCACTGGCGACACACATCTATATCTCAACCATATCGAACAGGCAAAACTCCAGCTCACCCGTGCTCCACGCCCATTGCCGCGCATGGTGATCAATCCCGACGTGAAGGATATCTTCGACTTTAAATACGAGGATTTCCAACTCGAAGGTTACGACCCATGGCCGCATATCAAGGCTGCGGTGTCGGTGTGATATTTATGAGTTAAAGGAATTAAAGGAGTTAAAGGAGTTAAAGGACGTATGAGAATAAACGTGATTGCTGCCGTGGCAAAGAACCTCGGCATAGGATTAGATAATAAACTATTGTATTGGTTGCCCAACGACCTCAAGCGGTTTAAGGCTCTCACGACTGGTCATACCATCATCATGGGGCGCAACACATTCCTCTCGCTGCCCAAGGGCGCATTGCCCAACAGGCGCAACATCGTGCTCAGTCGCAGTCAAAGCAATTTCCCCGGTTGCGAGTGCTATGCCTCTCTCGACGAGGCGTTGAGTCATTGCTCACTGGATGAATGTGCCCATCATGGCATCGACAATGATGATATATATATAATAGGTGGTGCCTCGGTATATACTCAGGCGATGGAGATTGCCGATCGTCTGTGCCTCACTGAGATTGACGACACCCCCGAAGCCGCCGACGTGTTCTTTCCGCCTTATGACAAGGGATGGAAAGAAATAGGGCGTGAAGATCATGATATAGATGACCGTCACGCCTATAGATATTCTTTCGTGGATTATTCAAGAGAATAATCTATTCTTCCTCTGCCACGGGGATATCGACGATGGGAATCTGTCGGTTGATGGCTGAGTTGAATGAGATTATAGACTCACTGCGCGAAAGTCCTAAAGGTTGCAGTTTGTCGTGGATGATATTCAGCAGATGGTGGTTGTTGAGGGCGTATATCTTGATAAAGAGGTCGAAGTCGCCTGTTGTATAGTGACATTCCACCACTTCGGGTATCCTCTTCAACTCCTCCACCACCCTGTCGAAGTTTTCCGGGTTTTTGAGGTTAAGGCCAATAAAGGCACAAGTCTCATAGCCTATCTTCTCGGGGTCAACTATGAATTTCGACCCCTTGATAATACCGGCGTTCGACAGTTTCTGTATGCGCTGGTGAATGGCAGCCCCGCTCACGTTGCAGGCTCTTGCCACCTCCAAGAAAGGCACACGTGCGTCTTCTGCTATCATAGTCAGAATCTGCTTGTCGAGTTTGTCAATCTTCTGGTTTGCCATTTTATTTATTTTTTTTAGTTGATTTTTTTCCCGAGTATAGTATTTTGAGGGCATTTGCCCTTCTGAGTGCCTGTTTGACATCGGTGACTACTCCCATGTCGACTTTTTTGTCGGCCTTGATGCTCACTGTCATGTTTCGTGCGTCATCAGGCGACATTCTTTTGCGCTCGGCAGCGATGAAGTCTTCTATTTCTGCCATATCCACTATCTTGTCGTTCACCTGCACTGCATCGCCGCCCCCACCCTTGTATGGCTTGCCGATGTATATGTGAGACACAGTGGATTTCTTGGCAAGTCGCTCGAGCCTTGTGCCCTGCGGCACCTGATATTTCACCTTCATCTGGTTTTCCTTCATGTGGGTGACAATCATGAAGAAGAACAGCACAGTGAAGATAAGGTCGGGTAATGACGCTGTATTCAGTACCGGCACACTATGGTCCTTGCGCTTGAACATACTCATTCCCCACCTCCTTCCTCTCTTTCTTGACCACTGTCTTGCGAGGTGGGTTCTGCCTCGGATATGCGTTGGGGATATTTCCTTGATATCTCGTCGCGCTCTTGTTGCGAGCATTTGGCGAATGGTGTGTTATATTCGCGTCGTGCCATCTTGTCGCGCACGTCGGAGTAGGCATTCACTATGGAGTTCTGCATGGCGAAATATGCCTCGTAGCTCGTTTGCCTGTCTGCCTTCACGGATATCACGTGTGTCTTTCCTCTTTCTATGACGAACGATGCCACTCTCTCGGTCAGTTGGCGGGCGTTGATGGTGTCGCCGTTGCATGTCATGCGGTCATCGTCGTCAATACTGATGTTCATGATGTCGTTGCGGTTGACGTCCATCTGCTTTTGCTCGTTCTTCTGCGGCATTGGAGGCAGATAGCGTGTCAAACCCTCGTCGGTGTCCAATGACGTGGTGACGAGGAAGAATATCAACAGCATAAACGAAATGTCTGCCGTTGACGTGGTGTCCAATCCTGGCACTTCCTTTTTTTTCTTCTTTCCGAACAACATATTATTTCATTCTTCTTGAATAGCCCGACATTCCGAACACCACTGCCGCTATCGCAATCAGTATCATCACCCCCGACGAGATGATGAACATATCCGACAACCTAAGCCAAAGGCTCTCGCTGAAGTCCTTGCCGTTCACCTTTATCGGGTCTGTCGATCCGATGGCGAATGTCAGGGCGAGAAGTATTGCCGTTGCCAGCCAGGTGGCAATGGTTATGCGCCCCGCCGGTACACCGTTCTCCGTAAGGCCCTGTCGCCCGCTTGTCTTGATGCCATGTATCACCGAATATACCGTCACTCCGATGCATACAGCCAACAGCAGGTAAATATATCCCATGAGCATGTCGGTGAGCAATGGGGCATTGAAGTCGGCATCTTCCTCATAGGGCATGTCATACCCCACGAGCCAAAAGGCGGTGAACACCAACGCCGTTACTGCCACAAGACCAATTTTGAGCCACGACTGCTTTTTCCGTATATTGTATTTCAT
>CAMBOI010000058.1 GCA_945869265.1 uncultured Prevotella sp. | reverse complement strand
ATATAAGTAATTATGGAAAAAAGTTTAGAAAAGGCAATCAGTGTCACGAGGTTGGTGCTGATGAAGTATGACAGGCTTTTCCCCAGAAGGAGAAAGGCCGTAGAGGATGCGCTGCATAGGCGCAGTGGATTTTTTAGGCGAGCCTAAGAGAACAGACTTTTAAAGTCAGACGTTCTCAATTTGCACGAATTCGTGTACTTAAACTCTGCCATTTGTGAAGAACTTTCAAGGACTGCCCCCTCTGGCAGTGAACTTGTGAAATGGCTTAACAAAATTAGGAAAATCTTAATTTATAACGAAATTATCTGAAATTTGGTTAAAAGCGCCCCCGATAGGGGCGCTTTCTTTTTTTATCCACGCTTTATTCGTAGTTTTGTCCTAAAAAAAGGATATGGGACGAAAACAGACAGTGAATATTGCCTATTTGGGAAGCCTGATAAGGCAATGGGATAATAACCGTGACATCACTCATGCCATGCAGATAAGACTCATAAAACTACTGCTTGGCACTGATGTGAACCTTCTAATGGACGCGCAAGGTAAATACCCTGCAAGCAACTTCAACATGATAGCGTTGGCGCTAAGGTGTCATTCGCCCAAGCAACTTGTGAATGTCGTTGTTGAAAGTGGCGTTTTTGTAGTTGAACGCTGCAACGAGGCCGACTTGAACTGCTACGGAATACGATTCTTTGCATCGCCTTTATATTACGTCGATGCTGCTTTGAAGACAAAGGGGGAAACTCCGAAACCGAGCCCAAAAACGAGCCCGAAATCCGGGCGCAATATTAGTATTATAAATAATACTGATAGTATTTCTGTTCTTTCAGAAAGAATCAACGAAGAGGTCGTTGATGAGTTTGTCGAGGACACACTCACCAAGCGGCGGTATCTGTTTGATGACATCATGAAGCAGCTGAAGGCACCCTTGAACAACTTCTCGCAGCAGTTCGACCAACGGCAGGCTGAGGATGTGGTCAACGTGCTCATGCGCCACACCATCACCAAGTATTTCAAGGCCAACTACGAGCGTCTCGCCAAGATGGACGTCAACGCCCGTGCGGCATGGCTCACCAACCTGCTGCACAGCAAATACATCAAGGCGATGCTCAGTCAGACAATAACGATATGCCGCGCCTCGTGGCACAAGGCGGAGCGCACGCAGGTGAAGAAGCAGCAGGAGCAGGAGCGCGCTCGCCGCCCGCTGAGTGCGTACGAGTGGATGACAGAAGACGGGCAGCGGCTCTACGACAACACGCTCGACCGCCAGGTGGAGGTGATACCGCCCGACGCGCCGCCACGCCCCGGCGACAACTGGCGATGGAGTAGGATGAAGCACGAATGGATAGAGATGAAGCGCAGACATGGAGATAACGAGTAACGACTACTACCAGTTGCCGCAGCGACTGCTCGCACCGCTCACCCTCGTGGGCGAGAATGACGCTGTGAAGGCGTTGATGGAGCGCAGGGGCATAGAGGAACGCCTGTATGACTACCGCTGCCGTGCCGCCGTGCACAACTTCGGACCGCTGCAGACCGACGCCCTGTGCTATGTGACCACCGTGGGCAGTAAGGCAGTGGCCATGTGCTTCGAGGCAGCCACCACGGGCGACATCGACCGCGTGAGGCTCGACGACGATGCCCTGCCACAGCCGCCCTTCAACATCGACTGCCTCAATCCCGACTATCTGAAGGCTCAGCCCGAGACGCTCATCATCACCAACACCGAGCGCGACTGCCTCACCATGATGGCATGCGGCTATCCCTTCGCCATAGCCATCCACGGCGGCAAGGACAGCGACCCCGAACGCTCGCTAAAGCCCTTCAGACAGTGGCTCGACCCCCTGAAGCGAGTGATAGTGTGCTGCGACAACACCCACGCCGGTCGCACCATGCGCAACAGTCTGAGGCAGTTGCTGTCGCGCGACTACAGTGTGGGCATGGTGCGGCTCGACGTAGCCCTCGACTTCACCTCGCTCTACGTGGCAGGAGGCAAGGAGGCAGTGCAGCGCACAATACTCACCACACGCTTCACCACCAGCAGCGAGATAGTGTATGTGGGCAGCAGGACGGCTGGAGTGAAGGAGGTGCTGCGCGGCAATTACGACCACGGATTTCCCACGGGCATGGGACCTCTGACCGACCGCCACCTGATGCTCACCGACGAGGGCGGACTGATAGTGGTGACGGGCAAGCCCAACTGCGGCAAGACCGACTGGTGTCGCTGCCTCGCGGCAAGGCTGATGTGCTCGGAGCGACGGTTCAACGTGTGCTTCTGCTCGTTTGAGGAACCCAACAAGGACAAGCACGTGGCGAGCTTCGTGCGCCTTGTCACTGGCGAGAGCCACACCGAGGACATGGACGACACGCAGATGGACAACGCACTGCTCTATCTCGACGCCCACATGGTGAATCTCGACATGGGCACCACAGCGCCCACACCGTCGAACATCATGCGCCTTGCCGACGAGGCATCGAGGCTGCGCAGAGTGCACATGCTGTATATCGACCCCTATCTCTACCTTGAGCCCGACCGCCCCACCGAGAACGAGACGCAGCAGATCAAGCAGATGCTCACCTCGCTGCAGGCGTGGGCACGGCGCAGGAAGGTGTGGGTGGCAGTGGTGGCTCATCCGCGCAAGTTGCAGAAGGACGCTGCGGGCAAATACGAGGAGGTGGATGAATACACCGTGTCGGGCAGTGCCCACTGGGCCAACGTGTGCGACTTCCTGCTGTCGGTGAAGAGGGTGTTCCCGCAGGAGCTTGCCGACGACGATGCCGGCAGCGCCAACCCCTCCTACACGGTGGTGAGCGTGCTGAAGGTGCGCGACCAGGAGATATGCCACACGGGCCGTATGTACTACATCCGCATGGCGAGCGGCAGATACGTGGAGATGAAGGGCGAGAAGGAGTGCCAGGAGCATTTGCTCAAAACAATAATCCACGGCACCGACTTGGCGGCACCGTGGATTGATGTCAGATAGAGGAATATTCGGATGCAGCCCCGAAACAGGGGCACTCCTTCATCGGGTTGAGGTCATGATGTCCGAGGATGAAGGCGCGCGGATAGCTCTTCTTGAGCTCGCGAAGCAGTGCGAGCATTGCGCCCCTCTGGGGCATGGTGCGCGTGTCCTTCGGTCTGCCGTCGGCATCAAGACCACCCTCGTAGCATATTCCGATGGAGTGGGCGTTGTGTCCCTTGCAGTGGGCACCTATGCGATCGACGTCGCGTCCCTTGTGTATCTCGCCGTCGCGCGTGATGTAGTAGTGATAGCCGATGTCGCTGTACCTGCGGTTGTGGATGTGGTCGTGTCGGCATGCCTCGAAGCCGTACTCACGGTCTTCGCGCGTGGCGGAACAATGAATGACGATAAGCGTGATAGTTCTCATGCGTTGGTGTGTTTTTCATGGGTTGATGCAGCTGGTGATTCCGAACGCCGTCCCCAGGGCGGCGACAGCCGCCGCGAGGACGTTGAAGGCAATCTTAACCAGTCTGCGCTTCAATAGTGGAGACATGGATTAATAAAGATTAAAGGGTTAATGACTCAGTTGCACCGACTACTCGTAGTAGTCCTCTCCGCCGCCAGAGGGCTCTCCGCTGCCAGAGTTGTCGCTACCGCCGCCAGAGGGCTCTCCGCTGCCAGAGGGCTCTCCGCCGCCGGTGTTGTCGGTGCCGTCATTGGGCGTGTCGTCGATGACGGTGCCCTCGCCGTAGTACTTCACCTCCTTGAGTTGCGAGTCGAGGAAGAGGCGCGTGGTGCTGAGGTCGCCGGTGGCACGTGCGAGGAGTCGGAGTCCATCTACATTCTTCTGCACCGAATACTCCTTCTGATTGAGGACGCCAGTGCCCTTGATGCCGACAGAGAAGAGTGCGAGGTTGTCGAACTTCACCTTCTTGCCCTCGAGCAAGAGCTCCTTGGTGCACTTGACCGCGTCGCGGAGCACACCGAGGATGGTGCCTTGCGAATAGGGGCAGTTGTGACTGTGCATGTGCTCGGAGAGAGCCTCGAGGTTGAGGGTTTCGTCACTTGCCGCCCTGGCGAACCACAGGCCCTGGAGATTGCCCTTGGCCTGCCACTGATAAAGATAATAACGAATCATACGATAATGATGTGTTAAAGGGTTAATAATATTGTGTGATTCAATTCACAATGCAAAGATACAACATTGCTGAGGCGCATTGGTGAGTTATATGATATAATAGGATATAATATTGGTTTTCAATAAGTTAAACGTAAAATTAGAGAAAAATGAGACAACAAGAATTCAAAATCCGGACGTATGGGCGCATGGAGCTGGCGCAGACGTATTTCCCGACATTGCTTGCCTTGTCGGCATGGAACAAACTGAAGAGATGGATAGACAACTGTCCGCAGTTGAAGAAGAGGCTTGCCGAACTAACCGACAATCCCAAGGCTCGCACCTGGACACCTCGCCAGGTGGAGGCGATAGTGGAGATGTTGGGGGAGCCTTAGGAGGGCTAAAGCCGTGCTTTAGGTGGCGTAAAGCCGTGCTTTAGATAAGTTAAAGCACGGCTTTGTCTACCGCAAAGGCAGCGGGCGAGACGCCCACGCTCCCAGAGGCTGCGCGTAACGTAAGAATATTTAAAAAAATAAAAAATTGCGGAAAAAGTTGCATATTACAAATATTATGTGTACTTTTGCAATTTGAAAGAACAAAAAAAGAAAAAAGAATAAGAATATGAAAGATTTGGATTGGGCCAGTCTGTCATTTGGATACAGACGTACAGACTACAACGTGCGATGCTACTATCGCAACGGAAAGTGGGGCGAGATAGAGGTTTGCTCCGACGAATACATCAACATGCACATGGCTGCCACCTGTCTGCACTACGGACAGGAAGCCTTTGAGGGCTTGAAGGCATACCGTTGTCCCGACGGTAAGGTGCGCGTGTTCCGCATGGACGAAAACGCAAAGCGCCTTCAGAGCACATGCCGCGGCATTCTCATGCCCGAGGTGCCCACGGAAATGTTTGAGGAAATGGTGAAGAAGGTAGTCAGACTCAACCAAGAATGGATACCGACATACGAGAGCGGAGCCACACTTTACATCCGTCCGCTATTGGTGGGCACCGGAGCACAGGTGGGCGTTCATCCCGCCAGCGAGTATCTCTTCCTTATCTTTGTCACTCCAGTAGGTCCTTACTTCAAGGGTGGTTTCTCAACCAATCCCTATGTCATCATACGCGAATATGACCGTTCTGCCCCTCTCGGAACAGGCAAATATAAGGTGGGCGGCAACTATGCTGCATCTCTTTATGCCAACAATCTTGCTCATGAGAAGGGATATGCCTGCGAGTTTTATCTCGACGCCAAGGAGAAGAAGTATATCGACGAGTGTGGCGCTGCCAATTTCTTTGGTATCAAGGACAACACCTACGTCACTCCGAAATCCACGAGTATCCTTCCCTCCATCACCAACAAGAGCCTGATGCAATTGGCAGAAGACTTCGGTATGAAGGTAGAGCGTCGTCCTATAGCAGAGGAAGAGCTCGACACATTCGAGGAGGCTGGAGCATGCGGAACAGCAGCCGTGATTTCGCCTATCTCATATCTCGACGACCTCGACAAGGGCAAGCGCTACACATTCAGTAAGGACGGCAAACCGGGTCCTATCTCAACCAAGCTCTACAACCATCTGCGCAACATCCAATACGGTATCGAGGAAGACAAGCATGGATGGACGACGGTGGTGATAGATTGAAAATTGAAGATTGAAGATTGAAAATTGAAAGATTGAAAATTGAAGATTGAAAATTGAAGATTGAAAGATTTAATCATTTAAATATTACGATTATGTTAAACAAGAAAGTTGAAGAGGCTATCAATGCCCAGATTAACGCCGAGATGTGGTCGGCTTATCTTTATCTGTCAATGTCAGCATGGTGTCACGCAAATGGCAACCCTGGCTTCGGCAAGTGGTTTGAAGTGCAGTTCCAGGAAGAGCAGGATCATGCCAAAATCCTGTTCAACTATGTAATCTCTCGTGCCGGAAAGGTAGAGCTCAAGGCTATCGACGAAGTGCCCACACAGTGGAACAAGCTTCTCGATGTATTGGAGAACACCTTGGCTCACGAGCAGAAGGTGACATCACTTATCAACAACCTCTATGCCATCGCCGAGGAAGAGAAAGACTATGCCACAGCAAGCATGCTGAAGTGGTTTATCGACGAGCAGGTGGAGGAGGAAGAGACTGCCCAGGGCATCATCGACAACCTGAAGATGATTAAGGACAACGGCTACGGACTCTATATGCTCGACAAGGAGCTTGGCGCCCGCACCTATTCTCAGGCTTCACCCCTTGCAGGAAAGTAATACTGATAAAGGATGTCAAAAGGCAAACTCCAGAAATTCGCTGAAATGGAGACGTTCAGCAACGTCTTCCAATATCCATACTCAGTAATAGACAATACTCCCTTCGCCATGAAAGGCCATTGGCGTGGGGAGTATTTCCATAATGAAAATCCCATTGTTCTCGAACTCGGATGCGGCAAGGGTGAATACACGGTGGGACTGGCTAAACTCTTTCCCGACGTCAACTTCATAGGGGTGGATATCAAGGGCGCACGCATATACACCGGCGCCAAACAGGCATTAGAGGAAAACCTGAAGAATGTGGCATTCCTGCGCACCAACATCGAGGTGATCGACAGATTCTTCGCCACCGACGAGGTGCAGGAGATATGGCTCACATTCAGCGACCCGCAGATGAAGAACCCGCGCAAGCGACTGTCGAGCACCTACTTCATGGAGAGGTATCGCAGATTCCTGAGCGACGGGGGCGTGATTCATGTGAAGACCGACTCCAACTTCCTCTTCACCTATACCACCTATATGGTGGAGCGCAACAACCTGCCCGTGCTCTTCCGCACGGAGGACCTCTATCACACAGAGGGCTTCGACGAGCAGACGCGCACTATATTGAGCATACAGACCTACTATGAGGCACAGTGGATAGAGCGAGGACTGAACATACGCTATCTCAAATTCCGCCTGCCACGCGAGGGAGAACTCGCAGAACCGGACATCGAGATACCACTCGATGATTATCGCTCATACAAGCGACCGAAGCGCAGCGGTCTCGAAACAAGTAGGTAGTTGTATTTATATTTTTGTTTAAATAATGCAAAAAAAGCGGTGGATGTTTGGCATTTACCGCTTTTTTTCTTACCTTTGCGGTCGATATGAGGGGTGCTTGGACTTTTGTTCAGGCTGAGATTATACCCATGGAACCTGAAACGGGTAATGCCGACGAAGGGATATGTCTTAACGCAAAGTTATTGCAACCCCCTTATTTCATTAATATATATATTGGCTGATATAATAAAATAAGGTATAAAGAAATGGAAAAATTGATTATTGCAGGTAAGGAATTTAATTCGCGCCTGTTTCTCGGAACGGGAAAATTCAGTTGCAACGACCTCATGGCAAAGGCCATCGAGGCATCTGAAACAGAGATGGTGACTATGGCAATGAAGCGCATAGAACTTGGCAACGACGATGACGACATGATGAAGCATATCGCCAAACCAGGAATACAACTGTTGCCCAACACGTCGGGCACACGCAATGCCGAGGAGGCAGTGTTTGCCGCAAAGATGGCACGCGAGGCATTCGGCACCAACTGGTTAAAACTGGAGATACATCCCGACCCACGCTATTTGCTGCCCGACCCCGTGGAGACACTCAAAGCCACTGAGGAGCTGGTGAAGGAGGGATTCGTGGTGCTGCCCTATTGCCAAGCCGACCCGGTGTTGTGTAAGCGATTGGCCGAGGCGGGTGCCGCCACGGTGATGCCGCTTGCTGCTCCTATCGGTACAAACAAGGGACTGCGCACGATAGACTTCCTCAACATCATCATCGAGGAGGCTACGGTGCCCGTTGTGGTAGATGCGGGAATAGGTGCGCCGAGCGATGCCGCCAAGGCCATGGAGATTGGTGCCGACGCATGCTTGGTGAACACGGCTATATCTGTGGCTGGAGATCCTGTGGCTATGGCAAGGGCATTCAAGATGGCTGTGGAGTGCGGACGTGAGGCATACGAGGCAGGACTTGCCGTGCAGCATGCCGATATGACTGCTGAGGCAAGTTCGCCACTGACGGCGTTCCTTAATTAAGAATGAGGAATGATGAAGATAAAGATAAACAACAAGGAAGTGGAGACCGCGGCAAAGACCGTGGCCGAACTGACGGCAGAACAGAAACTGCCCGAGAAAGGAGTGGCTATTGCCATCAGCAATAACATGGTGCCACGAACAGAATGGAACAACCGACTGCTGAACGAGGGCGACGATATCGTTATCCTCAAGGCTTTCTGCGGAGGATAAAATAAATGATAACATGTTTTACGACGAAATACAGAAATATGACTGGGACGAGACAACCCAGCAAATAATGGCGAAGACGGATGCTGACGTGCGCCGTGCCCTCGCCAAGCAACATCTGAATATCGACGACTTTATGGCATTAGTGTCACCTGCCGCCGACAAGTATCTTGAACAGATGGCACGCCTGAGCCGCCATATCACGCGCGAGCGATTTGGCAACACCATCAATATGTTCATACCAATATATATAGCCAACTCATGCTCAAACTCGTGCGTGTATTGCGGCTTCCACGTGCAAAACCCGATGAAGCGCACGATTCTCACCGAGGAGGAGATTGTGAGGGAATATGAGGCAATAAAAAAACTTGGACCGTTTGACAACCTGCTCGTACTGACAGGCGAGAACAAGGTGCTGACGGGAGTGAAATACATAGCCAAAGCCCTAGACTTGGCAAAGCCTTATTTCAACAACCTGCAGATAGAGGTGATGCCATTGGCTTCGGAGGAATATGCAGAACTCAGAAATCATGGTCTCAACGGAGTGATATGCTTCCAGGAGACATACAACGAGAAGCGATATAAGGTGTATCATCCGCGAGGCCCGAAGTCAGACTACAAATGGCGTCTCAACGGCTATGACCGTATGGGACAAGCCGGAGTGCACAAGATAGGTATGGGAGCCCTCATCGGACTTGAGGACTGGCGCACCGAGGTGGTGATGCTGGCACGCCATCTGCGTTATCTCGAAAAGACATACTGGCGCACGCAATACTCGGTGAACTTCCCGAGAATGAGAGTGGCTGAGAACGGAGGTTTCCAACCCAATGTCGAGATGAGCGACCGCGAACTGGCTCAGGTGACATTCGCAATGCGTATCTTCGACCACGACGTGGATATCTCTTATTCCACCCGCGAGACTGCAGACGTGCGCAACAATATGGCTACCCTCGGAGTGACAACCATGAGTGCTGAGAGCCACACCGACCCCGGAGGCTACTGCTGTCACCCCGACTCACTGGCACAGTTTGACGTGAGCGACACGCGCACTGCCAAGCAGGTGGATGCCGACTTGAGAGCCATAGGCATGGAACCCGTGTGGAAGAACTGGGACAGAAGCTTTGAT
>CAMBOI010000057.1 GCA_945869265.1 uncultured Prevotella sp. | reverse complement strand
TTACGCCGATGGTACTGCAATGCAATGCGGGAGAGTAGGAAGCCGCCTTCTTTCAGACAAAGCGAAGCCCCGAGAGTAGAAATACTTTCGGGGCTTTTTTATGTTTGACCAGCATGTGTATCTTTATTATAGTCTTTGAGGTTTTCTCTATTATTACTTATTAGGAATACTAATAACATAATAGTTTTTTTTTACATAATGTATTGTTCTATCAAATACCCTAAAAATATGTTATCGCACACAATTCTGGGATGGTTTTTGTATTAATACTAATTGATTTATATTAAGTATTTGATTTACAAAGGCATAAAAATCTAAATATTAGTAAAAATACTTGCGTATGTCGTTTTTTATTCGTACCTTTGCAGCCGAATAATAATAGGTGACATTTATGTCTCGTGGTGGGACAGTCATACTTAAATTTTTATTTTATGATTAAGGTATTGAAGATTGTATGTTTAACTTGTTGCATAGCAACACTTGCGCCCCTCCCAGTTTCGGCTGGTGATGCGAGATCGACAACTTCTTCTGGTTATGATTGGAACCCAGTGATGGAAGCCATCATACATGTGGAAAGTAGGGGAGATGCGAAAGCAGTGAGTGGAAATTCCTGTGGAGCCATGCAGATCACCCCAATACTTGTAAGAGAATGTAATAACATTCTTAAGAAGAGAAAGAGTAAGAAACGCTTCACAATGCAGGATAGGTTTAGCGTACAGAAATCCAAGGAGATGTTCCTTCTGTACCAGTCTTATTTCAACCCGAAAAACAATGTTGAAAAGGCAATACGATCCTGGAATGGCGGAATGAATTACAGTGTGAAACGTACTCAGCGTTATTACAATAAGGTAATGGCGAATTTGAGAGGTTGATATTTATGAAATGCCGTCCTGTCTATTATTAGGCAGAACGGCTTTTATCTTTTCTGTCGTTGTTAATATCTATCATTAATACCTAATAAATATGATATGAAAATGAATGATAATCATAAAAATACCAATAAATAATTATTGCGTAATTCGAAAAAATGCATTAATTTTGCAGCCGAATTCATAAACACCTGTAATATATATGAAGAATCATAAGGTATATGAGGCAGACGATAAGATGATTTCACTTATCCGTGACAACTACAATGTATTGCAGTCACTTGGCTGCTTTGGAATCAACCTGGGTTTCGGCGACAAGACCGTCAATGAGACCTGTTGCGACAACGGTGTGGACACCTACACCTTCCTCGCCGTGGTCAACTACACCATCAATGGCTATTACAACGCCGATGATGCCGACCGCCTGTCCGTCCCCACGCTTCTGCATTATCTTCAGGCATGCCATGTCTATTACCTCGACTACCAGTTGCCGTCGATACGTCGCGAACTGCAGGAGTCGATCAACGAGGAAGACGGGGTGGGGCAGCTGATAATGAAGTTCTATGATGAATACTCGCGCGAGATTCGCAAGCACATGAAGTATGAGGAGCGAATGCTCTTCCCCTATGTCAACTCGCTGCTTGCCAACGAGGTGCCAGGCGATTATGACATCGAGACTTTCTCGAAGAAGCACGGTCAGACCGACCAGAAGCTCAAGGAACTCAAGAACATCATATTGAAGTATCTGCCTGGCGACCCTCAGCGCAACAACAAACTCACAGCCACCCTCTATGGTATATATAATAATGAGGAATGGCTCAATCTGCATGCCTCGGTAGAGGACAATATCTTTGTTCCTGCCATCCGCAAACTCGAACAGCGCTTGCGCAAGGACAGCGTTACAAAGAATATATCCACAATGGTGTTCCCGCGACAGGGCGACGTAGGCGAACAACTTTCCGACAGGGAAAAGGATGTTGTGGTGGCACTTGTACAAGGGATGTCGAACAAACAAATCGCCGATCATCTTTTCATTTCTGTCAACACGGTCATCACACATCGCCGCAACATTGCCCGCAAACTTCAGATTCACTCTTCGGCAGGACTCACCATCTATGCTATCGTTAACGGACTTGTTGATATATCTTCTGTAAAACTATAACGCTTCTATAATATATTATTGGTTATTAGGTGATTATTTATAATGGATAATCACCTTTTTATATTTTTTAAGAAAAGAAATTCTCATTTATTGACATGTTATTATATAAATTTGTTGTATCTTTGCAGCCGCAAAAGTGAAACAAAAATGAAAATTACTTTGAGAGTTCGGAAAAATAAAGTTGTCTAAAATGGAAAACTTTTATAAATTCCAAACCCGAAAAGTTTTCCAAAACAGACAATATGCACTATATTAATAACAATGGAAATTAAAAGCTTTACTATTACCAAAAGAGACGGTTCGAAGGACAAGTTCTCGTTGGACAAAATCATGAATGCCATCGTCAAGGCGTTCGAGTCAGTGGAAGTGAATGCCGACCTCGGTTTAATATCTAGGATCATCAGCCATCTCGACATACATGAGGGTATCAAGGTGGAGGACATCCAGAATCAGGTGGAGGAAGCCTTGATGAAGGAAGGCTACTATCAGGTGGCAAAGTCCTTTATGCTCTATCGCCAGCGCCACACCGAAGACCGCGAGACGATGGAAAAACTGAAGTTCCTCGCCGACTATTGCAAGGCTGCCAATGCAGCCACAGGCTCTAAGTATGACGCCAACGCCAATGTAGAGCACAAGAATATCGCCACCCTCATAGGCGAGTTGCCCAAGTCGAATTTCATCCGTCTCAACCGCCGTCTGCTCACCGACCGCATCAAGAAGATGTATGGCAAGGAGACCGCCGAGAAATATATCGACCTGCTCACCCACCATTTTATATATAAGAACGACGAGACGAGCCTTGCCAACTATTGCGCCTCCATCACGATGTATCCCTGGCTGATAGGGGGCACCACCTCTATAGGCGGCAATTCCACCGCCCCCACCAACCTCAAGTCCTTCTGTGGCGGATTTGTCAACATGGTGTTCATGGTGTCGAGTATGCTAAGCGGTGCCTGCGCCACACCCGAGTTTCTGATGTATCTCAACTACTTCATCGGCAAGGAGTATGGCAACGACTATTACAAGGAGCCCGACCGCGTTGTGGATCTCTCGCTCAAGCAGCGCACCATCGACAAGATTATCACAGACTGCTTCGAGCAGATTGTCTATTCCATCAACCAACCCACGGGAGCGCGCAACTATCAGGCAGTGTTCTGGAACATAGCCTATTATGACAAACCCTATTTCGAGAGCCTCTTCGGTAATTTCTATTTCCCCGACGGCACACAGCCCGACTGGGAGGGCCTGTCGTGGCTACAGAAGCGATTCATGAAGTGGTTTAACAAGGAGCGCACCAAGACCGTTCTCACCTTCCCCGTCGAGACGATGGCCCTGCTCAGCCACGACGGCGATGTCATCGACAAGGAGTGGGGCGACTTCACAG
This sequence comes from uncultured Prevotella sp., assembly GCA_945869265.1. Classification (GTDB taxonomy): domain Bacteria; phylum Bacteroidota; class Bacteroidia; order Bacteroidales; family Bacteroidaceae; genus Prevotella. The sequence goes on along the minus strand of CAMBOI010000057.1, from coordinate 7,412 downwards.
CCGAGATGTACAGCGAGGGACATTCCTTCTTCACCTATATGAGCGACAATGCCGACTCGCTGTCGAGCTGCTGCCGCCTGCGCAATGAGATTCAGGACAACGGATTCAGCTACACCCTCGGTGCCGGAGGCGTATCCACCGGTTCGAAGAGCGTGCTCACCGTCAATCTCAACCGCTGCATCCAGTATGCCATCAACAACAAGATCGACTACAAGGAGTATCTCTCTGAGGTGATCGACCTCTGTCATAAGGTGCAGTTGGCATACAACGAGAATCTCAAGGAGCTTCAGTCGCATGGCATGCTGCCCCTCTTCGACGCAGGATATATCAATATGTCGCGCCAGTATCTCACCATCGGTGTCAACGGACTTGTAGAGGCGGCAGAGTTCTGTGGACTCAAGATCTCCAACAATCCCGACTATCTCAAGTTTGTGCAGACCGTGCTTGGACTTGTCGAGAAATACAACAAGCTCTATCGCACCAAGGACGTGCTCTTCAACTGCGAGATGATACCAGCCGAGAATGTGGGCGTGAAGCATGCCAAGTGGGATAGGGAAGACGGATATTTCGTTCCGCGTGACTGCTACAACAGCTATTTCTATATCGTCGAGGATCCCAACACCGACATCATCGAGAAGTTCAAGCTCCATGGCGCTCCCTATATCGAGCACCTCACGGGCGGTTCGGCTCTCCACATGAATCTCGAGGAGCATCTCTCCAAACAGCAGTATCGCCAGTTGCTCAAGGTGGCAGCGCGCGAAGGTTGCAACTACTTCACCTTCAACGTGCCCAACACCATCTGCAACGACTGCGGCACCATCGACAAGCGCTATCTGCATGAATGTCCTCACTGCCATTCCAAGAACATCGACTATATGACTCGCATCATTGGTTATCTCAAGCGCGTCAGCAATTTCTCCGAGGCACGCCAGCAGGAGGCGGGACGCAGGCACTATGCGGTTTTAAAGAATTAAAATATTAAAAAATTAAAGAATTAAAATATTAAAGTTCTTTTATGCTGAAATATGTGAATACGGGGGTGGTCTTCCAGGAGATACCCGACGAGGTCACCCTCTCCATCAACCTCTCCAACTGTCCGTGTCGCTGCCCTGGCTGCCATAGTCAATACCTGTGGGAGAACATCGGCACCCCGCTCACGGCCATGGAGCTCGACCGTCTTGTCAGGCTCTATGCCAACGACATCACTTGTGTGTGTTTTATGGGCGGTGACGCCGACCCCGAATACGTCAATATCCTTGCCCGGTTTCTGCGCCGCGAGCATCCCACCATGCGCATAGGATGGTATAGTGGGCGCAGCAAATTGTCGGCAAAGGTGGAGAAATGCAATTTCGATTATGTGAAGCTCGGACCCTACATCGCCGACAAGGGATGTCTCAAGGACCGCACCACCAACCAGCGCCTTTACAAGAAGGCGTCGGGAGATGGATTTACCGACATTACTTATCGCTTTTGGGTGAGATAGTCGTTGATTTATGTCAATAATATGACGAAAAGAAACAAAAAAAAGCCCTTCATTGTTGTATATGTAAGTAAAACCGCTTATCTTTGCATCAGATTGTTTTAGGTTAGTTATTGGTTTTTAGTTTATTAGGTAAAAGATTGTTAGTAGAAGATAGGGGAGTGATTATAGATTTGATTATTAGATTGCAAAAGCTGCAATGGGTGTTCTCCCGTTGCAGCTTTGTCGTTTTATCTAATCTCAAGGTGTTCATCACATAGTGCCGCCACTTTCCATCAAATAAGCGAATTCCGTTGACGGCCGGAAGCAGGGGCACTCCTTAATTGTGGCACCGGGCATCTCATTATGACCACGAATGGCGGCCTTGGGGAATTTCTGCTTTAACTCGATGAGAAGCTTGACGAGCGAGCCGCGCTGGGCAATGGTGCGGGTGTCCTTCGGTTTGCCTTTGGCATCAAGACCGCCTTCATAGCAGATGCCGATGGAGCAGCGGTTGAAGGGGCGGCAGTGAGCGCCCACCTCATTCAGGCGGCGGTGCTGAGTGACAGAGCCATCCTTCCGGATGTAGTAGTGATAACCTACGTCGATGAAGCCACGTTGCAGGTGGTCGTGCTTCAACTGCTCTGGAGTATAATCACGGTCCTCACGCGTGGCGGAGCAGTGGATAATAAGATAACTGACGGAGTCAGGGGACATAAAGATGCCGGGCTCAATGTCAGTGAGGAGTTTGTCCTCGGTGGCGACCTGGTCGCCACCGATGGAAAGAGGGAATGTTTCTTGGATCATAGATCTTTAAGATTAATAATGTTAATACAGTTTTACAGTTCTACAGTTATTACAGTCTTGCCATGCAAGATGTTACGCAGAAGAGACTTGCAATCGTTGTGATGATTGTCATCACAGCGTTGAAGATTTCTTGAGCAGTTGGCTTTCTTTTGAAAAACGACATTTTTTTAAATTAAAGAATTAAAGAATTTAAATTAATATTTTTCTACCTCACCCGTCCTCTCCTGCTAGGAGAGGCTCCACCTCCCCTCCTAAATCCTCCCCTCCTCAGGAGGGAGGACTTAAAGCCTGGCCGGCCGGGCCTGTACTCGCAAACAAGCTCTCGCCCCTTCGGGGTTGCTCGTGATTGCCTACGCAATAGAATTGCGATTGTTTGACGCAACAGAGTTGCGATTATCTAAGCGCCTTTGGCGCCCCTGCGGATTGCTGTATGCGGATGCTCCCGGGTAATTTTTTAGGCACGGCAATCCACAGCTTTTTCAAAGACACGGCTTTTGGCTCCGCATAGAAATTATCCACGGCACTTCGTGGTTACGGCTTGCTGGCGCAAGTTCACGGCTTAGTTTGCTTTGTACGCAAGCCTATGCGCCGCCCAGCCGTGTCTATACTTTAGTATAGCCCTTAGCAAATATAGCCTTTACCCATCGCGCAGCCCAGCCGTGTCTTTTTTTAAAAGCCGTGTCCATCCGTGCCTAAATCATCCATAACCAATCATCCGCATGGGCGCCCTCGGCGCATAGATAATCGCAACTCTGTTGCGTAGGCAATCACGAGCAACCCCGCAGGGGCGAGAGCTTGTTTGCGAGTACAGGCCCGGCCGGCCAGGCTTTAAGTCCTCCCTCCTGAGGATGGGAGGATTTAGGAGGGAGGTGGAACCTCTCCTAGCAGGAGAGGACGGGTGAGGTAGAAAAACGGTTACTCGTAGTAATCCTCTCCGCCAGTGTCGGAGCCACCTCCAGTGCTACCGCCTGAGCCTGAGCCTGAGCTGCCGCTGCCAGAGTCAGAGCCAGAATCTGAGCCGCTGCCAGAGCCGGGATCAGTAGTGTCAACAACTGAATCCGCCGGGATACTGCCACTATACTTCACAAGCGTGATCTTGTCGGGCATCAGGTCATAGATACGCTTTCCGTTGATGACCTTGAACGATGGCGAGAAACTCGGCACAAGGCTCTGGATGAGCTTGGAAGTCGCATCCTTCTCCGCCTTCGCCGTACCGGTAGTGATAAATCGGATGGACAGATACCCAAACCCCAGGAGCTGGATCTGATACCCCTTCTTGATGTTCTCCTTCACGTAGTACGCGAATCGGTCAAGCACGTTCTTCACATCTCCGGGAGTGGCAGACGACTCGGCTGCAATCTGATTAGCCACGTCATCGGTAGTCAGTGTACCGAAGTTGACAGGTGACACACTGTACACGGTCTTTGGGTTCGACTTGTCGAACATCACCGTGCGCTTCGTTACTTTGTAAGCTTTACTCATGTTTTAACAATTTAAAAAGTTAGACAATGTTTTTAATTTCACGATGCAAAGGTACAACAAAAATATTTTGTAGTTGCACTCTATTGCACTCTACAGCACTCTAAACGGGTATTATAAGAATACGGCAACATAATGCCATTAAAACACCCGATTCTTGTCCAATTAGAACACCCTGTTCTAATGTCATAAGAACACCCTGTTCTTATCCCATAAGAACACCCGATCGTAATGACATAAGAACCGGGTATCCTAAGCTCATAAGAACTGAGGGTTATGGATCACCTAGATATTCCATAATCAATCTCACTTGCCCAACAGTGAAGTCTTTGGTATAAGCATACGGCAGTCCCATTGTTTGCAGCGCAGCCACAAGGTCGGGACAATTCATAATCCAGTTGTGCAACTTCCGGACGGCGCTCTTGTCGCTTTTTTCCGGGAAATACTTCTTCGCCAAATCTCTTCTTTTCATATCGTTGAAAGTTGAATGTTGAATGTTGAAAATCCTCGATGTGGTGACACGTTGACACTCTTTTTAATATAAACTTTCTGAAAACGGAAATTCAATTACTATATAGTAAACGAATTTCCCGTTCCGCGACTTTTTATATATATAGAGTGTCAAGGTGTCACACAATGGTAATCAGAACGGCATCGGCTCCGGTTTTTCACCGGGCATTCTGCTGTCTATTTCGTTGCCTGGTCGCTCGGCCACTTTCCAAAAACGCCCCTCTCTGGTGCGCACCTGTTCGAAGCCCATTTCCGCCATGGCAATACCTACTTTCGTGGGACTGATTTTGAGGTATGGAGCGAACTTTCCTGCTATCTTGGTAGCAGTCATATACTTAGTCTCCGACTCGCCGATTGGTTTGGTAAAAAACGTTACAATCATCTCCTTGGCAGGGTCGGGGGTAAGGAATGCCTTGTTGCGCTCATTGAGCTCTTGAATATGCTTGCCGTCGAGCCAGAATTTCTCACCTCGGCGTATCAGTGCGATGGCCTGTGCATACATCCCTTCGTATGGTATCTCGGCCTCCCAGGGGTTGTCGATATGGTCGATAAGGAAGGGCAGCCAACGGCGGTTGCCGGAGTGGTCGGAGAGGAAGGTGATGTTGTTACCCGTGGCACACAGCGACGCCACACGAGGCATAAGTATCTGATGGCGACCATACGGAGGACGCGCCTTTACATGGGGTTCCGTAGTGAACGCCTTCAGTTGGTTTACCTCCTGCGTCGTCATCGAGTCGATTTCCTCCAGCGAGATCATTATGTTCTCGGCAAGCATGATATAATCGTCCTTAGTGAGCATATACCAGTTGTTCTTTGTGGCATAATAGTCGCGCAAAAGAGGCGGCAGGATGTTATACATGAACGACGATTTATAAGTGCCCTGCTGACCGATGAAGGTGAGGATCTCATGGTTGATCACCTTCTCGTCGAGCACCGAAGCCACCATCGCTAAGAACCAGCAGCGGGCATAAAAATAAAACTCCTCGTCTGAAGTATCTTTACAATGAACCATCGAGAAAAACGTCCTTAGATAGTCGGTTTCCCCATCCCATGCCGGTAGTGATTCAATCCACGATCTGAAGGGATGATAGTCGGTCACGAAGTCCGAACCAAGTATGTTGTTGATGTCCTTGGTCTCCACCGTCAGTCCGTCCTTTTTCATGTGGCGCCAGAGGGTGTTTACGAAGTGGTCATCCACTGGGTTCAACTTTCCATCTTCAACATTCAACTTTCCATCTTCAACATTCAACTTTCCATCTTTAACATTCAACTTTCCATCTTCAACATTCAACTTTCTATATTCCAGCTGATAACTCAGCATATTTCGCTTAATGATAAACCGGTCGGAGATATACGTCTCTATCTCCGATATCGACACCTTCTTGGTGTTGCTCACATGGATAGTGGCATGCTCGTCGGCCTTCGATTTATAAATACTTTTCACAATCTGACCGATACTCTTAGGATGCGTCCTCTCGTAATCCTCAAACTCCTTTTCAGCCCATTCGATACAGTCATCCTCATCCACACCATATCGGTTCATCAGATACACACACCTCGACACATAGTCGTTGTGCGTACCGTCAGCATACACAGCCCCGTCGTCCTCAACCGACTTCCTCACCTTTGCAGCCACGTTCTTGGCCTTACACGGTCTGCCGCCACCTTTTCCCTTGCGCGAAGACGATTTGTTGTTGGAGAATTTCCTTATCCTGATACGTCTTGTAATAGGGTTGAAATAGACGTTTGGGTCGTAAGCCAAACCGCACACCCTGGTAGTTGAGATACATTTCGGGTCATACTCCAGTTCGAGCAAATTCTTGTAATACTCGTTGACAGTGCGCCATGCGTCATTGTAATTTAAATTCGTAACCTCTCCTTCTACACTGGCGATGACCCTTATTCCGGCTCCCGAGATAGTGGCATAGCAGAGCTTGGTGTGCTTGTCGTTCTTGGTGCGAATAACTGCCTCAGTCATTTTTTCAGGTGGCACATGATCGAAATCCACCATAAACGTGCCAGTGTATTTACGGATGTTCACCTGACTACGTCCGCCTTCCATCTTTGCCTGGCAGATGATGGCAGGGCACGACCGTTTAATCGAGGTCATCAGTTGTTTGTTCGACTCAGCAAGTGCCTTCCGGTATTGCTCAGTTTTTTCACGAAGGAACTCCCCACGTATCGTGGTAGTCACCGTTTCCCATGAAATCTCCTCGGGCTCGGTAGCGGTGAGGGTAGGGAAGTAAGAAACGTTCTCATGCATAATGTTATGTAATTAGATGTTATTGTATTAATTATTGTCGCTTTTCGCAATCACTATTATCGGGCGCTAAGTTACGAAAAAATGATGGATTATAAAAACGAGTGTCCACACTCTATGAAGTGTGGACACTTTAAGGAAATATTATTATGGTTTAACAATTTATAACAGGAAACATTAATATATTAACCAATTTATTTGTACCTTTGCATTCGCTTTTGGCATTTAACACAAACAGCCGATGCTGTATCAGAGATAATAATTAACTCAACTTTCACAAGTAAGGATAATAGTTGGTAGTTAAGGAGTTAAGGAGTTAAGGAGTTAAGCCAAATGTTGTTGCGCTTATATCCAATGCTCCAAACTAATGGCTTAACTCCCAGCGACCAACGGGAGCGATAACTCCTTAACTCCTTAACTTCCAAAAAGTTGAGCACATGCGAAACTTAAATAATTAATATATAAAAAGTAATTAAAAAAATGGAAAAAATTTTTCACAAACACTTAGCATCAGTAATGCAGGATGCCCTTGCTGTCTTTCGTCTTAACAATGCAAGAGTAACTGTATCTACAATTTGCAAGAGTAAAGGAGTCAATATCTCCCATTCACAATTTTATTCAGTCTAAAAGGGGAAAGTTAAGAACACCGTCGCTTATTCTCGCCTGATGAACTTCTACATTTCCCACATTCCCTCCGAAGAATCCACCCGTCTGCTCGTCGCCTTCGCCAAGGCACTTATATCCGAAGATCTGGAGAGTGCCCCATAACATTTTCCATGATATTAATCTTAATGCAATTGTAGTTTTTATCCTTTACAATCCTTAATTCCGCAACACTATTACAAATATAACTTTTTAAGTACCTGAGCAACAAAAAGTTGCTCAGGATTTTGTCAT
>CAMBOI010000056.1 GCA_945869265.1 uncultured Prevotella sp. | reverse complement strand
ATGATGCGGAAAACTCACGAGTGCCAAGATAAGGCTGGGTAAAGCATTGTCCTTGCTCAGCCCTACGCTCAAACATCTGATAATACTTCATCGGATTCTCATCGGCACCAGGCTTGTGTTTCGCAAAAGCTTCTTTTGGACGTTCATTTACAGGGATAAACACCAACTTTGCCCATATGCGGTACTTCACATCCTTGAGGAGAAGTGAGTTCTTCTGTTGACGCTTATCCTCAATATATATACCCGCGCTTTTGGTACTCGCCGTAGCCCCTACCTCGTTTCTCCTTACAGAAGTCCACTTGATAGGCTTCAGCACTTCAATCTTTGTCACTTGCCATCTCATTGCATATTTCTTGAACAAAATGGCTTCGAATATGGCGCGAGCTGCCGACGGTGTAATCACATCGTAACTCACTCGCTCCACCTTCAGTTCCGGTCGGGTGAAGCAAGCATAGTCGCCCCACACCTCCAAGCAGTATTCTTTGTCTGTATATTCCATGTTTATTCCTTGTTTTTGTTCTTAATCTTGTTTTGCAAATCCTCCAACCATTTCAGGTCTTCCGCATCCGCTTCTTCTGCTTCTATCAGTTTGCGTTTGCTATTGAATTTGTCATATACCATCCTGACATATTTTTCCATATCACTATTAGATATGCTTCCATTTCCCTTAAGGACATCATACCCTTGGAATGAAAGGAGGCTATCTACATTTCCTCTCCAGAAATCAAGAGTAAGGCATTTACGGTCTTTTACTCTCAACTCTGCAGATTCCAGAAAGAGCATCACCAGTCGGTTGAGTTTGTCTATCTCATCCTCAACAAGATAGTTCTTGGCAACAACAATGTCTGCTTTGCGTACGATGCTTCCCTTCCATGATGTAAGACCCATATTTGGCTTTGAAGCATCTGCACGTGAAGACACAATTTCGGCTGCCGTATTGTGAGTAACTGCATAGAGCAATTTGTTTTGCGTTTCCGCAAAAAACATTTGCGTGGCTTTCTCTTTGGTCTCATAATCACTGCTCAATTTAAACAAGTCTCGCAGTTTCTGATAAAAGCGTTTTTCGCTTGACCTGATGTCACGGATTCTTTGCAGAAGCTCATCAAAATAGTCCGGACGTCCATCTGGATTCTTTAGCCGTTCGTCATCCATCGTAAAACCTTTGACAAGGTATTCTGAAAGGTGACTGGTAGCCCATTGACGGAATTGCACGCCACGAATAGTGCGAACGCGATAACCTATTGCCAATATCATCTCCAATGAGTAGCAAATGACATTGTATTTCTTGCCGTCAGAGGCAGTTATTAAATAATCTTTAATAACTGAATTAGCATCTAATTCTTTCTCTTTCAGAATATTAGCTATATGATAACTGATGTTTGGCACCGAGGTCCCAAAAAGGTCCGAAATTTGGGATTGGTTGAGCCACACCTTGCCGTCACGTGTCATTAATGATACGTTTGTCTTTCCGTCAGGTGAGGAATAAATTATTATGTCATGTTGCTCTTTGTCCATTATTATTAAGATTATATTGTTAATATTTCGTTCATCCAGTGGTTGTCGAGTCTTAATCCAATGTTTTCATCATATTGAGCCCAGTCGTTGACCACATAAATGCCTTCAATCACTTCTTCTATGGCTCCATAACTCCACAATTTCAGAAAGTCTCGCTCGTGGATATTCACGCTGTATTGCGACAACTGTTTCATCAGCGAATAGGTTATTCCGTCGGACTTAAGACGTTCAACCAATTCAAGGCTGTCATCCATATTGACATAAACAGTCTTTCCTGTTTCTTCAATGAGCCTGAACCCTTTTGCAGCTTCAGCGAAGCACATTTCTGTAGGTTTATACAATAATGTCTTGATATCTTTCTTGTCAAAAGTTTCTTTTCTGCAATAAAGTTGCCTGAAATACTCTGTCATCGTCTCAGGCGCAAACCAGTCATTGACATTTACCATATTGAGTCTTGCATTGTTGGCATCAATGATGCTTCCATAAAGTTTGTGCTCCTCTGAAAGGCTAAATACATAAGTAGTTGCTATGTCCAACTTGCCCTCACGATTGCATCTTCCTGCCGCTTGCAGGATGGAGTCAAGTCCTGCCTCTTGTCTATAAACTACAGGAAAATCAATATCCACTCCTGCTTCTATCAGTTGGGTTGCCACAACTCTAATCACAGTTTCTGAATTATCGGACAGTGCTTGCTTAATCTCTTGAATGGCTTTGGAAACATGTCGGGGACACATCATTCTTGACAGGTGGATGGTCATCCCTTCCTTGGGGAGACGCTCGAATATTTCCCTTGCATCATTGCGGGTATTCACGATACACAACACTTTATTATGCCGTGACAGCCGATTGGCTATTTCATCATACGTACTGCCAGTGTTGTCTATCTCCAAGCACACCCTTCGCAATTTGTCGTGTAGGACATATTCCTTGGGTATTATTTCCATTATATTATCTATGCCTTGAAATGCGGCTTTTGGATTGCATCCTTCTATTAATCCGCTGAGCACCGGTTGGCTTGCTGTAGTAAACAGCACTGAAATTCCGAATATATTTTGATATGACTTCAAGGCATCTACTATTGGCTGTAGATAATCGGTTGGCAACGTCTGAACTTCATCGAGTATGATGACACTATTGACAATGTTATGCAACTTGCGGCAGTCTGACGATTTGTTGCTGAACATCGACTCAAACAGCTGCACATTCGTTGTCACCACAATCGGATAGTCCCAGTTCTCCGTGGCAAGCTTGGCCTTGTGCTGGATTTCCTTGCCTTTGATAGATTGCGGATCGAAATTACTATGATGTTCCAAAACAGCTTCCTCACCGAATATCTGTTTCAGTATAGAAGCGGTCTGTACAATAATACTTGTATAAGGAATGGCTATGATTATCCTTTTCATGCCATTATGTACGGCATGCCTTAATGCCCAAACGAGTGATGATAATGTCTTGCCGCCTCCAGTTGGAACTGTTAGACTATAAAATCCCTTCTCGACATTAGACATACTTACACACCTTTCCTGTATTTTTCTTCTTATTGCATTCACCTCAGATTCAGAGCTTCTCTTCTGAAGGTTATCGATGTAAGTCTCCAGTAATGGTAAAAGAGATTGCAACGATATACCATTAATGCGCTTTCGGGCAGACTTCTCATCCATGAACAATTCTGTATCAAGATAATCAGCATCGACAAGACACGAGAACAACATTCTCGACAAATGATTTGCATCCGATGTCATACCCTTGCATCCTTTAATTGGGGACAAGGAAAAAGGTGGGCGATTCAGTTGAATCTTCTCTACGCATCTGTTTACATCTGATGGAATGTCTTTCTTCAATGTTTCTTCAATCTGACAATAATCATGCAATCCAGAATGATGCGAGATTATTTGATTACAAAGCAAACTCTCAGATCCTTTACCATATATGCTTTTGGCAATTATTCCACCGACGAATGCATGATTATGCTCTGACGAACATTGTATCTCTGGCGCAAATCCACTATTGTGCCTAATGTAGTCCTGAAATGACTTACGTTCCTTCCCCTTGTCATGAAGAAGTCCGAGTGCTCTTCCCCAACTGCCCATGCCAAACTCGTTGGCAAAACTTTCAGAAAGTCTTGCTACTCCCTCGAGATGTTGCTCGTTGCTTTGTATATGCCAACAATCTTTATCGTCTTTGAACAAGTGAGAAATTACTTCCATAGCATGTCTTTATTTTGAAAATTCACATTTTTTCCTGCAAAAATAATGATAATTTGCGAGACAAACAATATTGATGATATATATTTATAATTTTTTATATCAATACTTCTGTTTACTCGGAATAACTCCCCTCACCCCACCTTTCGGATTTGGCACATCACCCTTGTATCTAGGGATAAGGTGCATGTGGCAGTGGAAGACACTCTGGCCGGAAGCCTCACCGATGTTAATGCCTACATTAAATCCATCGGGAAGATAACGTTCTTCTATCTTTTGACGCACATACTGAAGCATCACGTTCATCGCTTCGCGCTCGTGATTGGTAAGGTCGAAATATGAGACGACATGACGTTTGGGAATAATGAGGGCATGACCTGGTGACATAGGATAGCCAGGGATGAGACTCCATGACTTGGCAGTCCTCTTTGGCATGTATCTGCATAATAGATACAAACCAAAAGTATTTGTATGTGACCACCGTATTTGAGAATATTTTCCCAAGGCGACTTGTTGACAATATGTCTGATTGAGGTATATTCATTAGTATATCGATTTTTTCGAATTGTATATGCAAAAGTAATAAATATCTTCGAAAATACAAAGAAAATTTATATAATTTAAGGTTTTTGGTGGAATTTGCAACTAATAACACTTATCTTTGAGGGCTGGGTATGTCAACATATCATATGCGACAGGTCGCGGGCGATACGCCCACGCTCCCAGTGGCTGCGCATTGAGGGCTTATATTGTGCAAATTTAATTTAAAACAATGCAAAAATATACTAATAAACTGCGATTTTATAGTTAAAATACCTTCCAGTTGCCACCTCTGCCACCCCTTCTGCAACCCTTTTGCAACCACTTAACCATTTGAATACAAAATATTTAGGGTGTTTGGTGGCAAAGGTGGCAAAAGAAAATGAAAAATTATAGTGCGCGCACGCGCGAGAGTAAGGAGTTGTGAGGAGATGTCATAGTTGAGCTGAAATACGTATTAATGATTCCCTATTGACTATGTATATGAATAACGGTAATGAATGTATGACTACAGTTGTCATAACATATTGACGATGGCTATTATAATTATGTTATAACAGGCATCTAATTTATATTCCGCACTGGGGAACGTACGTTCCCCAGTACGGAATGTACGTTCCGCAGTGCGGAATATAGAAACCGCAGTGCGGAACATAGAATAGAACACGCTTACACTGCAAATAATAACCGCTTATATGAAGACATCAAAATAGCTATAGTAAACAAATGACTATAGTCATTGTTATCATGTCACAATAGCTATTCACTAATAAAGTGGAAGGCTTACATACATACAGACTGAATAATTTTCTATGTTTTTTCCACTTTTTCTTGGATATTTGCGAAAAAAGCAGTAACTTCGCAGCCTGAAATTACATTTATATTAATAAAACGATACAATATCATAATTTATGGGCGGATTCTTTGGTACCATAACTAAGTTGGACTGCGTCAACGACCTGTTCTACGGTACAGACTACAACTCACATCTCGGCACTAAGCGCGCGGGAATGGTGACTTTTGACAAGGAAAAGGGATTCTCAAGATCTATTCACAGTCTGGAGAGGAATTACTTCAGATCGAAGTTTGAGGACGAACTGGATAGCTTCTCGGGAAATCAGGGACTCGGGGTGATTAGCGACACCGACCCACAACCGATTATAGTCAACTCGCATCTTGGCAGGTATGCCGTGGTGACGGTGGCAAAGATTAACAACCTGCGCGAGATTGCCGACGAACTGCTATCGCAGGGTATGCACTTCAGCGAGCTGTCGGCAAATAAAATCAACCAGACAGAACTCGTGGCCCTGCTCATCAATATGGGCAAGGACTATGTGGATGGTATAAATAAGGTGTATGAGCGTATTGAGGGTTCGTGCTCGATGCTCGTGATGACTGAGGACGGAATAATTGCCGCACGCGACTATGCCGGACGCACGCCTATCGTGATAGGACGCAAGCCAAGCGGATATGCCGTGACGAGCGAGACGACGGCTTTTCCCAACCTCGACTATAAGGTGGTGAGAGACGTGGAGCCGGGCGAGATTGTGAAGCTGACGGCTGATGGCATAGAGCAGTTGCAGGGCCCCTCGGGATGCTCGCAGATATGCTCGTTCCTGTGGGTGTATTACGGATTTCCCGCAAGCGACTACGAGGGTATCAACACTGAGGACGTGAGGGAGAGATGCGGCAAGATGCTTGGCGAGGAGGACGACACCGAGGCCGACCTCGTATGCGGTATTCCCGACTCGGGAGTGGGCTTCGCATTGGGATATGCCGAGGGACATCAGATTCCATACAAGCGTGCCGTACTGAAATATACTCCCACATGGCCCCGCAGTTTCACTCCGGGCAACCAGTCGCGACGCGACCTTGTGGCCAAGATGAAGCTCATACCCAACCGTGCCATCATGAAGGACAACAGGGTGGTGTTTTGCGACGACTCTATCGTGAGGGGTACTCAGTTGCGCGACAATGTGCGCACGTTCTTCGAATGTGGAGCCAAGGAGGTGCACGCTCGCATATCATGCCCGCCGCTGGTATATGGATGTCCGTTTATTGGATTCACTTCTTCAAAGAGCGATCTGGAACTTATCACTCGACGTATCATCAAGGATTTTGAGGGCGACGAGAATGCGAAGCTCAAGGAGTATGCCACTACCGATTCTCCGGAATACAAGAGAATGGTGGAGGAGATAGCTCGCCGCTTAGGTTTGACGACATTACGCTTCAACAAGATTGAATCGCTGATTGAGTCAATCGGACTGCCTAAATGCAAGGTGTGCACTCACTGTTTCGACGGTAGCAGTTGCTTCATGAAGAAATTGAAGAGTGAAAATTGAAAATTGAAGATAGAAGTGTGAAGAGTGATATGAGAAGGTTTATTGTTTCGGCTGCTATTATTGCAGCGCAATCCGCACTTGCAGGAAATATTGAGGTGAAGGAGTTCAGATATGCCGGACCATTCATCTTACAACGCCCTGTAATGGTGGATTCGATTGATGTCAACAGAAAGGCGTTTGACGTACAGGCGCTTCTCGATAATCCTATCGACTTGAAGGCTGCAAACAACGGCTCGTTGTTCAAGGGTGACATCGCTCCTAAGGCCGACAATGCCGACATGGCTGTGCATCTGCTGAAATTCAGACTTACTGCCAACGGATATGTAAAGGCGAAGCTCAATGTGGGCAAGATGAAGGACTATCGCATTTTCATCGACGGAGAGAAAAGCGACGGCAATCTCACTCTCTTGCCTGCCACTCACGAGGTGGTGATAAAGTATATGACACAAAGGGAAGACAAGAGCGACTCGGTTGACGTGAACATCGAATGTGAGAATGAACAACTGATTAGCATAGATACGGAAACAAAGCGCTCATATACTCTCGCCGACGTGCTCAACGGACCACATTTCCGCTCAACTGCCCTGTCGGCCGACGGACGCTATCTCATCACTGCAATGAATGAGGTGATTGATGCCGACAACAATGAATGGAAATGGATTATCACTGACGTGAAGACCAATCGCAGGATTGGGGTGTCGGACAAGAATATCAGATGGGTGCCTGGCAGTAATTCATGCTACTGGTTTACCCGAAAGGCTTCTACGGGCATACAACTTGTGTCGGTGGATGTCAATAACGGCAAGGAGACTGTCATAGCCAATGATATTCCAGAGGGACACATTAGTTTTGCACCTACGGGGGATTTCCTAATTATAAGTCGCAGAATTGACGGACCTAAGGACGACAAGGATATGCACCAGTATGTGCATCCCGACGACAGGCAACCGGGATGGCGCAACAGGGAGACATTGGTGCGTTATGACCTCAAGACTGGGGTGAGCCAGCAGCTCACCTTCGGGTATCACCCATTGGGATTGCTCGATATTTCGCGCGACGGACGATATATCCTTTACACTGTAGCACGTCCACGCCTTACTGAGCGCCCCACTACCCTATCCTATATATATAGGCTCGACCTCGCCACAATGAAGAACGAGGTTATCGTTGACGGAGACGGATTTGTGGGCAATGCCATGTTCTCGCCTGATGCAAAGGATATTCTTGTGACTGGATCGCCAGAGGCTTTCGGCGGTATCGGACGCAACCTGCCTGCCGACCGCACTCCGAGTATGGTGGACACCCAACTGTTTGTCGTCAACTGTTCTACGCACAAGGTGACGCCTCTTACTGTCAACTTCGCGCCTGCCATCGAGAGGGCAGAATGGAATGCATACGACAACAGGATTTATCTTACTGCGCTCAACCGCGACAGATGTGACCTCTTTGCCATTGACATCGCAAAGGGTGGAAAGATTAGGAAGATTAATGCCGCAGAGGAGAATGTGGAGCAATTTGCGCTTGCCGAGAATGCTCCTGTGATGGCATACTACGGACAGGGGGCAAGCAACACCGACCGACTGTACTCGCTCGACACACGCAATGGGAAGTCAACACTCATGCGTGATTTGCAAGAGGAGAGATTCAACAACGTGGAAATCGCCTCATGCGAGGAATGGGATTTCGTAAACGCCAAAGGCGACACTATCTGCGGACGATTCTATCTGCCGCCGCATTTCGACAAGACCAAGAAATATCCGCTCATCGTGAATTACTACGGAGGATGCTCTCCTACAACCCGCAGTTTCGAAAGCCGATATCCTCATAACCTGTATGCGGCAATGGGATATGTGGTGTATGTGGTGCAGCCAAGCGGTGCCACTGGGTTTGGACAGGAGTTTGCATCGCGCCACGTGAATACTGCCGGTGAGGGTCCTGCACAGGACATCATTGAGGGCACGAAGCGCTTCTGCGATGACCATGACTTTATAGATACCAAGAAGATTGGATGTATCGGTGCGAGCTACGGTGGATTTATGTCGCAGTATCTGCAGACTAAGACCGACATCTTTGCTGCTGCCATATCACATGCGGGTATCAGCGACCACACCAGTTATTGGGGTGAGGGATTCTGGGGATATTCATATAGTGAGGTGTCGATGGCCAACAGTTATCCATGGACCCGCCGCGACTTGTATGTTGACCGCAGTCCTTTGTTTAATGTTGAGAAGATACACACTCCCATCCTCTTCCTTCATGGCACTGACGACAACAATGTGCCTGTGGGCGAGAGCATACAGATGTATAATGCCCTACGCCTACTGAATCGTCCCACGGCATTCGTGGTTGTTGAGGGACAGGATCATCACATCCTCGACTACAGGAAGCGCATAAAATGGCAGCACACCATCTTCGCATGGTTTGCCAAGTGGCTTAAGGATGACGACTCCTGGTGGAAGTCGATGTATGACAAAATGCCGGAGTGATTATTGACCACATAATACATCTTTAGAGAAATAGAAATCCCTGCAAGTGATGACTTGCAGGGATTTAACTTTGTTGGGTGCCCGGTGGGACTTCTGGTTAAAGTAATAGTTTCAATGCCGTTATCCTCGCAGCTTTTTTTAATGCTGAGGCCGCTTTTATAAACCACTTCATTTACTTGGAAGTTGTATAGTTCCAGTTTCGGCAGCATATCGTTTAAAATGAACTTGTCGTTAATGCTACGCAAGTTCAACATAGAACTGCAATTTTCTGGTAGATGAGAATAAATAATCTAATACCAGAAAACACCGAGGGGTTTGGGGGCGAGAAGCCCCCATCAGAAGAAAATTCAACTAGCAATGCTAAAAAAACAAAAAGGGAGACTGCTGTCTCCCAAAGATTAATTAATTTTGCATTGCTTATGTACAAACAAAAATCTTGGTCGGTTTGGACTCTCATTGGTTGCCAATGATGCTTTTTATTGAGTTTTGGCAATCTTGGCACAATCCGTTTTTCATGTAGAAGGTATTCTTGCCATGGGCATCCTGCATCAAGCACTTCGGGGCATTCTTCTTGCAATGCGGCAAACCGCGAGAATGCAGGAATTCATGGATTGTTACTTTCCATAAGTCATCCTTTCGTTTCAAGCGATAAGTAGAAACTACACAAGCTTCACCAGGCAGGAAACTCAATCCCATGATTCCATAGTTGTATTGTCTATGAATAGAGGTAGATATGTCGCGATGCGTTAGACCAATGGTTACAAAATCGGATCCCTTGTTCTGTTGCTTCAAGAAACCAAGTATCTTTCCTGCCCAATATCTGTTTCTCGGCTTGTAAAGACAAGAAGCAGGAATATCTTTCTTGGGTAGCACTTCTATCTCGGACAGATAGATGGGAACCAGATGCTTTTCCAACTCCTCCTTCAATTGATTTGCTTCCTTCTGGGAGAAGTCTCCAAGCGGTTGAAGGTCAATATGAATTAAACTTTCCGGTGGACAGGTACAGAGGGGATCAGAGTCTGCCTCAGTGCTGCTTGGCTTTTTCCCACTACTGCAACTACTCATCAAGATGATAATCAGTCCTACGGCTAATGTTACGAATGATTTTCTCATAATTGTATCTCTTTTAATTTACAGTTTAAAATGTTATAGTCAACCTTTCCTTTTATGCCAGCTACCTTTTTTATCGTTTTCTGATGGATGGCATGGGGTAGCACTACAGGTGCATTGACATCTCCACACCAATACTGGCAGTCATTGAATTGACCAAGAAAGTTTTTGGTATAGAAGGGCTGACTGCAATAGATAATTGGGGTCTTGCCATCGCGTTCTTTCTTGGCGCGGCAAAGGTACGAATTTAATTTCATTTTTCCAAACAAATCCATAAAAAACATTGAATTTATCACAAAATATTGAACCTGTCTCCGAAGTGGATGCGCCATAGACAAGCTTGAGATCTGAGAGAAACTCCTTTTGGTTCTTGCTGCCGACGTACTTCACGGAATTGCGAATCTGGTGCACGATGCACAACTGGACATCTGTCTTTGGATATACGCTTTGGATAGCATCAGGGAAGCCTGTGAGACACATACATGCCAAGCAAGTCCTTGTGTCCATACTTGTCTATGCCAAGGACATTGTAGATTGCGCGCGCTTCGGTGGAACCCTTCTCGTTACGGAATCATCGGGGACAGGTTCATCGACCCTAAAGAGTGAACCAATGTACTGAAGTGAACCCAAAAAGTTGGACACAACACTTACTGTTCATATGCGAAGAAGAACATTAGAAGAAAAG
>CAMBOI010000055.1 GCA_945869265.1 uncultured Prevotella sp. | reverse complement strand
TCACCTTGCCGTTGGCGGTTTCCTCCATGCGGGCAGTGGCATCGTCATAAACGATGCGTTCCTGCACTACTGGTTCTGACTCCCTAGCCACATCCCTCAAGAGTGTCTTACCGGTCTTTCTATCGATAAACGAGATGCAACCGCCCTCGTTCTTCACGATAATCTCAGGCGATTTCACCTTCTGTCTCTCATATACACACACACCGGTGTTGTTGCCGGGCAACGAACCGTCAGCCGACCACTGCACTCTGACAATTTTTGGAGTAATAAATTCCACCTTAACTTTAGTGGAACTAACCTGTGCGATGGCAATAATGGATATGATCATTGCCACCAAGATTAAGTATATTCTCTTCATATTTGCAATTTCATTTCAAACATGTTTATATTTCATCACCTTTACACCAAATTTTTAACCAAGATACGGAACACCTTCCCTGGTGATTCTACCCACTTCTCCATCGCCAGAGGGGCTTCCTCGGGCGAGCACTCCATACTAATAAACTTATCCACGGGACATGTACCACGCTCAAGATAGTGGATAACGGCACGGAAATCCGATGGCATGGCATTGCGCGAACCGCGGATGTCGAGTTCCTTCTGCACAAAATACTTTGTTTGGAACGACACGTCGGTCTTGGCATATCCGATGCATATGACACGGCCGGTGAAGGCCACCTCGTCAACTGCCATCTGATAGGTAGGCGCACTGCCCACGGCCTCTATCACCACGTCGGGACCGAAACCGCCAGTCATCTCCAACAATCGGGCATGCACATCCTCTGTTTTACTATTGATGGTGTATGAAGCACCAACTTGGCGAGCCAAGGCGAGTTTCTCGTCGTCGATATCGGCAGCCACCACAGTGGCACCACGAAGTACCGAGCGCACGATGGCTCCCATTCCCACCATACCGCATCCGATGACCAAAACCACGTCGATGTCCGTCACTTGTGCTCTCGAAACGGCATGGAAACCGACACTCATCGGTTCAACGAGAGCACAAGTGCGGGGAGTGAGCAACCCCGCAGGAATAACCTTTTCCCAAGGCATTACGAGATATTCACGCATAGCACCGTCACGCTGCACTCCTAGTGTCTGATTATCCTTGCAGGCATTGGGCCGACCGTTGCGACAAGAGGCACACTTGTTGCAGTTAGTATATGGATTTAGAGTTACGATCATACCCGGTTTGAGTCCTTCAGGTACTTCGCTGCCCACCTCCACGATGGTCGCGCCCACCTCATGCCCAGGAATCACTGGCATCTTCACCATTGGGTTCTTACCGAGGAATGTGCTGAGGTCAGAACCACAGAATCCCACATACTCCATTTTAAGAAGCACCTCTCCGGGCTTCAATTCACTCACGTTGTCTATTTCCACGAGCGCCATCTTGCGCTCCTCTGTTATCTGTATTGCTTTCATTGTATTTTATTCACTCATATTTTTTATATAAGGTAATTCCACGAGTTTATCAAAACAGTAGAATTTCTTGGCATTACCACCAAGGAAGGCTGCCTTGTCGGCATCACCAATTTCTCGCGACTTCAGGATAAAATCATAGGACATACGATAGGTTATAGCAGTGATGGTGCGGGGATAGTCACTTCCCCACATCAGTCGATCGATGCCCACCCAATCGGCTGCCTGTTTTATACTGCGTACTGCCGAGAGGAAGGGATAAAACTCTGAATTGTAGAGCCAAGTGATACCACCCGACTCAATCATCACGTTCTTGCCACGGAGAGCTAACTTCACTTGGCTTTCGAATGCTGATGTCGTTACCATACCGAAATGACCTATCGCCACCTTCAGATTAGGACATTCCTCGATGATCTCTCCCATCTCGGCAATCTGTCTCTCATCCTCACCCAAACACATCGACAACACCATACCCTCGCGCTCCATATATTTGAACATTGGCATCATGTCGTGAAGAGGTGTCGATATGCGATGACCGGGAATGGCAATACCCTTGAGTCCAGCAGCCTTCAGTCGTGCAGCCTCTTCCACTGTACGGCACATACCCATACAGAAGAATCTGTCGGGCCACTGGCGCTGCACCTCGATGAGATAGTCGTTCTGACAACCATCTATCACCTCCTGCACTACCACCGCTGCCGACACCTGGGCGTAGTCCATATTACTCAGAAACACCTCAGCTGTATTCCTACCATCTATCATGAATGGTGGTAGCATCTGTCGTTCCTCACCGAAGAACAACGACCTTGAGCCATTCTTGCCCAATGTCCTTATAGCCTGTCCATCCACAACCGTGTCTTGTCGAAGCCACAAATGCGAATGTGCATCAATTATGAATTCTTCCATCTCACTCCCATTTGGTCACCAATGATCTCCTGCACCTTTTTCACGAGTTGCCAGTCAATCGGTTCGTTTACATACTCAATGTTCTTCAGCACGTTCTTCGGATTGGCACTGCTGAAGAGAGTGGTGGCGATATGGTCATTGCAAGATGTGGAATACTGTATGGCGAGTTTGTCGATGGGATAACCTTGTTCATCGCAATAACGTGCAGCCTTGGCACAAGCCTCGCGCAATGCGTCGGTAGCAGGATGCCAGTCGGGCGCTCCCCTCATCGACAGCAATCCCATCGAGAACGGCGAAGCATTGATAACGCCAATACCACGATTCTCGAAGAAGTCGAAATACTCAGTCAACAGGTTGTCATTCAGACAATAGTGGCAGAAGTTAAGCACACTCTCTACCGTACCCTCCTCACTATGCTCAATCACCCATTTGAGGTTTTCGGGCTGAAGGTCGGTGATACCGACATGACCTACGACCCCCTCTTTGCGTAGTTCTACAAGAGCCGGAAGCGTCTCGCTGACCACCTGTTGCAAGTCGGCAAACTCCACGTCGTGCACGTTGATAAGGTCGATAAAATCTACATTCAGCCTCTCCATACTCTCATACACGCTCTCCTTTGCACGTTTGGCCGAGTAATCCCAATAGTTCACTCCATCCTTGCCATAACGTCCCACCTTGGTGGATAAGATATATTTGTCGCGCTTTATGTCCTTGAGAGCCTTGCCCAACACTGTCTCAGCCTTGAGATGCCCGTAATACGGCGACACATCAATAAAGTTAATACCGCCATCCACAGCCACGTTCACAGCCTCGATAGCTTCTTCCTCGCGTATTCCATGGAACACGCCACCTAATGACGAGGCTCCAAACCCGAGGTTGGAGACTTTCATTCCCGTCTTTCCAATTTCATTGTATTGCATATATAAAGTTTTTAATCTTCAGATAATTGTGGTGCAAAGGTATCAAGAAGATGGGACGGTATGGGCAGACCTTTGAGAAAATAAGAGATTTGCCCAATTAGGTCTGCCCAAAGTGTGACTATTTAAATAATTTCTGGGCGAAGAAGTAAAGACTCTCACGCCATACGGGCCATGTGTGTCCACCGGGAGTTTCGAAGTAGCTGTGCTTGATGCCCATCTGGTCGAAACGCTCGCGCATAGCCTTGCAGTTCTCATAGGCAATATCTTCCTGACCACCCATAGTGATATAGAACTCACGGAACTGCTTGTTGTAATATTCGGGACGCTCCTTGAGCTTTGCATAATAGGGTTCACCAGAACTGTTTGCCATAAACGGTTGGGGATTCTTAAACCAACCACTGCTGAATACACCTACATAACGGAACAACTCAGGATGCATGATAGATGTATTCAGAGTCTGTATGCCTCCCATCGACAGTCCTGCCAGTGCACGCCCGTCAGCCGTAGTGAGTGTGCGGTAGCGACCTTCAACGAGAGGAATGCCGTCGGTAAGCAACTCCGCGGCGAAATCCTGTGAATTGCCGTCCATCATGGCGACAATCATAGGCTCAGCTTTTCCCTCGGCTATAAGGTTATCGAGGATAATGTCGGTCAAACCCTGGTTGCTCCATCCGCGCTCATCCTCGCCACCTCCATGCTGCAAGTAGAGCACAGGATAACGCTTGCCGCTTGTAGCATAGCCGGCAGGAGTATATACATATATGTTTTTCCACTGTCCGGTGACCTTCGACTGATAGCGAACTCGACTTACCTCGCCATGCTTAACGTCGGCCTTCATCTTGTAGCGGTCGGACTTCTCTGCGGGATAAGGAATCTCTATTCCACTCGTCATCATACTACAACCATAGAACGACTCGCTTGCGGGATCAGCCACCTTTACTCCATCGACCACGAGGAAATAATAGTGGAATCCTTCCGACTGAGGTTCGGTGGTACATGTCCACACTCCGTCGGCACCTTTCTTCATGTCGTAGAGTTTGCCGAGGTCTATCTGCACCTTCTGGGCAGTAGGGGCTTTCACGCGAAACTCCACCCTACCGTCTTGCAGCACTCGGGGATATTCCTGATTGCGGATGTTCAGTGCCGAGGGTTGCGGCAGTTTTGTCTCCTGCATACCAGCCTGACGCTGAAAGAAGTTTACCATCCTCTGGAAGGTATCATTATTGAAGGTCACAGGACCATGGTTGCCGTTGGGCACGGTGATAAAGTCTTCAAGACGTCCGACATCCTTCAGTGCCTTGGAGAAATACTCGCTCTGGCAATAAGGCACCACTGGGTCGGTATCACCATGAATGACGAGGAACATCGGGTCTTTCTTGTCGATATACGACATGGGGTTCATGGCACGAACCATATCGGGATTCTCTGCCGAAGGGCCTCCTATTATGACAGCCTCGGGCGAGTTAGCATCCTTATATGTCTCACAACGCTCCATGCGGCTCATGTCGATAGGTCCAAACCAATCCACCACGGCGTTTACAGAACTGCTCTCCTTGGTGTATTGTCCGAGCTGTCCCTCTATATCCACCTTCACCTTGCCAAACCTACGCGTCTTCACACCATTGGTTGTTCCAGCCAATGAAGAGAGATGACCACCTGACGAATATCCTGTGATACCAATAAAAGAGGTGTCGAGACCATACTTCGATGCATTGCCGCGAACATAGCGGATGGCAGCCTTTACATCCTGTATCTGTGCCGGGAACTTGGCTTCGGTGCTGGCGCGGTGGTTGATGCTCACCACAGCAAAGCCCGCATCGAGCAATTGTTGTCCATAAGACTTAAAGGCATCGCCCTTGGAATTGTTGCTAAACCATGCACTGCCGTATATAAGCACTACGACCTTGTGTGTCGATTGCCCATCGTCGGGAGTGTAGATGTCGAGTTTGTGACCTGTCTGGCCGTCACCTACATAGTCAACGTCCTTCCAATTGTTTGCCGTGGCAACACCAGCCATAAGCAATGCCATGGCAGCTGCTGAGATTCTGTGAATAGTTGTTTTCATTTTTGGGGGTTTAATTAGTATTATCGATTTCACGGCAAAAGTACAAAAAAGTTTCGAAACTATAACATAAAAGATACAATTATTTCACCAGAAAGTTGAATAAATATTAATTATGTAACAAATTAATAATTATACGATACATTTGAATGAAAAATTGCTAAATAGACATAATAAAATAATAAAGGTATTTACTTATCATAATACTATGGTTGTTAATGATTTTACTTACTTCATCGCAGTCACACATCGGCATCTGCGCTGCAAAGATATGAAAAACAATCCAAACATCCAAGAGATTTTCCAAAAAAATATTTCATCCGCACATTCAAGAGGCACACAGGCGACACTCCCATTGCCTATATCACAAAAAAAGAAAATGGAAGCAGCCGAACTCCTCCTCATAACCAGCGACGACACTATCAAGAACGTGGCTATGAAATTGGGCTATTACGACTGCTCCTATTTCAAAAAGACTTTCAAAAAATATTCAGGTATCACGCCCCAGCAATACCGCGACGGGCACAAGGGCGGCATCTCGCACAGCGACTTAGACTGCGCAGCTCACCCCGAGGGCGGTTCCGATTGCGGCTAATACCGCAGAGGCAAGGTTCCATAGAAACTTAATAAGCCTCGATTTATTCTCCTGAGTCATAACTTCAATCTTTCAATCTTTCAATATTTTATTTGGGCACGGAAATCCACGGCTTTTTCAAAGACACGGCTTTGGCTCCGCATTGATTTAATCCACGGCACTTCGTGGTTACGGCTTGCTGCTCGCAAGTTCACGGCTTAGTTTGCTCTGTGCGATAATGAGCCGTGTCTATACTTTAGTATAGCCTTTAGCATATAAAGCCCCAACATCGCGCAGCCCAGCCGTGTCTTTTTTAAAGCCGTGATAATCCGTGCCTAAATCATCTACTCGTAGTAGTCCTCGCCGCCGGTGTCAGAGCCTGAGCCACCGCCGGAGTCAGAGCCGCCACTCTCGTCAGTGCCCGATCCACCACCACTTGGAGGAGTAGTAGGCGTTCCGCCAGCCGAAGCAGAGCCATCAGTGGCCTGAGTAGTGGTCGTTCCCGGAGTGAGGAATGCAGAGCTCTCGCCTCCATAGGTCTTCACGCTTCGCTTGTATGCCTCAGCACCACTGTACTCGGCAATCACCTCGGCGTTGTTGTTGATGAGCGACTGCGTGCTCACGAGCGTCTTGGCGCTCGACTTGCGACTGTGAACCCACGCAAACACTCCTGCGCCCTCACCCTCGATGTGTCCGAGGAAGCCATCCACGGTGGCGAAGCCATACTTGCTCACCATGTCCAGGAGCTTCACCTCGCTCGCCTTGTCGAGCACCACGTTGGTGGCCAAGAACTGGCAGTAGGGAATTCCCGTCACTGCGTTCACGCGCTGCAGCACATCAAAGAACGAGATCTGGTCGCCGAAGTCGTAGTCGGCGTTGTTGTTCACCACAGCCTGGGCAAAGTCCTTCACGGTGGTCTCGGCATCGATGGTGAGGTCACCAAGACTGATGTCGGTGCGCACGTTGTCGCCCTCGCCTACGGTCACGATGCTCGGCAGCGTTCCCTGCGTCAACTGATAAGGAGCTGCGATACATCCGCCGCCAGCCACCTCTTCACGGGTGAGATAGATGTCAGAGCCCTTCATGTTCGCCTTCATAAACATGTTGTAGTCGCTCCTGCCCACAGGCTTCGACTCAAACCCATAGTTGATGAGCGGGCAAATACCCTTGTACATCTGGATGACATTACCCCACTTGGTGCGCTGACGCATCTGCATCGGGGTGTTGCTCCTCTTGACCACCGAGATCTTCTCGGATACCACGGTCTGTCCTGCATACTGCTTGAAGGTAAGGCTACCAGCCGAACCATTCAGCTTCTTCAAAATACCATTCAAAATAGCCATAAGCAAAAAAGTTTAATAATGAAACAATGTTAACTCGTTTCTTGTCCAATCATCGAAGGATATGGCGCCTATCTCCAATCGAAGGATGAACGAAGAATGAACGAAGGATGATCGAAGGATGAACCTTGAGGCCTTTAGAGGAAATCGGGTCATGTCCTTTTCTCGCCCTCGTCACCCTATTAAGCCTCAAAAGCCAATTTTTCTTATACTCTGCCACTTCCCTCTAACATTACAATTACAGCATTACAATTATTTGCATGCATTACAATTGTATCAGGAGTATCCTTATAGGGATATATATTTATATATAATTATAATTATATATAAATATATGATAATCAGTAACTTACACCCCCTCCCCATTACACCTTCAAGCATATCCACCCATAAATCGGGGTATAGGGCACAAGTTATTGTAATGTTGTAATTGTAATGGTCGAAAATTGTAATGGCGGGATAAAAAAAACCTCAAAAGATTTGGTAGTGTCAGGGATTATCTGTAAATTTGCAGCCAAAATAAATAACGACTAAAAATTTAAGGCATACACGATATGGCAAGATTCAGATCAGCGAAGGAGCAGTTTGACTATATAAAGAAGGAATTCTTTAAAGGCAACGAGCTTGACGGCATCACCGGGATGTCGGCGGAAGAACGAGTGGAATTTAACAAAAAAAACATTGAGCGTCTCTTGGCTAATGAGCATAATGCCTTGGCTATAAGCGACTGCTTTTGGACTGCCGACAGAAGTCGCATAGTAATTTGGGGAAAGAATAATTGGTTTTTCAATGCAGATGATTTGGCAAACTTCTCAGAGCAGGAGCGCGAACAATTGGAATACCTAAAGGATTTTGCTGGATTGTGTCATGACCTGGCGCTCCATTTCCCATTCGACAATTCCCTTATAGGTTGGCCGCGCTATATGCCATTCGCCTTCAATACCCCCGGACTTGGCGATGCCATCAAGGCCTGGGCAGAGGATTATCCCCACATGGCAGCCCATATGGCAAATATAATGCTCAAAGAGTCAACATCCGAGTGCTCGAGGCTATGCTATCAGCCGGCTCAGGACTATCTTGCCGAACTATATGACCATGAATCTGGTATGGATTTATACAGGATGCCAAGCGAATCGGAAATGCCTCATCGGGTATATGCAGAGAAGGTAACGACACTGTTGCAGGGATTGGCCGACCATATTGCCGAAGGCCGAAGAGTTGGCATGTGCCTTGGAGCCATCATTGTGCACGACACCCTCTTAACCCGAATAGAAGAATTTGACAAAGATGTTATTGGCATAAGCAAGGACTTGTGGCAGTTTATCGACCGCGAAATGAATTTCAAAACCACAAATAATGCTGTTTATGAACCTGATATTCCATTTAATAAGCAACCAAAGGAAAATCAACAACAAATTCGTGACTTATTGACTGCGTTGATTAATCGGGTTGACAAGGCATACGCCGAGGGAGGATTAAGCGAATCGTGGATAAGAAACAATCTTCCGCACATGTATTTTGAGGATTTTGGAGAATGGGTAATTGGCAAACACTATGACGATATCGACGTATTATTTGAGCTGCGAGTATGACCTGCCAAAAAAATCTGACAGGGAGGCGTTTCTGAACATTGTTGAGTTGACGCTTAACCGCAGTCGTTTTCAAATTGCCTTGGATGATAAGATACAATTATTCGAAAACAATCCCAAAGGGTGTTTGGAAACCTGCGAAAATTTTATTGTTGAATATTTTCACGAAAAACCAGAGTTTGTGGCTGCATGGAGAAACTATGGCAAGAATGTGATAGTCACAATGCCGGCGATATGGGAAATGTCTTCAGATGTGTCGAATGCAAAGATAAGCTTTTATCTTGAGCCTCTTTTAATCTACGGATGGATAAAGCAAATGTATGACAATCTGCCGGCGACAGTGGAGGCGGAGGTGGATGTCGTCATCAAATCCACCGAGGGCAAGATGAATATCGTGTTGAATAAAATCAAGGATTTTGTTTTTCTGGAAGACGTGTGGAAAGCCCCGATCAATGGCAAGACAGTAATGAATTTCTTCTTCGTGATATTGGGGTTGGTGGATGGAGCATTGAAGCCCGAGCACAAGGACGAGCTGCCCAAAAAGGTGTTAACTTTCCTGACAGAAGGCAAGAGGTCGAAGAACCGGCCGCTTTTCGAGGTATCCTTCAGCAAGTTCATCGGTCTGTTTGCCACCCATAATTATTTTGAGAATGACAAGCCCGCCGTATTGAGCAAGTTGTTTTTTGAAGATTCCAAGAAATACAACACCGACATCCTCAAGGGCATGGAACACAGTCCAGCAGAGCTTAAGGCATTCAACGATATCTGCGAAATGGCAGAGTGCTATCTGCCGAAAGCATAATTAAATCAGGGAGCAAGACGCAAGTTTTTCTCCCTTTTTCTTTGTCCTTTCGATATGTATTAGCCTCCAAAAAACGTATAAGATACTTATCAATAAAGTATTGTTATATTGTAATTTCCAATAAAAAACATTAAACCATTGGAAATTTCCAATAATAATATTGGAATTCCAATGGAGTATGATGATAGGATTGAGATAACAAACCCGGGAGGACTGCTTCCATTGGTCGCAAAGCATTTCGGCAGAAAGAGTCTTTCTCGCAATCCATACATTTTCAGTCTATTCATGCGAATGAACTTAGTAGAGCATGTCGGTTCCGGTATAGGCAGAATGCGAGAACTTATGCTGGAAGCAGGATTGTCCGAGCCTCAATACGAAACCGAAGGTATGTTCAATATCATTCTTATAAGGAAAGGGTATTCTGATAATCATCCTGAGCTTTCTGACTTAGAGCAGCAGGTCATAGAACTTATGTCTATGGATGCAAAACCTACAATTGATGAGTTGTGCGAGAAAATTGGCAGAAAGAAATCCACCATTTATAATTTGTTGAAATCTCTCCGTGACAAAGGTCTTCTGAAATAATTATTATTGTAATTCACAATATCAGGGAGCAAGACGCAAGTTTTTCTCCCTTTTTCTTTGTCCTTTCGATTTTTATTTGTAATTTTGCGGCGGAAACATGTGAGAAAGGTAATATTATGGCTGCATTAAACATTTCTTTTGAGATACCCCAGTCACCAACCTTTAGTGTTGATGAATTTAGTCGGTTGGTTAAGAACTATGCAAATTCGCTGATTGAAAGGATGTCTCAGTCAGCTGATAAACCTCGTGTGCTCAAATATGAGGAACTTGACCCTGTGATTAAGGAATTGTGCGGAGTATGCAAAGTTCCGGAATGGGATATGAACGGAGATTTTGCAAAAGAAGAGTTTTTAGCAGAGAAGATATGTACTCCGTAAGGATATTGGCAAAGCAAGAACATTAGAATTGATAAAGAAGCTTTGTAATATAGTACACGTAGCTCCCTCTGGAGAAAATGAGCTATATAGGGCGTTTGAAATTGAAAGTCCGGATTTTGAGGATATTCTTCAGTATAGTTCTGCTATAACCGTTGGTGCGGAAGTTTTGTTGACGAGAAATGACAAGCATTTCAGATTTTCAAGTATTGCTGTGATGGATTGCGAAACATTTATCAATTCATTATAATCAAGGGAGAAAGACGCAAGTTTTTCTCCCTTTTTCTTTGTCCTTTCGATTTTTATTTGTAATTTTGCAGCGAGATATAATGGCATATACGTAAATCAAAGTGTTATGTTATGCTTACAGGACATAAATAATCAAATAGTAAAAGAAAGGCAAACAAAAATCACGAGGGACAGGTTCATCGACCCGAAAGAGTGAATCAAGGTACCTGTCCCTATGACCCTCTACGAGGGACAGGTTCATCGACCCGAAAGAGTGAATCAAGGTACCTGTCCCTATGACCCATTATTTTAATGACATTGATTTTTGGAACATGAATAAAAGTTTATCTTTTTCG
>CAMBOI010000054.1 GCA_945869265.1 uncultured Prevotella sp. | reverse complement strand
CTTCTTGTACTACTTCTCTGTTTATGTAAGTCTTTCAAAGAACTCTTTCTTTTTGCTCTCAGAGAACCATTGTTCTCAAAAGCGGGTGCAAAGGTACGGACTATTTTTCAAACCACCAAATATTTCGGAGAAAAAGTGCCGGAATTTAACAGTATTTTAGAATTAAGACGTGTAAATACGACACTAAAATGGCCTACACCTTATTATATTATATATAAGGGGAAGGACATCACAAATGCTCACCTACAATTTGTAAGTAAGGTGCAAGAAACGTATTTTAGCAGAAATAAATCAAGTTAACGCACACAAACGACAAAAAAGACTAAAAATGCTTGGACATTTAAGATTTATTCACTACCTTTGCACCCAATAAATAAAGAAAAATGTGAATTGTTGAGAAAATGAAAGCATTAGAATTCAAGCCCAAGCTCCTCGACACCCTGAGGAACTACAACCGTAAGAGTTTCATGTCCGACCTTATGGCCGGAGTAATAGTAGGCATTGTAGCCCTTCCGCTTGCCATCGCCTTTGGTATTGCGTCGGGAGTAACCCCCGAGAAAGGTATCATCACCGCAATCGTAGCAGGACTGATCATCTCCGTTCTCGGAGGCAGCAAGGTGCAGATAGGCGGACCAACAGGAGCTTTTATTATAATTATATATGGTATTATCCAGCAATACGGTATCGAGGGACTTGCCATAGCCACATTTATGGCAGGAATATTCCTTGTATTGTTCGGTTTACTCCATCTTGGAACCATCATCAAGTATATCCCCTATCCGATTGTAGTAGGATTCACGAGCGGTATTGCCGTAACGATATTCACCACCCAGATAAAA
Source organism: uncultured Prevotella sp. (assembly GCA_945869265.1). Lineage (GTDB taxonomy): Bacteria > Bacteroidota > Bacteroidia > Bacteroidales > Bacteroidaceae > Prevotella. The sequence goes on along the minus strand of CAMBOI010000054.1, from coordinate 10,475 downwards.
GACCTGTTTGGCCTTCAACTGTCAAGCGTTCCGTCTGATTTCATTGAGAAATGGATTGTATATATCCAGAACATGAACACCACTGATATGTGGACAGCCATAATCGGTATAGTAAGTATTGTGGTAATAGCCATAACGCCACGATTCAGCAAGAAGATTCCCGGTTCGCTTGTAGCCATTATCCTCATGACTGTAGTGGCCTTGTTATTGAAGAACTTCGCCGGAATCAGCAGTATTGAGACAATCGGAGATCGTTTCTCAATATCAAGTGAGCTTCCCGAGGCACATGTTCCAGAGATGACATGGGAGACAATCAAGCAGCTCGTGTCACCGGCCATTACCATTGCTATTCTCGGTGCAATAGAAAGTCTTCTTTCAGCCACTGTGGCAGATGGTGTTATTGGCGACCACCACGACTCTAACACCGAACTCATTGCTCAGGGAGTTGCCAACCTGGCCTCACCACTCTTCGGAGGTATTCCAGCCACAGGCGCTATTGCCCGCACGATGACCAACATCAACAACGGCGGACGCACTCCAATAGCAGGTATCATCCATGCAGGAGTTTTGCTTCTGATATTCCTATTCCTTATGCCTCTTGCACAGTATATCCCGATGGCATGTCTTGCAGGAGTGTTGGTAGTGGTAAGTTATGGCATGAGTGGCTGGCGCTCATTCCTTGCCTTGATGAAGAATCCCAAGAGCGATGTCACCGTTTTGATTATCACATTCCTCTTGACCATTATCTTCGACCTTACAGTTGCCATTGAGGTCGGATTGATTATTGCATGTCTTCTCTTCATGCGTCGTATGTCAGAGACAACCGATGTAAAGGTTATCAGCGACGAGATTGACCCCAACCTCGAAAGCGAGCTTAGTTCAGGCAACCTTGAGCATCTCACTATTCCGCAGGGAGTAGAGGTGTATGAGATTAACGGTCCCTACTTCTTTGGAGCCGGCAACCGTTTTGAGGAGATTATGGCATCCTTCGGCGACCGTCCTAAAGTGAGAATAATAAGAATGAGAAAAGTGCCGTTTGTTGACTCAACAGGTATTCACAACCTCACCAACCTCTGCATAATGAGCAAGAATGAAGGCATTCGCGTAGTTCTTTCGGGCGTTAACGAGAAGGTTAACTCACAGTTGCAAAAGGCGGATTTCTATAAGTTGATAGGCGAGGAAAATATCTGTAGCCATATCAACATCGCCCTTGAGAGAGCCAAGGAGATTATTGCTGAGTAAGCAAATAAAGACCCATTACAATTACAGCATTACAAAAATTATTGTAATGCTGTAATTGTAATGGGGGAAAGGGAAAGGTTCATCCTTCGATCAACCTTCGTTCATCCTTCGTTCATCCTTCGATTGGAGATAAGTCCATGATTGAAGTATGAACGAGGGAGAATTGGTATTTTACCATGTCCAGATTTGAGTATTGGCATTAGCAGTTCCTGATCCAGAAACCAATCCATTGTCAGCAATGTTTAGATTCCCCTCTTTCATCAACAAATTCTTCACTTCCCATGTAGCGGATTTAGCTCCACACTGATAATGCAGAGCTACGACCACATTGCTTTTTCTAATAAAGTCATTGGGGATATTAACTCCATAGTCGTACCATTTATCCCAATCGCTTCCTTCTACCAAAGTGCCAGAAATATCGGTCCATTTTGTAGTTGAAGGATTGCCTGTATAATTATCTGTTATGAGCACTTTGTCTGTAAGGTCTGCATATGGAGAGCCATGTAATGTAGCTGTCAGACACAGTTGTTGCCTTTGAGCCACTATCATATCCCGTAGCCTTTGCCGAACAATAATCGATCACCCATGGTGTTCCCTTTATTGTTATCACTGTAAACGAACGATGTTTCATACCAATACATTTTTAATTTCGATATAAAAATATAAGATGGAAAACAAATTATATTATGAGAGATTAACAATTTGTCAGTGTATATAAAATAGAAAACAGATTTTTGTGATGTGCAAAAGCAATAAAAAATCGGCGGCATCTTACCCGTTTAGTGATGCCGCCGATAGAATATCTGTATTCTCTAATTAGTTGAAAATATATCTAACTGAGAATTGTACTGAATATGTTGAGTTAAAGCTCGTGTAGTTCGAATATGTACTTGTAAGAGCTTTCTTACCATTACGTTGGAACTGGAATGAACCATCTTTTGAGTTGTACTTCAACAATGAGGTGTTGTTAACAGTCTTGTAAAGTCCCCAACTGTGGTTGAGAAGGTTTGCAAGGTTTTTGATGTCAATACCAAACTGGAGGGTATTCTTCTGTCCACCCACTTTCAGATAGAAATTCTGGGCGAACTTAAAGTCAAGCTGATGATGCCATGGCATCACAGCGCCGCCACGCTCAGCATACTCACCCTTGTGATTCTTCAGATAATCATCCTGGTTGATATAGTTCCAGAAATCATTCTTCTGCTGTTCTGCAGTGTATGTTTCTTTGCCATTTGCTCCTGTAAATGTGTAGTCAGAGAACTTCCAATTATTGAGAGCCTCACGAGATTCTGGTATAAATATTAGGTTATTGGAACCACGATCATTAACTACATTCGAAGTCAAGGTATAAGAATAGCGAGTAGAGCTATATCCACCGGCATATCCCATATTCATACCCTCATAAACAAGACCTACCATAGTTCCGAAGTTCTTACCATAATCCTTGTGGAAGGAAGCTGAGATAAGCAGACGATTAGGTGCAACGTATGTACCATAACCAAGTTCCATATCGTTATTTCCGTTAACAGAGTAGCGGTTATTGTAGTAAGCAGAGTTCACCTGGTCACCGATTCCGTCACCATAAGAGCGTGCCTTTGAATAAGTATAAGATGCAGCAAGGTCAAGTCCGAAACCAAATTTCTTTGCCAAAGAAGCTGTGATTGAATAGTAATAAGCTTTCTTACCACCATTAGTAATCATATAGGCATCAGAACCTTGCTTTGAGAAAAGGCGGCGCTTGTCACCAGGAGCCAATTCAATATAAGAAGTTCCATCCCAATAGCGACTCAAGTTTGTCACTACAGCTGGGTTATAGTCACGACTATAGATTCCCTCAAGAGAGAAGTCAATGTCAAGTGGAAGTTTAGCATCCAATGCCAATGAAGTCTTCCATGTAGAGTTCATCTTAAGATCTGTGTCAATGATTGTCGGATTAGATGGAGCTGCCACTTTAGGATCAAGAGTCAAGTCCTTAAGCTGGTCAGGAACTGAAACATGGAAATTAGGCTGACCACCAGTAGCACCAGCAGCATTATCGTAATAATAAGTATATTGACCACAACCAGAATTACCTACAGCAGATACAAGCCAAACAAACGGAAGACGTCCTACATAGTATCCAGTACCTCCACGCAGAACGAGTGAGCGGTCGCCAAGAATATCCCAGTTGAAACCGACACGTGGTGATACTGTCAACGCTTTGCTTGGAAGCTGGTCTGTAGCATAGCTAACTTCGTTTCCGCTGTTCTGCTTAAACTTAATTGCGGCAAAGGCCTCGTTATAATTATCTTTGAGAGCGGGATACATCGGTATCTCAAAACGAAGTCCTGCAGTCATTCTAAATCTATCAGAGAAATTCAACTGATCCTGAAGATAGAATGACAACTGATTATACTTCATCTTTGATTTAAACTGGCCCTCCCCATTCATCGGGAATGTAACTCCATATGCGGCAGGTTTAGCATCATTATAGAAATCATCAAGTGAAGAATAAACATAATATCCACCGGATGCTGCACCAAATCCATTTACAGCCTCATTAGTTTCAAACTGAAGACCTGCCAAGAAATTATGAATACCTGTAGAATACGTTGCCTCATCAGTTGCTACAAATGTCTTAACTTCTCTTAGGTTACCTGTAGTAAACGGATCTGGACCAAAAGATGCATAAACAGCACCATCCTTTAGAATATCTACAGTTGGGAAATTACCACCCTCCCATTCACGTGGCTCTTTCTGATAAGAATAAGTAAGGCGAAGAGCATTATTAACACCACCCCACTTTGCATTCCACTCACCTGCAATAGATGAAAAGTCACGAATCTGATAGTACCTTGAACTTTCAAAATACAATCCTGCATTAGCTGTACGACCAGACTGACTCTTACCTGCAGACAATCCATCACCACCAGGATAGATTGTAGAATCCTTGAATGGAGTAGTAGAAGAAGATGGAGAAGAAGAATCCTTAGAGTGAGACTTTGAGAATCGAATATTCACCTTGTTATTCTCATTGATGTTCCAGTCTAAACGAGCAAGGAACTTATATGCAGGTGTGTCAAGTGAATATCCCTGATAACGTCCGGGATTATAGTTATATTTATCACCAAGATATGACACAAGTTTATCAAGGTCGCTTGCCAAAGGACGATGTACTATTCCTGAGCTTGCGCTCCAATCCTCAGATTCAGAAGTTCTTGCAATTCCTGAAGGACCAGCCGAAACATTTGCCTCATACTCACCATTGACAAAGAAGAATAGCTTATCCTTGATAATCGGGCCACCTAATGTAGCGCCATAAGTTGTTGTATGTGACTGGTTGCGAGTGAGTTCATAGTCATCAACCTTATTTCCGCGCAGATGCACATTTGTTGTATATAAATAAGCAGAACCCTTAAACTGATTAGTACCGCTCTTAGTAACAGCGTTAATAGCACCACCAGTAAATCCACTAAGACGCACATCAAAAGGAGTTGATGAAACAGAAAGCTGATCGAGAGCGTCCAATGAGATAGGAGAACCATTGCCTGGGAGATTACTACCAATACCAAATGCATTGTTAAATGCTGCACCATCGACAGTTACATAAGACTGACGATAATTACCACCTGCAACAGCAAATCCACTTCCGACATTAGCACCTTGTGGTGTCAACTTCAGAATATCGTTCATACTACGACTTACAGTCGGAACAGCTTCGATACGTGCTGCATCAAGGTTTGTTGTAGCTCCAGCACGATCGGTTCTCATATTGCTACGACGTGAACCAGAAACGATAACTTCATCAAGAAGCTCAGAACCCTCTTTGAGTTGTCCGTCAATAATTGTGTTCTGTCCTAAAGATAAAGTAACATTCTTTATTGACTTGGTGTTGTAGCCAACATAAGAAATTTCCACGTTGTAAGGGCCGCCGGGACGCATACCCTGAATAGAATAACGACCATCTTGATTGGTCACAGCACGATAGACAGTACCAGAAGGCTCATGAACAACCTTAATAGTTGCACCAATAATGTCTTCACTGCCTGAAGTCACTTTACCACTCACACTGGAAGTGGTCACCTGTGCCACTGCTGATGAAATCATCAGCATAAAAGCGGCAATCATAACATACAGTTTCTTCTGCATAAAAATAATACCTATTAGTTAAATTTAAGTCTCGAAAAGCGACAAAGCGCCTTTTTTTAATATTTCGGGTGCAAATTTAACTAAAATTTTCGATATACGTGTTACAAAAATGTTAAAAATGCAGTTTTATACAGAAAATATGCTATATATCAGATGTTTTTATCACTTTTTGCTCAATTTCCCCGTTTTAAGGAACGACTTATATACCGACATCTTCACTGAGTTAGTGGCATGATCAAAGAGCATGGAGGGATTGACCCTATTACCTTTGACATGTAATTCGAAATGTAGATGTGGAGTAGTGGCTCGTCCTGTTTGTCCAACAAGAGCAATCACCTGACCGGCCTTCACCTTGTCGCCCACATTAACGAGGTTCTTAGAGTTATGGCTATACCATGTCTCAAGTCCATTCTCATGACGTATCTTGATGAGATTGCCGTATGCGGCATATTTCTGCGACATTATCACCTCACCGTCGAAAGCAGCAAGGATATTGTCGTTGGGAGTTGTCTTGATATCCACACCAGTATGCGCCCTTCCGCCACGTCGGCCATAGGCACTAATTACCTTTGCTCCTGGCAGGGGATAGAATGCCACTTCCCTGTTTTTGTCCTTCTTGTCGCCACCTACCACACTCATCTCCACATTATTTCCCTTGCGCTTGCATAGGAGAGTGCGGCGAGTGAGTTTATGACTCTTGGGTTGGACGATTATTTCGGGATTCACCTTACCACCATTCACCATTATATAAAATGTGAGGAATGTGCGTCGGTTCTCACCACCCACGATGGCGATTGTTTGTCCAGCTTTTACCCTATCGCCCACTTTCACCAGATTCTCGGCATTTCGGGCATAAACAGTCTCAAGTCCGTTGTCATGGCGTATCACTATCACGTTGCCATGACCGGAGATATGCTTGGATATACGCACTGTTCCTTTGAACATCGCCTTGACAGCATCTCCTTTGTCGGTTGTTATCTCCAGTTCGCTGTTATTTTTCACCACTGCCTTTCCCACTGGCAGAGGAAAGGAGTAGTCGGACGAACGGAATCCGCCAAAGTCTATCGAGAATGCATCGGCATGCTCGAATAGTCCTGGCGTAGGAATACTGATTTGCTGCTTTTCGAGTGCAGTAAACTCTTCTTTCGCCGCTGAGGTCATAATCACTATGCATGCGGCCAAAATAATCAGGTTTCTAAGTTTCATTATATAGTTTGAAAGGTTTTCAATCTTCAATTTTCAATCTTCAATTTTCAATTTTCAATCTTCAATTTAACAAAGCCCCAGTGAAGATTCTGCCACTGTTCACTCCTTGTTTTCTTGCAGAGAAGAAGTCATGGTTGTCTGCCATTGTGCAAACAGGGCTCACTTCGATATTGTCGGGCTTTATTCCCATTCTCTCCAACTGTTGTCGGTTGCACAGCTTGAGGTCGATGTGCCATTTCGTCTGCCATTTGGCTATGGAATCCATGTCGAATCCTGCTTCGGCAAACTGCTCATATACTTCCTGTCCCACCTCGAAGTTGTCGAGAGATATACCAGGGCCTATCACGCAATGCAGTTGTTCGGGTTTGGTATGATAGGTGATAGCCATAGCTTGGATAGCTTTCTCGGCTATTCTTGCCACTGTGCCTCGCCATCCTGCATGCACCGTTGCCACTGCATGGTGGTCGGGGTCATATATAATAATAGGTATGCAGTCGGCAGTAGATACTCCTATGCATATACCGCTCACGTCGGTCATCACGGCATCCACGCCTTCGAGTATCATCTTGCGGATATTGTCGGGAAGATGCACGAAATCCTCGGCTATTTGCCTCACCACCACTCCATGAGTCTGGTGAGGCATCACGAGATGAGCCTCATCAATGCCCAGTTCATCACACAACAGACGACGGTTGGCGACAATGTCGGCAGGGTCATCTCCGCAATATTCATTGATGTTGAAAGAGGAGTATTCGCCCTTGCTCTGGCCACCGTGACGAGTAGTGGAGAAGGCAAGGAGATGCGGAGTCCCCAACTCATATCTACTTATCATCACCGTCCCCCTCTTCGTATTCAAAATCCTCAAGATCTTCGATGTCCTCAACGTCCTCTATATCATCTACATACTCGATGTCTTCATCCTCACCCTCAGCTGCCATTTCTTCGGCAAATCTCGACATATCCTTATCCCTATGCACTATCACGTCCTCCTGGGTGATGCTCTGCAGTTTGTTGCTCTCGCTGTTGAGTTCCTGCCAGAGGATGTCTTTCAGTTCGGTGAGTCCCATATTTGCCACCGACGAGATGAACACCACGGGAAGGTCGTCGGGCAATGTCTCACGCAGCATCTCGATAAGTTCGTCGTCGAGCAAGTCACATTTTGTGACCGCAAGAACCCTGTGCTTGTCGAGCATGTCGGGATTGAAGTTTCGGAGTTCGTTGAGCAGTATCTCGTATTCTTTCTTAATGTCGTCAGTATCACCAGGCACCATAAAGAGCAACAGCGAATTGCGCTCGATATGGCGCAGGAATCGGAGTCCGAGTCCCTTACCCTCGCTTGCGCCCTCGATAATTCCTGGTATGTCGGCCATCACAAACGACTTGTGGTCGCGATATGCCACAATACCGAGAGAGGGTTCGAGAGTAGTGAAGGGATAGTTGGCTATCTTAGGGCGTGCACTCGACAGAGCCGAAAGCAATGTCGATTTACCGGCATTGGGGAATCCTACTAGTCCGACGTCAGCAAGGAGTTTGAGCTCGAGGATGATAGTCATCTCTTGCATTGGTTCTCCTGGTTGTGCATAGCGGGGAGCCTGGTTGGTAGCAGAGCGGAACTGGAAGTTGCCCAATCCTCCCCTACCGCCCTTAAGCAGTAGTACCTCCTGACCGTCGTATGCCACATCACAGATGTATTTGCCAGTTTCGGCATTATACACCACCGTACCGCAAGGCACATCGATATATACATCCTTACCGTCGGTTCCGTGACATTTGTCGCGACCGCCATTACCGCCATGTTCTGCAAATATGTGGCGCTCGTATTTCAGGTGGAGCAATGTCCAGTAGTTGTGGTTGCCCCTCAGATAGATGCTTCCACCCTTACCGCCGTCACCGCCGTCGGGTCCGCCATTGGGGTTGTATTTCACATGTCTTAGGTGCATGCTTCCCCTACCGCCCTTACCCGAGCGGCAATATATCTTAACGTAATCTACAAAATTGGATTCTGCCATTCCTAATCCCTAATCCCTAATTCCTAATTAATTATGCACCAACGTTCCGATGTTCTCTCCGTCCATCACCTTCTTGAGGTTGCCCACGATGTCCATGTTGAACACATAGATAGGCAAGTTATTCTCCTTGCACATTGTAGTGGCGGTAAGGTCCATCACCTTCAGTCCGCGAGTGTAAATCTCATCGTATGTGATGTCGCTGAACTTTGTTGCTGTGGGGTCTTTCTCCGGGTCGGCTGTATATATACCGTCCACACGGGTTCCCTTAAGCATCACGTCTGCCTCAATCTCGATACCTCGGAGCGACGAACCGGTATCTGTTGTGAAATATGGGCTACCAGTTCCGGCAGAGAAGATACAAACATATCCTGCCTCCATTGCCTCGATAGCCTTCCACTTGGTGTAGAACTCACCGATAGGTTCCATGCGGATGGCAGTGAGCACCTTTGTTTTCACTCCGATAGCTCCAAGTGCCGAACTAAGCGCGAGTGAGTTGATAACCGTGGCACACATACCCATTTGGTCGCCCTTCACGCGGTCGAATCCCTTCTGCGAACCGCTCAGTCCGCGGAAGATATTGCCACCACCGATTACGATACCAATCTGCACACCCATCTCACTCACCTCCTTGATCTGACGTGCATAATCAGCCAGACGCTCAGGGTCGATACCAAAATTCTGCTTGCCCATAAGACTCTCGCCACTGAGCTTCAGAAGTATTCTATTATACTTTGCCATAAATGTCTAATTATATCTATTAACGTTAATATGATGTGCAAATATACGGCATTTCCGTGGAACAGCCAAATATTTTAGCATACTTTAAAGAAATAGGATAAATAATCTGCCGAAATTCTCACAATTTATTTAGTTAAAAATGCCGAAATTCTCACAATTTGAGTCATTGATATAGTCAATGTATCTCACATTTTATATACTTGGGGTTAATCTGAATGACAGTTTATCGTTGGTTGACATGTTTTTCGACGTGATGACGATGCGCCACAGTCCGTCGGACCACATGGAACGGAGCATCGGGTCGAGACTATCGGAGAGTGGTTGGATATCTACATCACACTCCGACTTGGGCCACTGCCGCCATCAACGTCAAGACAACCAATAACCCTGTTCTTTTCATACACTAAGATAATAAAATGTGAAAAGCCTTGGCATATTGCTCGGCCTTGCGTTCTGGTTTCATGGGATAGGCGCGCGAACTGCTCGGCATGCGATAGATACGTATCTGCCGACCCTTGTATTCGGTTGCGGCATAATCACCCACCTTGGGTTCTTTCACCCCAAATCGGCGACACAGAGTCGTTGTGGCAAGTTGCCCGGCAGTGATAATGACATTGCATTGCGGCATGGAGTCGAGCATAGCCTCAACATCGGTCTCCTCCACAATATCAAGGTCCTTGTCGGAGGCAGTGTTCTTTGTACGCACCACCTTTGTGGCAGTGTCATACATTGCTATACCTTTCTCAATGAGAAAGTCTTCTATCATCCCCTGGTCAAACCGTTTTTCTCCTTTTACGATAAAATGCTCCTTGTCGTCGAAGAACAGAATACCCATTATGCGCCACATGTCGTTCTGGAAGTTGGGGTAATAAAACGGCATGCACCATCTATGTTCGGCAGGAGGGAACGTGCCAAGCATCAGTATCCTTGCCCCTTCGGGCAGGAACGGTGTAAAGGGGTGACTCTCTATTCTCATTGTTAAATATATATTATAGCTGTCTTATTTCTTCTATCGTAATCTTTGTTATAGCTGCTATCTGCTCATTTGGGATTCCCGCAGTCTTCATCGCCTTAGCAGAAACCAATAAGGCTGCGCGCTGTTCCTCCAACTGGGCAGACTGTTCCTCCAACTGGGCAGACTGTTCCTCCAAC
>CAMBOI010000053.1 GCA_945869265.1 uncultured Prevotella sp. | reverse complement strand
GAGCAGTCTGCACAGTTGGAAGAGCAGTCTGCACAGTTGGAAGAGCAGTCTGCACAGTTGGAAGAGCAGTCTGTACAGTTGGAAGAGCAACGCTCTGCCTTGCTTATTTCAGCGAAAGCTATGAAGACGGCAGGAATACCTGTTGAACAAATTGCGGAAATGACAAGGCTTTCTGTAGAAGAAATCTCAGATATGGTATAATATTAAGCGCAAGTTCAACATAGGATAAGGCATTTTCTTATTTGAACATGAAACCCAACAAAATATCATTAGTCAGAATAGACAAGCAACAGCAAAGGAAGGTTTCGACCGTCACAGTATCCAAACTAATGGATAAACTGAAGTCAAACATAAGCAACAATGAACTTTCCATGCTTCGCTTTAAGGTGAAGAATGCCGACCCGTATATAATTGACAAGCATGAGTCGATGCATCGCATATATGCATCGGCATGTCTGAAAAAGTCAGACAATGGCGCTCTTGTAGTGAAAGACTATACCGACATGCTGCTACTCTCAACAAGTGACATCTTAGAAGAGAACAGACTTGCGCAACTGAAACAGATCTCTAAAGTAGTGCCCTTCACAATAGCCACCTTTATCGGGTCGAGCGGACGCACGCTGAAGATAATCGCACGAGTGACATTGCCCGACCTGCCACGCCGTGAGAACGAGGCAGAGATGGAACAATTCTATCGCAAGGCCTACAAGGTGGCAGCCGCCATCTACTCGTCGCTGCTTAATGTACCCGTGTCGCCTGCGGGCATCAAAGACGGTTCATCCCCAGTGATGGCAAACTGCCTCATCAGTGCTGACGCTGCACCATTACTCATGGAAAAAACGACGCCATTGGATGTCGATGGTGTGGAACTGGCACCAATGTCGCAGACTGAAATCGTAAAGACAAACGACAATAACGAGGTGGGTGCCCTGATATCCTTCCTCACAGAGAAATACAAGTTTAGATATAACATCGTGAGAGGAGCAACCGAATATCTGGACAAAAAAAAGCCGTACTGGGGATGGAGGGTTGCAGACACGCGCTTTATCAATGGTTTGTCGCTCGAAGCCCGACTCTCCGGTGTCGAAGCCCGACCTAAGGATGTCATTATTTATCTTAACTCGTCGCACATACGTGTGATTGACCCCGTGGAAGACTATCTCTTCAATCTTACGGACAAATGGGACGGGCATGACCATATAGGCGACCTTGCTGACAGGGTGAAAACCGACCTGGTGCAATGGAAACAGTGGTTCAGAATGTGGTTCTATGGTATGGTGGCACAATGGATGGGCTACAACAGTAGGTATGGCAATAGTATCGTCCCGCTGCTCGTGGCTCCCCAAGGCTATCACAAATCGACCTTTTGCCGACAGCTCCTGCCACAGGACTTGCGCTGGGGCTATCACGACAACCTAAAGTTTGACAACCAGAAGTTGGTGATGCAGTCGATGGTGGATTTCCTTCTGATAAACATCGACGAGTTTAACAGCATATCCAAGAAGACGCAGGAGGGATTCCTCAAGAACACCATTCAACTTGCGAGCATAGCAATCAAACGACCTTACTCGCGCCGTGTAGAGTCTGAGCGGAGACGTGCATCGTTTATTGCCACCTCAAACATGACCGACGTGTTGAGCGACCCGTCTGGTTCACGCCGATTCTTTGTTGTTGACGTGACAAGTCCCATCGACACCGACAAGCCAATCAACTATGAGCAACTCTATGCCCAGGCTGTAGCCGCAGTGAGAAACAACGAGCGCCGCTGGTTTGACAATGCTGACATTGAGGAGGTTATGGCGCACAACCGCAAATATGCCCTACTCAACAGTGCCGACATGTATTTCAATGACTATTTCGACACGGCATCCCCCGACGACCCCGAAGCTATGAGACTCACAACATCGGATATATACGACTACATACGCAAGCGTGCAGGCTCAAGAGCAGTAACCGAGAGCATCACCGTATTCGGACGTTATCTCACCAATGTACCTGACATTCAGAAGGTTCATGTTGCATCGGGCACTGCCTACTATGTGAAATACCGCAAAAAAGAACGCTGACAGATAAAATCGTCTGTCAGCCATCTGTCATTACTTAATTAACTGTATAATAACGGGTTACATTCAAGTAATGACAGATGACAGATAAAATAAACTTTTTCACGTAAGGATTATCCATATTATAAAAATATCGCCCGAATTGTTTGGAGAAATAAAATAAAATGATTATCTTTGCCGCCGCATATGCGACATTTAGCATGAACTTTCAGCCAAATGAGGAAATGAAATTCGGCCAACTGAGGAAGTAAAATTCAGCCAACTGAGGAAATTGTTGAGATTTTATTTGTATATTCGGAATATTTTTGCTACCTTTGCACCCGACAAAACTCATTGGGGATGTCTGAGGGAATAAGAGAAATCCATCTGAATCCCCAAAAACATCCGAGATAATTCTCGGAAGTGACGGATGCCAATTGTTGCGCATCAAATTGGAAATACTACTTATTAGGGCTTTATGAAACAAAAACTATAATATATGGAACATTTTTGCATCGGTTTATGAAATAAATAGTGTAATTTTGCACTCTGGAAATGTATTTATTTAATTGACCAAAAACAATGAATAGAAATCTGATCTTTTCAGGACTTGTGTGCCTGATGATGCCATATACAACAATGGCGCAAGACAAACTCTACAACGATGAATTCCCGCTGGGCGACATCACACTGCTCGACGGTCCGCTGAAACATGCACGCGACCTAAATGTGGAAAACCTGCTGAAGTATGACTGCGACCGAATGCTTGCACCTTATCGCAAGGAAGCAGGACTGACACCACGCAAACCAACCTACCCCAACTGGGACGGACTCGACGGACACGTAGGCGGACACTATCTCTCGGCCCTCGCCATCAATGCCGCTACTGGTAGCGAGGAGTGTCGTAGGCGCATGGAATATATGATTGCCGAACTGAAACTTTGTGCCGAAGCCAACGACAAGCGCGGAGAGGCTTGGGCAAAGAACTATGTGGGCGGTTTCCCACAGAGTGAAAAGCTATGGTCAACATTCCGCAAGGGCGACTTTGGAAAATATTTCGGTTCGTGGGCACCATTCTACAACCTCCACAAAATGTTTGCCGGACTGCGCGACGCATGGCTTTATTGCGGCAACGAAGATGCACGCCTGCTCTTCCTGAAATTCTGCGACTGGGCAGTGGATATCACATCTGAGCTTAGCGACGAACAGATGGAACGTATGCTCGGCAATGAGCATGGCGGCATGGATGAGGTGATAGCTGATGCATACGCCATGACTGGCGACCGACGTTATCTCGACTGCGCCCGCCGCTTTGCTCACCGACAGTTGCTCACCCCGATGGAGAACCATAAGGACTGTCTCGACAATATGCATGCCAATACACAGATACCAAAGGTGATAGGTTTTCAGCGTATAGCCGAACTCGACAACGACGCCAAATGGCATGAGGCAAGCCAATATTTCTGGGATCTTGTCACCAAGGAGCGCTCGCTTGCCATAGGAGGAAACAGCCGACGCGAACACTTCCCCACCAAGGAAACATGCATCGACTATGTGAACGACATCGACGGACCAGAATCATGTAACACATACAACATGCTAAAACTCACCGAGTTCCTCAACCGTGCCAATCCCAATGCCGCCTATGGTGACTTCTATGAGCGTGCAATGTTTAACCATATCCTATCCACACAACATCCAGAACACGGCGGATATGTATATTTCACATCAGCACGTCCTCGCCACTACCGCAACTACTCAGCCCCCAACATGGCGATGTGGTGTTGCGTGGGAACGGGTATGGAAAACCACGGCAAATATGGACAATGGACATGGACGCGCAAGAAGGGCGTGAAAGCATCTGATGACGCTCTTTACGTAAATCTCTTTGTTGCTTCGGAACTTAACTGGCGCGAGCGAGGCATCATCTTAAGGCAAGAGACAGCCTTCCCTTACAGCGAGACATCGGAGATAGCTGTGACAAAGGGAAAGGGAGTCTTCACCATAAAGATAAGGAAACCCTCATGGTGCGACCGCTTTGAGGTGAAGGGTATTGGATTCGATGCAAAACAATATGAAGAGAATGGATTTGTCTGCATTAACAGGAAATGGAAGAAGGGCGACCGCATCGCCATCTCCATGCCTATGCACGGCAGTGTTGAGCGGATGCCCAACGTACCTCAGTATGTTGCAATTATGTATGGTCCTATCGTTCTTGGTATGAAGACTGGCACAGAAGACCTGCGTTCACTCATTGCCGATGACAGCCGTTTCGGACAATATGCCGGTGGCAAAAAAATGCCTCTCGACAAAGCCCCTATCCTCTTGCCAAAGGAAATCAGCGACATTGCCAAGGACCTTCGCCCTGTGGCAGGCAAACCGCTACACTTCACCCTCGCCACACGCACGGAGAACGCTATACCCGGAGGCGAACTGCAACCATTCTTCGAGATTCACGACTCACGCTATATGATGTACTGGCTTGCCTTGAGCGATGCCGACTATAAGGCATATACCCAAAGACTCGCCGATGAGGAGAAAGCTCGTCAGGCTCTTGAGGCTGCCACAGTGGACAAGGTGATGCCAGGAGAGCAGCAGCCCGAAACCGACCACCGCATGGAGACTGACAACTCAGAGAAGGGCAGTACCGAAGGAGTGTTCTATCGCGATGCCCGCGACGGTCACTATTTCTCTTACCTCATGCAGACAAAGGGAGAGTCAGCCCTCACGCTGCAGCTCACCTTCTGGGGACAGGACGAGTGGCGTTCATCGGAGTTTGATATCTATATCGATGACACTCTGCTGACAAGTGTCAACAACACTCACCGCTGGCGTACCACACAATTCAAGACCTTAGATTATCCCATTCCCACCTCAATGCTTGAAGGCAAAAAGGAAGTGAGAGTGAAGTTTGTGGCGCATAAGGGACGTCAGGTAGGCCAGATTTACGGAGTAAGACTAAAGAAATAACAAATGAAATTCAGACAACCGAAGAAATAGTTGAGGTCTAATTTGTTTGTTCCGATTCATAGGGACAAGTACGTTGGTTCGTTAGTTTATCGAGAATCATTGGTACCTGTCCCTATGATTCTTATTGTTCTACTGAAATGACAAACGAATAGTGGTGGGACTGGTTGCCGTCGATGGTGTATTCGGGCAATGTGCGCTTGCCCCATGTGTCGGCACCTCCCACACCGTGAATGTTGAGGTCGATGTTGAGGTTGACAAAATCTCCTCGCTTCAATTCGTAGGGATGCTTCACGTTAAGATTCTCCTCACCATAGTCCCACGCACGGATGCAGAGCGGTTGACCTCCGTCGATGCGCAATGAACAACCATCTGAAGACAACATCAGCCAACGCACATCACAGCGGTTGCCGTTGTCCTGCGGACGCACATAATCCACTTGGAAATCAGTGATCGGCATGGCGTAACGGCCAATGTCATATCCCAGTTTGCGGTCAGGATAATTCTCCCAAGGACCGCGACCGTAATACTCCACCTTGTCGAAATCGGATGTCAAACGCATTCTCATACCAAACTTAGGTATCAGCGGAATATCAGCTTGCGTTGGACGATAGTCGGCTTCCACCTTTATATCTCCTGCAGAGTTGATGCTATAACAGAGTTCGTAATCAGCACCTACTGGTAATGTATATGCACATTTTATAAAAGTGATGCCTTTGGAAGAGGAAACCTTGATGGATTTCAACTGGCGGTTCTCTCCAGCCTTCTCCCATGGAGCCACACGTTTGGCAAAGCCCGCCTTCTGTTGGTTGTCATTTTCTGGCTTCCAGAAATACGGTTCGAGAGGAGCTTTGAGGATATTGCGTCCATTGACGTTTATCTCGGTAATAGCCCCCTTGTCATCAATCACCACAGAGCCTTTCTCTGTCAACACCTCATAGTCTTCCCTTTTCTTCACCTTCGGGGCTTTGCGCGATGTTGCAGCAAACACAGGGAAAGAATACGGTTCGACAACAA
Source organism: uncultured Prevotella sp. (assembly GCA_945869265.1). GTDB lineage: Bacteria > Bacteroidota > Bacteroidia > Bacteroidales > Bacteroidaceae > Prevotella. Next base: position 6,315 of record CAMBOI010000053.1, on the reverse strand, counting down.
ACTGCTCTGATGCCACAACAAAACCTTTCTTTGCCCATGGCGTATCGTCCTTCAACATAGCCTTCACAATGATGGTCTTCTCATTAGATACAATAGTAGTATCGGTAGCATAGTCGAAATCATCTACATCAACCGTCGGGTCCATGCTCTTCTTAATTATCTTGCCGTCACTCATTGAGAAATGTATGGGCTGATAGACATGTTTCACCACATAGTAATGTGGATGAGGAGTGCGGTCAGAAGCCACGAGTCCGTTGATGCAGAAATTGCCGTCATTGGGTCTGTCGCCAAAGTCGCCGCCGTATGCCCAAAACTCATCATCCATGAGTTCAAGACTGCTTGACAGGCGCATCTTACCGCCATCCTTAGGTTTGGCAAGTCCTTGATCTACCCAATCCCAGATGGCAGCACCCGCTATTGATGAGTCTGCATAGATAACATCCCAGTATTCTTTGAAGTTGCCCATCGAGTTACCCATGGCATGGGCATATTCCCGGGCGATATATGGTTTGTCTTTCACCTTTGCTGCATTCTCCTTTATCATTTTCGGTGTGGGATAGCCCTCGTCGTATAGCGAGGAATAACGAGGATGGCAGTCGTAGAATGGCAGGAACGACGAGTCGAAACTCTTCACCTTGTCATACATTGCCTGGATGTTCGGTCCTATGCCTCCCTCGTTGCCAAGGCTCCAGAGTATTACACACGGATGGTTTTTGTCGCGCTCCACGAGCGATGTCGCCCTGTCAACATGTGCCTCTTTCCATGCTGGGTCTTCACCCATATCCTTGTTGGCATATCCGTAGCCATGACTCTCTTGGTTTGCCTCGTCCATGACATACATGCCATATCGGTCGCAGAGCTCATACAGATACTCACGGTCGGGATAGTGACTGGTACGCAGGAAGTTGATGTTTGCCTGCTTCATCAGTGCAATATCTTTCTCATATGTAGCATCATCTACATATCGTCCTGTTCGGGGGTGATGGTCGTGACGGTTCACTCCGCGCAGTTTCACGTTCTTGCCGTTCACCTTAAACACCTCTCCTACACATTCCACTCGCTTCACCCCGAGATGATAGTCAAAGTGTTCCGATACATTGCCCTTATTGTCAATAAGTTCTATGCTAAAGGGATAGAGATTCGGTTTGGCAGCTGACCACAGACGTGGATTGTCGATGGTGTATTCAAGCGAAGCGGAGATGGTGTCGCCAATAGCGATATCCTTCACTCTGCCCTCAATGTTCTTTCCGTCGATGTTCAGTCGGATGCCCATGTCTTTCGATGTTTTGCCTCCCATGTTGCATATCTTCATATAGGCAGTCACCGAAGCCTTGGAATAATCTGCATTAGGCTCTGCCTTCACCCTATAGTCGGCAATGTGCACAAGCGGGCGAACCCACAGCTGCACCGAACGGAAGATGCCGCTCAGTCGCCACATGTCCTGGTCTTCGAGATAGCTGCCGTCGCTCCAACGATATACCTCCACTGCAAGTCGATTCTCACCTTTATGCAAATATTTCGTAATGTCAAACTCGGCAGGCGACATTGAGTTCTGACTATATCCCACCTTTTTGCCGTTGACCCACACATACATAGCCGACTTAACACCGCCGAAATGCAGAATGACGTTTTGCGAAAGCATCTCGTCGGTGGCATTGAAGAAGGTAACGTAAGATCCCACGGGGTTTCTCCTTGCGTATGCTGTCCAGTCGCGAGGCGGTTCTTGAGTGACATAAGGACGATGGCGCACGAAAGGATAGTTTATATTTATATATATAGGTGTACCGTAGCCTTGTGTCTGCCAGTTGCCCGGCACTGCAATCTTATCCCACTGGCTCACGTCGTAGTCTGCCGCCTCGAAGCCTTTAGGACGTTCTTCGGGATTAGGAGACCAGCGGAAATGCCATTGTCCGTCGAGCGAAACAATCTCCTTACACTCCCCCTGACGCGAGGGTAGTTGGAGCGTTGAGTGATAGGGCAGTTTGTTGATACCAAGCACAGCCGGATTCTCCCAGTCGTGCTCTACCTTCTTCTCACTTACAATCTCGATGTCTCCAAACTTAATCCTCTCGCTACTTGCCAACTTATCGGCATCCAGGCGAAGTACCTTGGCATCAAAAGGAGCGTAATTTGGGGTCTGCCATCGCAGTTGGTCAGCCGACGGGACAGGCATTACAGGACTGATGGTTTGTGCGCCTGACAATAAACTGAATGTCAGCGACAATAAAGACAAAAATATTTTCTTCATAAGATGCGATATATATCTTTATATATTTTATTTCTTGTCAGGACAGCTTGTTTGGCTGGTACGTCGGGAGATGCCCTCGCGTATCTCGCTCCAGTGGTGCTCACGGTCGTGAGCTTCCACATACTTCTTGATGAGTTCCGGGTCATTCTTCAATTCTAATGTCTGACAATATCTTTTGCTCATAACCTTTTAATTAATTACATACACGAACCCGCCTCTTGGCAGACAGGTTATCTTTCCTGGAATTTTTCCTTTGCCCTTTTTTATGCTCCATGGATTTGGATTGTTGGCTGGCAGTTCACCCTTATAGCCTGGTTTATCAGTAAAGAGGGTGTATTTGCCTTTGGGGAGGAAAGACGCGTCGAAGGAAATGGTCAGCGCTGTGTCCTTGCCATTGATGCCGGCAACGTACCATGTAGTGCCGCAACGGCGTGCAATGACTACCCATTCGCCGGGATAACCGCCGAGCAACCGTGTCTCGTCCCATGTAGTTGGTAGTGCTGACATAAAGTTCTTCACCTCCTGGGGCTGCACGAGATAGCTCTCTGGTTTGTCAGCCCAATGCAGCAAAGGCGACTCGAATAGCACTGGCAGGGCTAATTCGTGGGCATGGGTAGTGATATGCTTATGCTGCGAGTCGGAGAAAGTGCAAGGAGTATAGTCCATCGGGCCAATCACATTGCGTGTGAAAGGCAAAATAGCGTTGTGGGCGGCAGCCTTTGGAGTTAGCGTGGCATTGTTGTTATACCATTCCGCTCCATATACAGCCTCAACACTCACGAGATTGGGATAGGTCCTTTGCCATCCTCTTGGAATTGTCGCACCGTGGAAGTTGACCATCAGATGATGGCGTGCGGCACATTCAAGCAAGTCGATACAATACTCCATCGTCTCCTGCTTGTCGCCTGCAAAGAAATCTATCTTCACACCAGCCACACCCATCTTCTCAAGCCATGCAAACTCACGTTCGCGGTTTTCGGGAGCGTTGAGCCGCTCGTGAGGTCCCGGTGCTCCCCAAGCCTTTATCCAAGCCGTTGAAGAATTATACCACAGTATGGGTTTGATTCCTTTGTCATGAGCATAGCGTATGGCATCCTCTATATTTCCGCCATTCTTCATCTCGTCCCATTCGGCATCGATGAGGACATAAGGCCAGCGCATCTCCACTGCCATATCCACGTATTTACGGACTATCTGATAGTCATTGCTGCCATGATTATATGCCCAATATATCCACGACACAGAGCCTGGTTTTATCCACGATGTGTCATCTATGCGACAAGGTTCACTGACATCGGTTACGAGGGAAGATGCCACCACATCCTTCAACTCGCCGACAATAATCACCCGCCATGGAGAACGCCACCGTCCTGTGGTATTCTGCAGGTTCTCGTCCATCACCACACGATACAGTTCCTTGTTACGGTCGTTGTAGAGCGACGATGCGCTATTGAATCTCTCTAATCCAGCCTCTGTGATAAGTGCAAAGACCTTGTCGGATGGTTGAAGCAATGCAGGATAGCCCCAACGTTTGTTTTCATCCCCTCCTGTGGTGGATAAAGGGAAGAACTCCTCATATGGCTCTGTCCATTTCTGCATCCATCGCTTTGTTCCTTCGGCAATGCTATATGTGGTCAGTTCCTCTGTAGGACGAGTATGTTGCAATGCGTCGAAGGCATATCGGAAGGCAACACCATCGTTATATGCCCTTACAATGAGTTGTTGCTGTCTTCCGATATTATCAATATAAAAGTAAGTCACCTCGTTTGCCTCATTGGAGCACTCGTGACGCTTTCCTCCTATCATCGTATAGGAATCCTTTATCGTCTTAGCAGGCATCTTCGCCTTAAGTGTCAGTTCCTTTCCACCTCCATCCTTCATGAGCATACCCACATTGGTAATGTCTAATACTTCACACTCGTTGTTGTCATCGTGATACACCACAGCAAAACCTTTACCTTTTTCTCGCCATTCCACCTTACCATTGGGCGAAATGACTTGTGCAGAGGCAATGGATGTCATAGCCATTGCCAAAATCGTAGTAATAATCTTCATAATTATATGTCTTAATATCAGTGCCTCTGTGTGTTTATTATATTCACATTTATCTTTCGACGATGTTTCTTTGATTTCTTCTCCGCTATTGTCTTCAACTGCTGCTTACTGTCGTTCCACTCATACTTTATGATGGAATAGTCGCCTTGCTCAAAGGCATAGCCGTCGCCAGAATCCTGATAGAGCGAAAACGTAGTGTTGGCGCCAGGATAGACATTCAGGGTGATAGGCTTATCGGCTTGGGCAGCAGTATATTCCACAACTTCTGATGTGGGGATAATGCTACCGGCCTTGACATATAGAGGCAGACGGTCGATTGTTACAGCCACCTCTATCCACTGCCCTCCGTCGTATGACTCATTTGTCCAAAAGTCATACCATCGGTTACCTTTGGGCAGATAAACCTTTCGGCTCTTTGCCTCAGCAAGCGGGCAAGTGACAGGACATACGAGGATATTGCCAAAGAGATACTCGTCTTTGAGGTCATAGACAACCTCATCATCGGGATAATCGAAGGCAAGCGGGCGCGCCATGGTGTAGCCTGAGAAATACTGTGCCGCCGCCATACTATATATATAAGGTAGAAGCGTGTAGCGCAGGTTGATCATCTTCAGGATGGCATCGTAATAAGGAGTTCCCACCTCGCCAAAGCGCCATATCTCGCGAGGAGTGTCGGAACCATGACTGCGGAGCATAGGCAGGAACGTGGCCCATTGGAACATACGGGTATAGTACTCACGATAAGCCTCATCCTTCACACCTTCTTGGAACTCACCCGTATAGAACCATCTGCGCCCATCGTTCTTGACGAAGAAAGAACCCACGTCAACGGTCCAATAGGGATTGCCCGTAGCCATATAGTTCAGACCTGCCGGTATCTGTTGGCGATATGACTCCCACGAAGCATGAGTATCACCATTCCACACCACAGTGGCATATCTCTGCTGTCCCGCATAGCTGCTTCGTGTGAGATTGAGGACACGCTTGACGTCGGTCGTGGCACGCTGGTTTTCATATAACCCCATCGAGTGATAGAGTGAATACAGACTGCTTCGCTCTGCACCTAAGGCATCGCTGAGTATATCCTTGTTGAGCTGCCAACGGCGCTTATGGTCGTTCCATCCGTATGGCTTATCGCCTATTGATTCAGGTATTTTGTTCCAGTCGCCGTCGAGGGGTTCACTACTATCACACCACCAAGCATCAAAACCATTAGAGAAAAACTCGTCGTTGGCATATTTCCAGTAGTGGCGGCGAGCATCGGCATTGAAGGCATCATACACCGAGTGTTCGAGCATAAAACCACGCTTGCGGAAATCCTTTTCTTCGGGACAATACTGCGGATTGGGCCAGATGCTCACCATCAGTCGGGCGTTCATGGCATGTATGGAGTCGGCAAGAGCCTTTGGGTCGGGATAATACTTGCGGTTCATCTTCATATATCCCCAACCCTCAGGCCAATAGTTCCAGTCCTGCACAATCATATCCACAGGCACATGGCGACGGCGATATTCCCTCATAGTATTGATGAGGTCGTCAGAAGAGACATAACGCTCCTTCGACTGGATATATCCGAAGGCATAGAGCGGAAGCAGTTGCACCCTGCCCGTCAGATAACGATACCCCTCGACAATATCCTCCATCCTGTCACCCTTAATAAAATAGTAGTCAATTTGTTTTGCTGCCTCCATCTGCATTGTAAAGCCCTTGCCGTCTGACGAATATTTCATGGCACAACCGGCATCGAAAAGCAAACCATAGCCTTGTGGAGACATCAGCACTGGTATCATCACCTTTAGATTGTGCTGAGTGAGCCACATAGTCTTTCCCACGAGATTCATATAATCCTCCATGTGGGCACCGAGTCCATACAAAGCCTTGGTGTCGGGACACGAGAAATGCGATATGTAGCGTGTGCTCTCTCCGATAGTGTCGCGACGTATGATTTCCTTCACCGTCACCTTGCCGTTGGCGGTTTCCTCCATGCGGGCAGTGGCATCGTCATAAACGAT
>CAMBOI010000052.1 GCA_945869265.1 uncultured Prevotella sp. | reverse complement strand
CAGCAAGCCTTTTCGACTTCTCTGTCAGTGATTCCACATCGAGAGTACCGCTGCACAAGGCTTCCTCTATGCGTTTCTGTTCCTCTTCCAATTGTCCTATTTCCTTTTCCAGGCGTTCCATCTCCAGCCGTTCCTTGTATGTCAGTTTGCGCGGCTTGTCTTCGTTGCCGTCGCGTCGGCCCGACTTGTTGCCCTGAGCCGCCTGCTTCTTCTGCTGTTGTTCGGCCTCGCTCTTGGTCTTCATTGCCAACCACTGGCGATATTGGGTGTAATTCCCTGGGAAATCCTGTATGTCGCCATTACCCTTGAACACGAGCAGATGGTCAACCACCTTGTCCATAAAATATCTGTCGTGGCTCACCACAATCACGCATCCGGGGAAATCGGCGAGATACTCCTCAAGTATCTGTAGCGTCACGATGTCGAGGTCGTTGGTAGGCTCGTCGAGAACGAGGAAGTTGGGATTGCGCATGAGCACGGTACACAGATACAGTTTGCGCCTCTCGCCACCACTCAACTTATACACATAGTTGTGTTGCTGTTCGGGGGTGAAGAGGAAATACTGCAAGAGCTGGGATGCCGACAGCTGACGCCCTCTTCCGAGATTGATATATTCGGCAATGTCGGTAATCACGTCAATCACCTTCTGCTGGTCGTCAAACTGTAGTCCCTCTTGTGAGAAATACCCGAATCTCACCGTCTCGCCCACGTCTATCCTGCCCGCATCGGGAGCCACCTTGCCGAGCAGCATTTTGATGAATGTCGATTTGCCCGTACCGTTGTTTCCCACTATTCCCATCTTCTCATATCTTGAGAAGTTGTAGTAGAAGTCCTTCATGATGACATGATCGCCAAAGGCCTTGGAGATATACTGACATTCGAAGATCTTCGACCCTATATACACATTTGCCGACTTGAGTCGCAACTGCCTCTCCTCCATCCTCTGCTTTGCCACCTTCTCAAGTTCATAGAAGGCGTCCTCGCGGTATTTCGCCTTGTGTCCTCTTGCCTGTGGCTGACGTCTCATCCACTCCAGTTCGGTGCGATACAGGTTGTTGGCTCTTTCTATCTCCGCCCTCTTGTTGTCGATGCGTTCCTGGCGTTTCTCAAGATAATAGGCATAATTGCCGCGATAGGTATATATAGTGCGGTCGTCGAGCTCTAATATCACCGAGCACACACGGTCGAGGAAGAATCGGTCGTGTGTCACCATGAGCAATGTCTTGTTGCCACGCGACAGATAGCCCTCAAGCCATTCTATCATCTCGAGGTCGAGATGGTTGGTAGGCTCGTCGAGTATCAGCAGGTCGGGCTCGGTGATGAGCACGTTTGCCAATGCCACACGCTTCTGCTGTCCGCCGCTCAACTGTCCCATGGGCTGGTTGAGGTCGCGTATCTTCAGTTGGGTGAGCACCTGTTTTGCCTTGAGCACCTTCTCGTCCTCGCCCTCGTGGTTGAAGCACGCCTCAAGCACTGTCTCGTCGGGGTCGAACACAGGCGACTGTTCGAGTATGCCCACCTTTATGTCCTTGCGGAATATTATACTGCCCGAATCGGGCGAGTCGATGCCTGCAAGTAGCGACAAGAGCGTCGATTTGCCTGTTCCGTTCTTGGCTATCAGTCCCACTCTCTGCCCTTGTGCCACGGCGAAACTGATGTTTTCAAACAGTACGAGGGCACCGAAACGCTTCGTCAGGTTCTGTACGTCAAGAAATGGTATTTCAGCCATGATTATCCGGTCGTAATTTTTTATCCGAGATCCGCCAAATCCTTGTTTATCTCCTCGATATATCCGAGGATGTCGTCCCTGCCTGTCTTCTTCTCGCTCGACGTGATGAACATCATGGGCATTTCCTCCCATGTCTCGCTCAATGCCTTCTCGTAGAGAGCCACACTGGCCCTTATCTTACTGGCATTTAGTTTGTCGGCCTTGGTGAATACTATCGTGAAGGGAATACTGCTATCGCCCAACCAGTTGATGAAGTCGAGGTCAATCTTCTGGGGCTCAAGGCGAATGTCAACAAGCACGAACACGCTGACCAACTGCTCCCTCTGCAGGATATATCCACGTATCATCTGGTCGAGCTTCTTTATCTCGGTTTTCGACCTCTTGGCATAGCCATATCCCGGAAGGTCAACGAGATACCACTCCCTGTTGATGATGAAGTGGTTGATGAGCAATGTCTTGCCCGGTGTTGCCGAGGTCTTTGCCAATTTCTTGTTGTTGCACAACATATTGATAAGACTCGACTTGCCCACGTTCGACCTGCCGATGAAGGCGTATTCCGGTTTGGTGTCCGCCGGACACATCGACACTGTCGGAGCACTGAGAGTAAATTCGGCGTTCTTTATTTCCATTGTCTTTAACTTCTTTAATTTCTTTGACTTCTTTAACTTCCCAAAATCAATACACCCGAGGCCCGAAGATTTTCGTACCGACCCTCACCATCGTACTGCCACATTCCACAGCGATGGGATAGTCGTCGCTCATGCCCCACGAACGCTCGCAGAAGTAGTCGGCATCGGCAAAGTATCTCTCCTTGAGCTCGTCGAAGAGTAGGCGTGCTGTCATAAACTCGCGCCTTATCTGTTCCTCGTCGTCCACATTTGATGCCATCATCATCAGTCCGCATATTCTCACGTTCGGCATCTCGCGCCATTCGCCCTCGTCAAGCAGTTGTCGGCAGGCGTCGGGAGTGAGGCCGTACTTGGTTTGCTCCTCGGCGATGTGCAGTTCGAGCAGCACGTCTATCACCCTTTCGTTCTTGGCAGCCTGCTTCTGTATCTCCTTGAGTAGCTTGAGCGAGTCCACCGCGTCGATCATCGAGATATAGGGTGCGATATACTTCACCTTGTTTGTCTGGAGATGTCCGATGAAATGCCAACGTATGTCGCTTGGCAGTTCGTTCACCTTGCGCGACAGTTCTTGCTCATGACTCTCGCCGAATATGCGTTGTCCCTCCTGATAGGCGGCATCGATATATTCGGCAGGATGAAACTTGCTCACAGCCACTAATCTTACTCCTTCGGGCAGACTGTCCGTCACCTCCTTCAGGTTTCCTTTTACGTCATACTCCATCTTCTTTGCCCCCCCCTACTGCTGCTCGTATTCGGGCTTGTCGTCTTTTTCTTTCTTTTTGTATTCGAAGACATCCATGATATTGGTCTCGCTCACGTTGAGTGTCTGATAGTCAATCATCGTGCCGCCCATCACCTCGTCGATGTTCTTGATTGCTGAGTTGATGTTGCCTGCATTTACCAGGTAGAACACCGATGTCTTCTTTTCCTTGTCGGTCTTCTCATCGATGGTGATAAATGCGAGCTTTGCCTTATACCACTTGTCTGCCAAGTCGCTGTCGGCAAAGAATATCTCCTTGTATTGTGCAATCTTCAGATCGACAATATCAATCTCTCCGCTCACGTATGACGACATCTCCTCCATGATGCGCTCCTCAGCCTCACTGAAACTGAGTGCATCCACGGTGTATATCTCAACTACCTTCTTGGGCATGCCGTCTTCCATTGTCTTCTCGTAACGTACCTTACATTCAAACCAAATTGCTGTTCTACTTCTCATTTCTATAATAATTTAATTTTTCAATTTTTCAATCACTTCTGAATTCCTTTCTTCTGTACAGTCTTTTTCTTAGCCTCAGTGATCTTGTCGATTATCTGTGTGGCTATGAGCTGACCCTTCTCATTACTTATATTAGCCTCGTTGGACAGCTTCTGCTGCAACTCCATAAGCTCGGCAAACACCTTCTGACTCGAAGCCATAAAGTTTTTCTCGCTTGCGCCCATGTGCTCGGCGTCATACACCTTGGAGAGTATTCGGTCGGCCTCTTTCTCAAACTGCTTTCTGAATATCTCCTCGCCCTTCTTCTGATATTCCTCCATTTTCTTGCGTTGCTCGGCAGGAAGTTTGCTCAGCGAGTCGCCACTGATGACACCTAATTCGGTGGCAGGGTCGAACCCGTCGTCAAGCAGGTCGTCGGTTGACTGCTTGGGGGCTGGTTTCACATATTCTATTTGCTGCGGCTCGGGAGTCATTCCGAAATACACGCCCACAATCACCAATGCCGCTACTATGGCAATGAGAAACATCATCGCCGAACCTCGTGCCCCCTTCAGTCGCTTCAATGCGGTGCGCATATCTGCCACACTCTTGTATCTGTCTTCGGGCAGTTCCTGCGTGGCCTTCTTCACCACCCGCTTGTATTCAAACGGCATATCGCTCGTGGAATAGAGCCACTCGATAAACTTTCCTATTGAATACACGTCGCTGCGCTCGTCAACGCTGCCTCCCGAAAGCACCTCGGGAGCCACATAGTCGGCAGTGTCGCGATAGATGGCCTTCTGGTCGCTCATATTGACATAGAACGACCCGTGCGACAGCAAGAGCAGTTTGTTGTCGCCCACTCGCGCAAGCACATTGTCGGGCGCATAGCACAGGTGCTGCACTCCTTTCTTATTTATATATTCAGCCACGTCAAACAACTGCTGCATGACTTCGTCAAGAAAGTCCTTGCGACCCACAAGCGACGGCGACTCAAAAAGCAGGCGGGCGAAAGTGGTAAACCTACCCTTCTCCACCTCAAGCGTCTTGGGCTCGCCATCCTTGGTCTCGCCTATCACAAAGTGCAACTGATGGGGAGAATTGAGTTTGGCATTCTCCTCGCACTCACGCCTTACGTTCTTTGCAAAGAGCACACCGTCCGAGAGATGACGGCGAAGATCGAGCACATTGTCAAACTTCCCCTCTCTCAGCTTCTTGTGTAAAAAACCTATGGGCATCAGAGCCCCTTTGGCCAATTGCGCGTTGCCCGAAGACAACATCTCTTCATAGTTCATATACTTCTTGTTTGAATAAATATTCTGCAAAATTACAACTTTTAGTCGAAAAAACACAAAAGTTGATGAAAAATTATGTTAATAGACAATATTTGCCGCCAATTATTTTGTAGATTGTCAGAAAAACACTACCTTTGCACCCAAAAAAGAAAAAAGAATGCCAGAAATTTCAGTTCGCGGACTTGAGATGCCCGAATCTCCTATCAGGAAACTCGCCCCTCTGGCCGCAGCAGCAAAAAAGCGTGGCACCAAGGTGTATCACCTCAACATCGGACAACCCGACCTGCCCACGCCAAAAGAAGGTCTCGATGCGCTCAAGCACATCGACCGCAATATCCTTGAATATTCACCGTCGCAGGGCTATCTCAGCTACCGCGAGAAACTTGTTGACTACTACAAAAAGTACAATATCAACGTCACCGCCGACGATATCATCATCACTTCGGGTGGTAGCGAGGCTGTGCTCTTCGCTTTTATGTCGTGTCTCAACCCGGGGGACGAGATTATCGTTCCCGAGCCTGCCTATGCCAACTATATGGCATTTGCCATATCGGCAGGAGCAAAGATACGCACCATCGCCACTACCATCGAGGAGGGATTCTCGCTGCCCAAGGTGGAGAAGTTTGAGGAACTTATCAACGACCGCACTCGTGCCATCATGATATGCAACCCCAACAACCCCACGGGATATCTCTACACACGTCGCGAGATGAATCAGATTCGCGACCTCGTGAAGAAGTACGACCTCTACCTCTTCTCGGATGAGGTGTATCGCGAATATATCTACACTGGCTCCCCATACATAAGTGCCTGCCACCTTGAAGGAATACAGCAGAATGTTATTCTAATCGACTCGGTGTCAAAACGTTATTCTGAGTGCGGAATCCGCATCGGAGCACTCATCACCAAGAACGAGGAGGTGCGCAAGGCTGTGATGAAATTCTGTCAGGCACGCCTCTCACCTCCCTTGATAGGACAGATTGTGGCTGAGGCATCGCTCGACACTACCGAGGAATATCTACGCGATGTATATGACGAATACGTGGAGCGGCGCAAGTGCCTCATCGATGGTCTCAACCGCATTCCCGGCGTCTATTCACCAATCCCCATGGGAGCGTTCTATACGGTGGCAAAACTGCCTGTTGACGACAGTGAGAAATTCTGCCGCTGGTGTCTGTCGGAATTCAACTACGAGGGCGAGACTGTGATGATGGCTCCCGCCTCAGGATTCTACACCACCCCGGGAGCAGGCTACAATCAGGTGCGTATCGCCTACGTGCTAAAGAAGGAAGACCTCTCGCGCGCACTAATCGTACTGCAGAAGGCTCTTGAGGCTTATCCAGGAAGGACCGACGAATGAACCTCTCGTTTTTCATAGCAAAACGTATATACAGCGACAAGGGCGACAAGCGTAAGGTGAGTCGCCCTGCCATTCATATAGCCACGGCTGGTGTGGCTATCGGACTTGCCGTGATGATCCTCACTGTGTCGGTGGTGCTTGGATTCAAGCACACCATACGCGACAAGGTCATCGGATTCGGCAGCCATATCCAGGTTGCCAACTTCCTCACCATGCAGAGCTCCGACCCCTATCCCATCTGTATCGACGACAGCATCATGCGCGTTATCAAGGGCATTGAGGGTGTGGCGCATGTTGAGCGTTTCGCACTCACGCAAGGCATACTGAAGACTGATGAGGACTTCCTTGGCATTTCGTTCAAGGGCATCGGACCTGAATACGACCTCTCGTTCATCAAGTCCAACCTCAAAAGCGGCAGCCTGCCATCTTTCAGCGACTCAGCCAACAAGGGCAACCTGCTTCTCTCGTCAGCCACCGCCGACAAGATGAATCTCAAGACGGGCGACAAGGTATATGCCTACTTCATCTCCGACACAGGCGTGAAGATGAGAAGATTCACTGTCTCAGGCATCTTTCAAACCAATATGAGCCAGTTTGATAACTCTTTATGCTTCACCGACTTATACACTGCCCGCAAACTAAATAATTGGGACGGGCAACTATGTTCGGGAGCCGAGGTTAGAGTGGCCGACCTGCAGCTGATTGATGCCGTGGCGTCGCGCATTGCCGACAAGGTCAACCGCACTACCGACCACGAAGGCAACATATTTTCATCCCAAACCATCTACGAGAGTTATCCCCAGATCTTCTCATGGCTCTCGCTGCTCGATGTCAACGTGTGGATTATCCTAGCACTCATGATATGTGTGGCAGGATTCACGATGATCTCCGGACTGCTCATCATCATCCTTGAGCGCACGCAGATGATTGGAGTGCTCAAGGCATTGGGAATGAAGGGAGCATCAGTGCGCCACACCTTCCTGTGGTTTGCCGTTTTCATCATAGGCAAGGGCATACTCATCGGCGACTTGCTTGCCGCCGCCATCATCGTGCTTCAACGCCAAACAGGCTTTATCTCGCTCGACCCCACCACTTATTATGTCAGTGAGGCTCCCACAGAGGTCAACCTGCCCGCGTTCCTGCTCGTCAATGCCGCCACACTCCTCATCAGCGTCCTCGTGTTGGTAGGACCAAGTTTCCTCATTTCACACATCCATCCTGCCAAATCCATGCGCTACGAGTAGAAAATATGGTCTAAATCACCAAAATACTAACTTTTTTCACGTATATCATAAAAAAATGCACAAAAAGTTTGCTAATGTGCAGAAAAAGATATATCTTTGCACACAAATTATAAAATTGTGCAATGAAAACATTCAGCAGCTTCAATAAATACATTGAAAAAAGTATTATCGACAACTGGAACCTCGATGCCCTTACCGACTACAAGGGCATTACTCTACAGTATCACGACGTGGCGCGCAAAATCGAAAAGCTCCACATCCTCTTCGAACATTCCGGAGTGAAACCGGGCGACAAAATCGGACTCTGCGGGCGCAATTCCGCCCACTGGGCAGTGGCGTTCTTTGCCACCCTCACCTATGGTGCAGTGGCAGTGCCCATACAGAATGAGTTCAAGCCCGAGCAGATATACAACATCGTCAATCACAGCGAGTCGAAACTCCTGTTCGTTGGCGACTATGTGGCCAAGGAGATCAATCCCGCCGAGATGCCCACTCTTGAGGGCATCATCAATCTGCCCGACTACTCGCTCATGCTGTCGCGCTCGGATAAGCTCACGTACGCACGCGAACATCTTAATGAAATATTCGGCAGACGATTCCCCAGGGCATTCCGCTCAGAGGATGTCTGCTATCATGCCGACGAGGCTGAGGAACTGGCTATCATCAACTACACCAGCGGCACCACGGGATTCTCCAAGGGAGTGATGCTCCCCTATCGCGCCATTTGGGGCAACCTCGACTTCTGTCTTGACGCCATCGGCACACGCATCGCGCAAGGCTCATCCGTATTGAGCATCCTGCCCATGGCTCACATGTATGGCATGGCGGTGGAGTTCATCTTCCCCTTCGTCCATGGCTGCCACCTCTTCTTCCTCACCCGTCTGCCCTCGCCGGCTATCATTGCACAAGCCTTTGCCGACATCCATCCTGCCATTGTCATCTCCGTGCCTCTCGTGGTGGAGAAGATTATCCGCAAGATGGTGTTCCCGAAGATACAGAACAACAAAGTGAGACTGCTGTGGAACATGCCCGTCATCAACAAGAAGGTGAAGGAGCGCATCTGTCAGATGGTGATGCAGGCCTTTGGCGGCAATGCCTACGAGGTGATGACTGGCGGTGCAGCCCTCAATCAGGAGATAGAGGCATTCCTCAAGAGCATAGACTTCCCCATCACCGCCGGATATGGAGCCACCGAGTGCGCCCCGCTCATCACCTATAGCGACTGGCACGACTTCCAGCCCGGCTCTTGCGGCACTCCCGTAAGCCACATGGAGGTGAAGATACTCAGTGCCGACCCCGAGAATATCCCCGGCGAGATTGTGGCACGAGGCACCAACGTCATGCTCGGCTACTACAAGAACGAGGAAGCCACACGCGAGGCTCTCGATGCCGAAGGATGGTATCACACCGGCGACCTCGCCACCATGTCGGCAGACGGACACGTCTTCATCCGCGGACGCATAAAGAACATGCTGCTCGGCGCCAACGGGCAGAACGTTTATCCCGAGGAGATTGAGGACAAACTCAACTCGATGGCTATGGTGTGCGAGAGTCTTATCGTGCAGCGTGGCGACAAACTCGTGGGTCTCGTCTTCCCCGACTTCGAAGAGGCTAAGACAATGGGATTCAACGAGAGCGACATCGAGAGCGTGATGGAGCAAAACCGCAAGGAACTCAACGAGCAACTCCCGCCATTCTGCCATCTGTCGGCTATCCAACTCCAACATGAGGAATTCCAGAAGACACCCAAAAAGAGTATCAAGCGATATCTGTATAAATAAGGGAGTTTAAGAAGTTAAAAGAAGTTTAAGGAGTTAAAAAAGTTAAAGAAGTTAAAGACATAATATATGACTTCATTCAACGAGATAATTGAAAAAAGCATTATAGACAATTGGGACCTCGACGCCCTGACTGATTATAAAGGCATAACCTTGCAATACCACGACGTGGCACGCAAGATAGAGAAGTTGCATATCATGTTCGAGAACTCGGGAGTGGAGCGCGGCGACAAGATTGCGCTCTGCGGGCGCAACTCCGCCCATTGGGCAGTGGCATTCATCGCCACCCTAACCTACGGAGCCGTGGCAGTGCCCATACTGCATGAGTTCACACCCGAACAGATACACAACATCGTCAACCACAGCGAGGCGAAGATTCTCTTCGTGGGCGACATCGTCAGCACTCAGGTGGACGCCACCAAGATGCCTTCGCTCGAAGGAATAATCAATATCCCCGACTATTCGCTCGCCCTCTCGCGCACCGACAAGCTCACCTATGCCCGCGAGCATCTCAACGAGCTCTACGGGCGCAAGTTCCCCAAGTATTTCCGCCGCGAGCATGTGCACTACTATCATGAGCAGCGTGCCGACGAACTCGCTCTCATCAACTACACCAGCGGCACCACGGGCTTCTCCAAGGGCGTCATGATCCCCTATCGCGCCCTATGGGGCAACTACGACTTCGCCGTGCATGTGCTTGGCAAGGCCATCCACCATGGCGACCGTGTCATCAGCATCTTGCCCATGGCCCACATGTACGGTATGGCATTCGAGTTTATCTTCGAGTTCCTCCACGGCTGCCATATCTACTATCTCACGCGCATCCCCTCGCCTGCCATCATCGCACAGGCATTCTCCGACGTGCGCCCGCAGATTATCATCGCCGTACCGCTCGTCATCGAGAAGATCATACGCAAGAAGGTGTTCCCCAAACTGCAGACAGGCACCGTGCGTCTGCTGCGCAACCTGCCCATTATCAACAAGAAGGTGGAGGAAAAAATCTGCGAACAGGTGAAGCAGGCATTTGGCGGACGATTCTACGAGGTGATTATTGGAGGAGCGGCATTCAATCAAGAGGTGGAGCAGTTCCTCCATCGCATCAACTTCCCCTACACCGTGGGCTATGGCACCACCGAGTGTGCCCCCATCATCTGCTATTCCGACTACCAGTCGTTCGTGCCCGGTTCATGCGGTCGTGCCGTCATCCACATGGAGGTGAAGATCGACAGTCCCGACCCAGTCAACGTGCCAGGCGAGATTCTCGCCCGCGGCACCAATGTCATGCTCGGCTACTACAAGAACGAGGAAGCCACCCGACAGACCATCGACAACGAGGGATGGTATCACACGGGCGACCTCGGCACAATGGATGCCTACGGCAACGTCTTCATCAAGGGACGCTCGAAGAACATGCTCCTCGGCCCCAGCGGACAGAACATCTATCCCGAGGAGATTGAGGACAAGCTCAACTCCATGCCTCTCGTTGTGGAGAGCATGGTGGTGCAGCGCGACACCAAACTCGTGGGTCTCGTCTATCCCGACTATGAGGAAGCCAAGAACCAAGGGCTCGCCCAAAGCGACATCGAGGCTCAAATGCAGCAGAACCTGCAGGACCTCAACCTCGTGCAACCCGCCTACTGCAAGCTCGCGGCAATCGAGATTCAAGACAAGGAATTCGAGAAGACCCCCAAAAAGAGTATCAAGAGATATATGTATAAATAAAAAAGAAAAAGCCCCAAGACACGCAGATGACTTGGGGACTCTTTTTTCTTGCGGAGAGTGAGGGATTCAAACCCCCGATACCCGAAAAGGGTATACCGGATTTCGAGTCCAGCGCATTCGGTCACTCTGCCAACTCTCCTTTTGCGGCTGCAAAGGTAATCATTTTATTGGAAACAACAAAAAGAATTTGCAATTTTAACATAAATGAACATTATTGACATCATATTTCTTGCCATAGCATTGGCAATGGACTGCTTCACGGTGTCCATCGTGAGCGGAGTGATCACTGGCAAGTGGACTGCGGCACCCATGCTGCGCATGAGTTTTCTTTTCGGACTGTTCCAGGCTCTCATGCCCCTCGTCGGTTGGCTTGGCATATCCTTCTTCAGTGCCTCACTTGAGTCGGTTGACCACTGGCTCGCCTTCGGTCTGCTCGCCTTCATCGGCGGAAAGATGGTGAAGGAGTCATTTGAGGAGAATGACGAAGCACATCCGCATTTCAATCCCTCGCGCCTGCGCACCCAACTGATGCTCTCCATAGCCACCAGTATCGACGCCCTTGCCGTGGGTATCTCCTTCGGATGCTTAGGCTACACGTCGCTCTCCTCCATCGCGCTTCCTCTCTTCGTCATAGGCCTCGTATCCTTCCTCCTCGCCATAGCGGGTCACCTGCTCGGCATCCGTTTCGGCAAGACCATCACCCGTCGTCTCAAGCCCGAGCTCTTCGGTGGCATAGTACTCTTGGCGATAGGCATAAAGATACTCGCCACACATCTTATGGAAGCCTGATTCTGATGCGCCGGAAGTCAACAACCTACGGATTGGGGATTACTTTTGCTGTGATATTATCTAAAAAATTCTATTTTGAATCATAGGGACAGGTGCGTTGGTTCGTTATTTGTCGCGAATCAGTGGTACCTGTCCCTATGATTCGCTTGATTTATTGATTCAAAAATGTTATTGTTATTTTGTTATTTTGTTAAAGTTAAGACTTTTAGGGGTTTGAAGATGATAATTCCGGGAATAGACAGAATGTTATTTATAATTATTATATTATATAATATATTATAATATATTATATAATATAATAATTATAATATGACTTTTATCTTAAACTGTATTTTCGTGAGAAAATGCTTATCTTTAACAAAATAACAAATAACAAAATAACAAATGGGTATTTTTGAGGCACTGCCTCAGCGAGCTAAAATGGCTCTCCGAGGTAGTGATAGAGGAGCTTCACTTGCTGTGGAGTGAAACGACGTTGTGTGGCGATGTACCCCCGTTTTGTTTTCGAATGTAAAGATAATATGATAATGTGGGAATCTCAGACGTAGCACCGAAAATTTTAGACTATAGAAAAGAAAATCTGAGACGTGGCGCAGCAGGACGTGCTACGTTGTAGATCACACACAGATTATTTTAGGCACGGATGGACACGGCTTTTGAAAAAGACACGGCTAGCTGCGCGATGGATAAAGGCTTTATCTGTATTAAGGCTATACTAAAGTATAGACACGGCTCTTTTTCCGCAGAGCAAACTAAGCCGTGGACTTGCGAAGCAAGCCGTAATCACGAAGTGCCGTGGTTATATCCATGCGGAGCCAAGCCGTACCTTTATTAAAAATAAAGCCGTGGATTTCCGTGCCTTAATAAAAATCTGTGATAATCCAATAAATAATTATATCTGTGGAAATCTGTGGACGAGATA
>CAMBOI010000051.1 GCA_945869265.1 uncultured Prevotella sp. | reverse complement strand
TTGGGCCGACCGCTACCTTGCCTCCCACCCCCTCGTCAACGGCGATATGACTCACATGGTACGCCAGCTCGAAGCCACGCAGAAGGGACTTCCTGTAGAGTTTTATTTCTTCCTCCGCGAAAAGCGATGGAAGGAATATGAAAACCAAAAGGACGAAATCCTCGAGCGACTATATGCCGCCGTGGAGGATTTCGGTCTTTCTATTTATCAATTAGGAACAATCTTCAATGAAGAATGAATTCAACTTTCAACCTTCATCTTTCACTCTTCACCAGTCCATCAATGATGCCGTCGGCAAGCGAGATGTTGGGCACATGAATCTCGGTGCAGTTGAGCGCTTGAGCCACATTGAGGAATATCTCGGCAGCAGGGATGATGACATCAGCACGGTCGGGCTTCAATCCGTATTTTGCAATACGCTCCGCCACTGTCAAGGGCTTTATCTCGTCGTGAATCTGCTGAAGGTTTTTCACCGGCAACACGTTGTTCTTGCTCTTCTTACTGCTCTCGTGGAACATGCGCGAGAGTTTGTTGATATTACCACCCGAACCCACTATGATGATTCCGGGATATTCCTTGGCATACACCGTGAGGTCGCTCCTCATCGTGTCGATGACATCCGGACTTACGGCTCCGCTCAACAATCTCAGCGTACCGATGTTGTAGGAGCAGCTGCCCACCAACTTACCGTCGCTGAGCAGTGAAATCTCCGTGCTGCCACCGCCCACATCCACGTAGGCATAGTTGCCGCTCACCGACTCTGCCGACTCGATGGAGTTGTTGTAGAGTATCTTAGCCTCCTCGCTGCCGTTCAGTATCTCGATGTCGATACCCGTCTCCTTTCTTATCTTCTTGAGTATCTTCACCCCGTTCTTGGCATCGCGCATAGCCGATGTGGCACAGGCTCGATAGCGCTCCACATTGTAGAGCTTCATCAGTTGCTTGTAGCTCTTTATCATACACATCATCATGCGCTCTCTTTCCTCACTGATTTCTCCCAGTGTGAACACGTCCTTACCCAAGCGCAAGGGTATGCGGAGGAATAGCACCTTCGTAAACTCCACATTGCCCATCGTGTCCTCCTTCACGTTCTTTATAAGCAGTCGGGCACCGTTAGAACCGATGTCGATTGCTGCCAAATTTCTATTTTCCATTTCTTACCGATTTATTACATTATTCATTTCCTGGGATTCCTTCAGATAATCCACATACAACTGCTCCTGCGAGCGGAACGGCGCTCCCTCCTTAAACTGGTTGCCTCCACGTCCATCCACTATGCGGGCGTTTGTGGTGTCGCGAAGCCCATAGTCGATGGTGCGTTCGAGGTCGTGCTGCAGTTCTTCGTCATACACAGGAGTCAACACCTCAATACGGTTGACGAGATTACGTGGCATCCAGTCGGCCGAACCGAGGTAGTATTTGGGATTGCCGCCATTGGCGAAGATGAGTATTCGCGAATGTTCGAGATATGTGTCGATGATGCCCACTGCCGAGATGTTCTCGCTGATGCCAGGAAGTCCTGGAACGAGCGAGCAGTTGCCTCGAATGAGAATACTTATCTTCACTCCCGCCTGCGAAGCCTCGTAGAGCTTTGCCACCACGTCCTCATCGGTGATGTGGTTTATCTTCACCTTTATCCATGCCTCAAGTCCCTCCTTGGCATTGCGCATCTCGTCGGAGATGAGTCGCAATATCTTGGGTTTCATCTCATTCGGCGACACAAGCAGTTCGCGGAACTTCACTGGTTTGAATGGTTTGCTGATAAACTCAAACACCTTCTTCACCTCGCGCACTATCTGCGGTCTTGCTGTCATCATCATATAGTCGGTATATACCTTTGCATTGCCCTCGTGCAGGTTGCCTGTTCCGATACAAGCAATATCTCCGCTCTTGCATGATATATACACCAGTTTGGAGTGTATCTTCAGTCCTTCCACACCGAATATCACTTCCACTCCAGCCTCCTGCAGTCGCTTGCTCCACTTGATGTTGCTCTCCTCGTCGAATCGGGCGAGCAGCTCAATCACCACCGTCACCTTCTTGCCGTTGCGGGCTGCACAGATGAGTGCCTTCACCACCTTTGATGCCTTGGCGAGCCGGTAGAGCGTCACGTTGATGGCCTTGACGTCGGGACTCAGTGCTGCCTCGCGCAACACTCGTATGAAACTGTTGAATGAGTGATATGGCACGTGTATGAACCTGTCTTTCTGCCTAATGGTGTCGAGTATGCTTTGCTCGGTCTCCAACTCGGGTTTGAGTATTGGTGTCCACTTGGGGTATTTCAGGTCATCCCTTCCGCAGTCGGGGAATGCCATGAGGTCCTTGTGGTTTTGGTATCTGCCTCCGCTCACGATGGTGTCGAGCGTGTCAATGTTGAGTCGCGACATGATGCGCTTGAGCAGTTCCTTAGGCATACTGTCGTCGTAGATGACACGTATAGGCTCACCGCTCTTGCGGCTCTTCACTCCCTTGGCCACCTTCTGCATCACTCCACTATTGAGGTCGTTGTCCATCTCCATCTCGGCATCTTTCGTGAATTTGAATGAATAAGCCTCGTAGGTAGCCTTTCCCTCTCCGATGAATATCATCGGCAGACAGTATCTGATTACGTCGTCGAGATACATGATATTCTCCATACCATCGCTCTTGGGCAGGCGCACAAATCGTCCCATCTCCTTGTCGGGCATGGATATGAGGGCATAATCCACCTTTGGCTTCTTCTTGTCCTCGTGCCATTCCATGCGCTTTATGGCGAGGAAGATGCCGTCATCGCCCGTGGCACCTATTTCCTTCACCTGCGACAGCCAGATAGGATTGGTGCTGCCGTTGAGCTTCTCTAAATAGAGTCGGCGGATAAACAGTTGCTGCTCCTCGTTGAGCTCATTCTCGTGCAGCAGTCTTATGCCCTGTTTCTCCAGTTCCTCGGTGATGTCATCCACCGCCTTCTCAAACTCCTTGTTGTAGCAGGCGTTGAGGTGGTTGATTTCCTTTATGGTCTTCTTAGCCCTCTCGCGGTCCTGCTTGATGTTCTTGTCCTTCGACAGGGCAATGCGGTTGAGCGATGCCATTCTCACGCGGAAGAACTCGTCGAGGTTGTTCGAATAGATACCCAAGAACGACATCCTCTCCAATATAGGCACGTTCTTTTTCTCTGCCTCCTGCAATATGCGATGGTTGAAATACATCCAACTCAGGTCGCGCTCCACGAAGGCTCCCTTCATCTCTTTTTCCTTTTCCATTTCTTTATTATTATATGGTTTAATTATTTGGGGGCAAAATTATTTAATCTGTGCTACAAAACGGTTACATCCGGATTAAGATTATGTTAATATAGCTTGTAACGTAATAATAACAACGTTGTAGCCGATTGATAACAGGGTTGTCACGGCTATGTAACATAGTCGCCATACCTTTGCAGCCGAAAACATACAAGTATTATTGATGAACATGACAAAGAGATTATTTGCAGCCGTGATGCTGCTTGTAGCCACCTCGGTAGCTGTAGTTGCAGCTAATATAAAAGGTAAGGTGGTTGACCGGCAGACAGGCGAGGCACTCATTGGTGCCACGGTGATGGTGGGCGACAATGGATGCGCCACCGATGTCAATGGCGAGTTTGAACTCAAAGGATTGAAACGGGGTAACCTCAGCATTATTATTAAAGAAGAGAGGTGTGAGGTGTAGCCATCAACTCCAAATCATCATCCTCGTTTCTTTCTTCCCTTTGCTTGAAAAGGGATAATCGAAAAAGAAAAGAGGAGGAAGATGGAATGGCACTGTGCATTTCTACCGAGAACGCAGATGGTAAAAAATATGTTATTGAGATAGAGGGGAAATGATAATTGCTGTCATTCAAATGTTCCCAATTTGTATTTAAGCAACTACTTCAATGCGTAAAATATGTAAAATTTCGTATAGAAACACTAAATATTGCATGCAAAATGTGATTTCTCGGAATATCTCTCGTATGTTTCAATATTTTGCAATATATTTGCATCGAATATTAATAAGTTTAATATGAGTAAAGACTTAAATTGTATAAAAGTGGTCTTAGTGCAAAAGAAAAAAACAGGTAAATGGTTGGCTAACCAACTTGGGTTAAGTGAATCTACGGTGTCACGCTGGTGTAGTAATACAGCCCAACCCAATTTGAGTACCTTGAACAAGGTGGCGAAACTCCTTGGAGTTGAAATGAAAGACCTGCTAAATAACAATAAAATACAATAAAGGTATTAGAATGAATTTATTACGGATAATATTAATATCAGCTTGTTTTGTATGGACATGTTTTATACATGGAACGGATAGAAGCAGAACGATGTCTGTAGAAAAAGACTCTATTCTAAAAACGAATACCTATCTGAAAGATTCTATAAAAATTAGTGCTGTGGTTTCGAAAGAAGATGCACAACATGTAATAGTGAGGATTGAAAATCATGGGAAAAAGTTTATTCGTATCGGGAGAATCTATGGGCTGCAGACATTTATCGATAACAAATGGATATATCTGATTAAGGCTAAGAAAGAATATTTATCCATACCTCCAAACGATGTCATAACTATAATGTATAACCTGTGTGTAGAAAGAATTAGAAACAAGAGTATTGGTTATACATATTCTGTGAATCGGAAAAATAGGATAAAATTAGACGTATATGACAATAAAAAAATTATTGGTAAAATAAGTTGTGAGTTCATAGTCCCTGTTAATATGGTATGGAATAACAAGGATGGTCTGATACTTATACAGTATGATTAATCGGTTTTATGCCACATTCTCCAACATCACCGTCATCGGTCCTAAGGCTCAGACAGGTGTAGCATTCGATAACACAACCGACTTCATCGACGGTGGTTCTGTATTCCCCAACAACGGTTCTGCACTCGGCAAGTTCCAGGCTGCATTCCAGATTCGTCGTGCCTCACGCCTCAACATCATCAACTCAGTTGCTGTGGGCTTCCCTATCGGTTTGTGATTATCGACGGTGAGAAGGGCGACACTCCCGCACAGGCACAGGCAGGCACCATCCGCTTCCACAACAACGTTTTTGCAGGTATGGACGTAATCGGTTCCGATGCCAACAAGGTATATGATGATGTTCTCTATGATGCATACAACAAGGCAGTCATCGATGCCAACCAGAAGTCATACTCCAACACCTTCTTCTTCCAGGAGGCACTCAAGAACAAGTCTTACGATAATGCTTCGGCCCTCGGTCTTCAGGACGCATCCAACGTAGGTTCACCCTTCATGCCTTCAGCCACAAGCCCACTGCTCAATCTTGCCTCATTTGATGGTGAGAGTTCTTCATGGCTAGACAAGGTGGCATACGTAGGTGCCTTCAACGCCACCGACAACTGGCTGACCGGTTGGACAAACTTCGATCCTCAGAATACTAAGTATTAATCCTCATACTAAGTACTAAATATCATTTGGATTAGGTTTTTCTCTTAAATGTCAATCCCCTTCTGCACGTGATGTACAGAAGGGGATTATTATATTTCTGATCTGTCTTATATGAGTAATTTACTTGCAGCAGGCGCAGGGCTTGAGCTGCTTGAAGAAGTCGTTGCCCTTGTCATCCACGAGGATGAAGGCGGGGAAGTCCTCAACGGTAATCTTCCAGATAGCTTCCATGCCAAGTTCGGGATACTCCACACACTCGATGCTCTTGATGGAGCTCTGTGAGAGAACGGCAGCCACACCGCCGATGGTGCCGAGATAGAATCCTCCGTGCTTCTTGCAAGCCTCAGTGACACAGTCGCCACGGTTACCCTTGGCAATCATCACGAGCGAAGCACCGTTTGCCTGGAACTCATCTACGTATGGATCCATACGGTTGGCTGTTGTCGGGCCCATAGATCCGCAAGGATATCCCTCGGGAGTCTTGGCAGGTCCTGCATAGAGAATCGGGTGATTCTTGAAGTAGTCGGGCATACCCTCACCGGCATCCAAGCGAGCCTTGAGCTTGGCATGTGCGATGTCGCGAGCCACGATGATAGTGCCCTTGAGGTTGACGCGGGTGCTGACGGGATACTTCGACAGTTCGGCACGCACGGCGTCGATACCCTTGTCGAGATCGATTTCGATACCCTTGGGACCTTCGCCCGGATTGCGCATTTCGGCAGGGATAAGCTCTGTGGGGTTGTCGTCCATCTTCTCAAGCCATATACCGTCCTTGTTGATCTTTGCCTTGATGTTGCGGTCGGCAGAGCAGCTTACACCCATACCGATGGGACAGCTTGCTCCGTGGCGAGGCAGACGGATGACGCGGATGTCGTGGGCGAGATACTTACCGCCAAACTGTGCTCCGAGACCAATCTTGTGAGCCTCCTTCAGCAGCTTCTCCTCAAGGTCGATGTCGCGGAAGGCACGACCGGTCTCATCGCCTGTGGTGGGCAGTGAGTCGTAGTATTTGATAGAGGCAAGTTTCACGGTGAGCAGGTTCTTCTCTGCAGATGTACCACCGATTACGAATGCGATGTGATATGGAGGACATGCGGCAGTGCCGAGGTGCTTCATCTCCTCAACGAGGAATGGCAGCAGTGTACCCTCGTTCTGGATAGTGGCCTTGGTCATAGGGTAGAAGTATGTCTTGTTGGCCGAACCGCCACCCTTTGCCACCATCACGAATCGGTATTCGTCACCCTCCACAGCCTCGATGTCAATCTGTGCAGGCAGGTTGCAACGTGTGTTCACCTCGTCATACATGTTGAGCGGGGCGTTCTGCGAATAGCGCAGGTTGTCCTGTGTGTAGGTATTATACACTCCGAGCGAGAGAGCTTCCTCGTCCTCAAAATCCGTCCACACACGCTGTCCCTTCTCGCCATGTATGATGGCTGTGCCGGTGTCCTGGCAGAAGGGCAGAATGCCTTTGCAGGCGGTTTCGGCATTGCGCAGGAACTGCAGTGCCACATACTTGTCGTTCTCCGAAGCCTCGGGGTCGGTCAGAATCTTTGCCACCTGCTCGTTGTGCTCGCGGCGCAGCATAAACTCCACATCGTGGAATGCCTGCTGGGCAAGCAGCGTTAGGGCTTCCTTCGAAACCTTGAGGATTGTTTTTCCTTCAAATTCACCTGTTGATACGCCTTCCTTTGAGATAAGGCGATACTCGGTGTTGTCCTTGCCCAACTGAAACATTGGGGCATACTTGAATTCGGGAATGTTTGCCATAATTTTATTAATTAAAAGATGATTTATATGTTTTACTTGTTTTCTTATTCCTTATTATATATATACCGCGCGAGGGCGAGTTGACCTTGCGTCCTTGAAGGTCGAAGTATTCGAGATCGGCGGGATTTTCATCAGTCATTATACCTCGAATGTCGGATGTACCTCCCATAAAGTCGAAGGAGATGAGTTTGTTCTTATCTCGGGTGATATTTGTCACCGGTTTGTGGAGTTTGTATTCCTTGTCGATATTGGCATTGAAGAGGTCGGCGGAGGGAGTACTGTCGTCGGTAAATACATTGTTGTTTACTATACTATTTCCGTCGAGGTCTTTTGTGATGTAGGGGTAGGGGAATCCCGAGGCAGTCTTCTCGCTATTGTTGGCAGGCACGATTACAGCCCTCTGATGGTTTGCAGTGTTGTTCACCGTATTATTATACCATGCACTTGCGTCGTAATCATAATGCGTGATGATGAGTCCCTCGCCGGGGATATGAGTATCCCATCCGCTCTTCGTGCGGTTTTCGAGCATATAGAACTCATTGGCGTTTCCGTCATTGTCTATTTGATAAGCCTCGCCACCGTCGCTCATCGGTTTGAGACCGCTGATGGTAATGGCTTCTGTCAGAGGCACTGGTTTATACCATCCCAAGGAATATTTCTCGAAGGCGGTGTAATTGGCCGGACACCATGATTCACCATTATAACAACCTCTGTGCATCAAGTCGTATGTTCCAAAGTTGTCTTTGCTATGCGCGGAACCTTCTGTCTGATAGAAATCCGGCAAACCCAGGCAGTGACTGAATTCGTGGGCAACGGTGCCGAAGCCATCCGAAGCACCTCTTATCTCATCGTTGATGACACAATAGGTATCGATGATGACCCCATTCTGCTTGTGGGCTTTCCATGGCTTGTATTGCGACAATGCCCATTGGTGTGGCCATACGGTCTCATTCCTATCTGTAGAAGAAGTGTCGTTTTGTCCGTTGCCGGCATATATTACGATTATTTGATCCACAATGCCGTCGCCGTCCCAGTCGTAGTCGTTGAAATCCACCTCACCGTCAAGCGCCAGGCAGCCCTCGATAACGAGCGAGTCGGCGTGCTGGTCGTTGTTGTTCACGTCCTTGCCGTAGTATGCCCTGTTCTCCTTTGTGGTGAAAGGTCCCCGAACATCGAAATCCACATCGAAGATGCCGTTGCTCTGGTCGAGGAAATATTGGTGGAGTGAACCGATTGCATTCGTATTGGATATTTTGCCCGTGTTGAGGGCGTTGTGCCAATATGATTGCGGGTCGGGATCGAGGAATGCCTTGTCGGGATACTGCATTAGAATCACGAGTTGCTTTTTCTTGCCTGGTTGAGCGAGGATAGACGACGAATTGCCTACGCGTGTGTTGGCAGTCTTAGATCGCAGATAGCATCCTCGACAGGGGAGAATGGAACCGTCGTTGTTGTAGTCGTTGCCGTTGGCAGTGGCAGTAAGAGGTGCGAGCAGCAACATCATTGTCATTACGAGCGATGTGAATAGTCGTCTTGCATTGGCAGTGGTGCGTCGTGCCACCTCGTCGGCAGTAGTGCGGTATGCCTCTGCCATGCGCTCTATGACGTAGGGGATGAATGCGCTCTCGTTGCGCTTGCCGCGCATAGGCACGGGAGCCATATACGGGGCATCGGTCTCGCATACGAGGCGGTCGAGCGGTATCGAGGGCAGTACCTCGGGCAGATGGGATTTCTTAAAAGTAAGCACACCGCCCACACCGATGAGGAATCCGTCGAAGGAGAGCAGTTCGGCAGCCTCTTTCTCATTGCCGGCAAAGCAATGGAAGATACCTCCGCAGAGTTGGGAACGGTATTTCTTGAGTATCGCCACCAACTCGTTTTGAGCCTTGCGGCAGTGGATGACGAGCGGCAGACGGGCTTCGATGGCCCATCTCACCTGCTCCTCGAAGCACTCCAACTGCTCGTGCTCGTATTCGCGACTCCAATAGAAGTCTAGACCCACCTCGCCGATAGCAATAAACTCGGATGGCGACGACTCCTGAATCCGACGCATCTCGGCAATCACCTCGCGCCAGTCGGAGCGCACATCCTCGGGATGGAGTCCTATCATAGCGTATGCAAAGCCGGGATAGCTCTTCACCACGGAGCGCATTTTCTCCAAGCCTTCCATGTTTATGGCAGGCACAAGAATGGCCTCAGCCCCTGCCTCTCGGGCACGGGCAACCATCTCATCGCGATCGAGGTCGAATTCCTCACCGTCAATATGCGCGTGTGTGTCAATAAATTCCATCAACCTTCAATTATCAAGCTTCAATTCTCCCTCTTCATCATTTGATTAGTGTAGGCACGTAGCTCAACCTTGCGTTCCTCGGGCAAAGCCACTTGATCGAGCCATTTCTTGCCCTCTGCGAAGTAGTGCTCAATCTTTGCCTCGCATAGTTGGCGAATACCGATTTCGTCGTACAGACGAGTGACGGCAGCCACCTTCTCCTTGCGGTCAAACTTCTCACCGCTGCACCATTTCTGCAGTTCCTTCTTCTGCTCGGCATTGGCTCGGTTGAATGCGTTGATGAGCATGTATGTCTTCTTGTTGCACATGATGTCGCCGCCTATCTCCTTGCCAAACACCTCGGGGTCGCCATAGACGTCGAGCAAGTCGTCCTGAAGCTGGAAGGCAAGGCCGATCTGCTCTCCAAACTTATACAGAGCCTCGGCATCCGACACAGGTGCACCAGCGAGGATTGCTCCTATCTTGAGGGCGCATGCCAGCAGTACGCTCGTCTTGAGGCGAATCATCTCGATGTATTCATCCTCGGTCACGTCGTTGCGGTTTTCGAAGTCCATGTCAAACTGTTGTCCCTCACCTATTTCGAGTGCCGTTTCTGTAAATAGTTCGAGCACAGGCTTTAGTTTAGCCTGCTCCACCGTAGCCAATCTCTGATAGGCCACCACGAGCATCGAGTCGCCTGAGAGGATGGCAGTGTTGGCGTCCCATTTCTTGTGCACGGTGACATGGCCGCGACGCTTGTCGGCATTGTCCATGAGGTCGTCGTGTAGTAGAGTGTAGTTGTGATACGTCTCCACGGCAACGGCAGGCATGAGAATCCTCTCTGGATCATCTTTCCATAGGTTGTAGCCAAGCAGCATTAGTACTGGGCGTATGCGCTTACCGCCAAGCGACAGCACATACTGAATTGGTTCATACAGCGATTTAGGTTCGCGATTGTAGGGCAGTTTGTCGATAAAGGCATTCACCTTCTCGTACAGTTCATCTGATGTTTTCATATCTTATATCTTTAATTATTCAATTTTTCATTTTTTCAATTTTTCAATTTCAATTTGTAGCGTGCTACAACTTGAATACCACCGGTATGCACACCATCGTTCGGCAGGGCTTGTCGTTCTGCACCCCCGGTGTCCACTTCGGCATTTTTCTCATCACTCTCAGAGCCTCACGGTCGAGCGAGGCATATTGCGCGCTCTTCACCACCTTGAGGTCAGACATTGTGCCGTCCTTGTTCACTATGAACTGCACCACCACCTTGCCCTCCTTCTTCTTGCGTTGTGCATCCGAGGGATAGCGCAGGTTCTTGGTGAGCCACTTCATCAGTTCGACAGCACCTCCAGGGAATTTCGGCAAATCCTCCACCGTGTGGAAGTTTAGCGGATTGTCGCCGAGGTCGGTTTGTGCCGGTGCATATTCCGCCTCTGTGTCGTTGTTGGCTTCAGTGGTCAAATCCTCGCCCTTGGTGTCACTATCGGCTTTGTTGAGTTCCTCATTAGCGGGTGCCACCTCCTCGTCCACTACGCGTATCTTCTGCGGTGTGGCTTCCTGCTTCTTTTTGGGCGCAAGAGCGATGCGGTTCTCCTGTTGGGTCACTGGCATCATCTCAATTTCTCGCTCCACGTCGTCGAGCATTTCTTCGTCGAGGTTGGCATCATCGCCGCCTCCGGTGTTATATTCGAGCGCCACCAATATCGACGAAAGGATAAACACGAGCGCGATAAGCAGTCGCGTCACCCTTCCTTCTTCAAGATCGGCACTTTTATTCTTCTTTATTTCCATTTTTTCTACAATAAAACCGCATTTTTTACGTTCTTTTTCAAGAAAGGTGCGATTTCACGCTACAAAAATAGCTCAGATATTTTAAAAAATCGTATCTTTGCAGACAAATTCTCAAAAATAGATGAAAAAAAACATAATTATGGCCCTTTTTGTCCTATTTTCTTACGAAATTGAGGCACAAGAGAGCAAAACTGTATATAATTTCCTCCGTTTGCCGGTAAGTGCTCATGCGGCAGCCCTTGGAGGTGAAAATATTTCCATCGACGACGACGACCCTACGCTGGTGTTCCATAATCCTGCGCTGGCAAGTAATGTCGCCGACCGCTCGCTCAACCTCAACTATATGACATATATGGAGGGAGTGAAGGTGGCAAGCGCGTCGTTTGTCAAGGCCTTCCGCGAGCGCGCCACCTGGGCGCTCGAGGCTCAATATGTGGATTACGGTACGATGAAGCACACCACTGTCGATAACGAGGTGTTGGGCGACGTGTCGGCAAAGGACATTGCCGTGGGCGGCACCTTCACCTATACTCTGAGCGACAAGATTGCCGGTGGCGTTACTGCCAAGTTTGTGTCGTCCTCCCTTGCTGGATATAATTCTATTGGTGTGGCTGTCGATCTTGGCGTCAATTATCTCAATCCCGACTTGGGACTTTCGTTGTCGGCGGTAGCAAGGAATCTTGGAGGACAGTTGAAGGCATACGAGGATGATTTCGAAAAACTGCCCTTCGACCTCCAGTTGGGTGTGTCGAAGCGACTGGGTGAATCGCCGTTGCGCTTTTCAGTCACTATGACGAGGTTGCATGATTGGGACGACAAGTTCATCAACCATTTCATTTTCGGAGCCGAGGCATTCCTTTCCGACAATATATGGCTTGGCGGAGGCATTAATCCGCGGCGTTCCGACGATATGAAGATCTCGGATGGAGAGTCGGAGTCGAGCCATGGAGCCGGTTTCTCGTTGGGAGGCGGTTTGCAGTTAGATAGGTTTAAGTTGCAGGTGGCATACGGAAAATATCACGTCTCTGCATCATCATTGATTATTAACGTTACATATACAATATAAGAAATTATGGAAAATAAGATTACAATAGCCATCGACGGATTCTCGTCGTGCGGCAAGAGTACAATGGCCAAGGACTTGGCTCGCGAGTTGGGATATATCTATGTTGACACAGGTGCTATGTATCGTTGTGTCACTCTTTTCGCCCTTCGGTCGGGGCTCTTCAATGGCGATGGCGAGGTGAATGTCGCCGGTCTTGAGCAAGCCATGAATGAGGGACGTGTCAAGGTTAGTTTTGCGCTGAATGCCTCTACTGGTCGCCCCGACGCATGTCTCAACGGCGAGGTGGTGGAGACAGAGATACGCTCGATGGAGGTGTCGTCGAGGGTGAGCAAGGTGGCTGCACTGCCCTTCGTGCGCAAGGCGATGGTAGAGCAGCAGCAGTCTATGGGTAAGGACAAGGGCATCGTGATGGACGGTCGCGACATTGGCACGACGGTGTTCCCCGATGCCGAACTGAAAATATTTGTCACGGCATCGCCCATAGTGCGCGCCCAGCGACGCTACGACGAACTGCAGGCTAAGGGTATGCCAGCCGACTTTGATGATATCCTCAAGAATGTGGAGGAGCGCGATTATATAGACTCCCACCGCGAGGTGTCGCCACTGCGCAAGGCTGCCGATGCCATTGAGCTCGACAACAGCAACATGACTATTGCCGAGCAGAAGGCATGGCTCATGGAGAAATACCGCGCAGCAAT
>CAMBOI010000050.1 GCA_945869265.1 uncultured Prevotella sp. | reverse complement strand
TTGGCACAGATTAAGAGCCAAAGGCTCTGATTAGGATGATTATTGATTATTGATTTATTTTTTAGGCACGGATGGACACGGCTTTAAAAAGACACGGCTGGCTGCGCGATGGGTAAAGGCTTTATTTGCATTAAGGCTATACTAAAGTATAGACACGGCTCGTTTCCGCAGAGCAAACTAAGCCGTGAACTTGCGAAGCAAGCCGTAATCACGAAGTGCCGTAGTTATATCCATGCGGAGCCAAGCCGTGTCTTTATTTAAAATAAAGCCGTGGATTTCCGTGCCCTTCAATAATTAGTAATTAGGAATTAAATCTGTGGAAAAATGACTCAAGAAAATAAGCACAGGGTGTGAACCCTGTGCTATGCAATTAAAACTGGTCGCATGGAACGTCAAACTACAATCGACCTAAATACTCTTGAATCGTTCTGCCTGACTGCGGATGAGTTCGGCATCGTCGAAGTAGTTGATGCGCATTGCCTCGCGTACCTCTGCCATAGTCTGGGCAGCTGTCTCGCGGGCTTTCTCAGTGCCCTTGCGCAGGATGTTGTAGATCTCGGGAATGTCCTGCTCCAGTTCGTGGCGACGCTGACGCATCGGTTCGAGCATGTTGTTGAGGATGGTGTTGAGGAACTTCTTGCAGGTGCCGTCGCCTATACCTCCGTGAACATAGTGCTCCTTGAGTTCGTCAAGGTTCTTGAACTCAGGCCAGTAGTTGGCGAAGTCGTCATCGCAACTGAATGCCTCAAGATAGGTGAAAACGGCATTGCCCTCAAGGTTGCCCGGCTCATCCATCGACATGCGTGGAGCACCGTTGGACATCTTCTTCACCTTCTTCCATACCTCCTTCTCGGAGTCGCTGAGGTAGATGCAGTTGCCAAGACTCTTACTCATCTTCTCCTTGCCGTCGGTTCCGGGCAAGCGGCGGGCGGTGGCATTCTCGGGCAGCATAATCTCGGGCTCAACAAGCACGGGAGCGTATGTCTGATTGAATCGGCGCACGAGTTCGCGTGTCACCTCAAGCATTGGTTCCTGGTCCTCGCCCGCAGGCACTGTGGTGGCCTTGAAGAGTGTGATGTCTGCAGCCTGGCTCACGGGATAGCAGAAGAATCCGAGAGGGATGTTAGCCTCGAAGTTGCGCATCTTTATCTCGGTCTTCACAGTGGGGTTGCGCTGCACGCGGCTCACTGTGATGAGGTTCATCAGATAGGTGGTCAGTTCAGCCAGTTCGGGTATTTGGCTCTGTATGAACAATGTGCATCTCTCGGGGTCGAGACCTGCAGCAAGATAGTCGAGAGCCACCTCGATGATGTTCTGGCGAATCTTCTCGGGGTTGTCGGCATTGTCGGTCAGAGCCTGCACGTCAGCCATAAAGACGAACATCTTGCTGAAGTCACCTTTGTTCTGCAGTTCGACGCGTCGTCTGAGCGAGCCGATGTAGTGTCCTAAGTGGAGTTTGCCCGTTGGGCGGTCTCCTGTTAGAATGATTTTTTCCATTTTTATATTAATTCTTTTATTTTTCAGTTAATGCGGGTGCAAAGGTACAAAAAAAATCCTCAAGACTGCTTGGAAAATGAGAAAAGATACAAAAAAAGTGCATTTTATTTTGAAATATCGCCGTTTTGCAGTAACTTTGCACCCCGAAAGAAGAATTATTTAAATAAATATATTTAAGACTATGGCAAAAAAAGCATTACTGATGATCCTCGATGGATGGGGAATCGGAAAGCATGGCAAGGGTGACGTAATCTACAATACGCCGACACCTTACCTCGATTATCTTACAGCTGTTAGTGCCCACTCGCAGCTTGAGGCTTCCGGCGAAAACGTCGGTCTGCCTGACGGACAGATGGGTAACTCTGAGGTAGGTCACCTCAACATCGGTGCAGGACGCATCGTTTATCAGGACCTCGTCAAGATCAACCGTGCCTGCAAGGACGGTTCAATCCTCAAGAACGAGCAGGTGGTGAACGCATATTCATACGCCCAGAAGACCGGCAAGAAGGTTCACCTGATGGGATTGGCTTCTGACGGCGGAGTGCACTCTTCACTCGAGCATTTCTTCAAGTTTATCGAGATTAGCAAGGAGTACGGCCTGAAGAACACTTTCGTACACTGCTTCATGGATGGACGCGACACCGACCCGAAGAGCGGTGTGGGATTCATACAGCAACTCTCTGACGTATGCGCCAAGAACGACGCTAACATCGCAAGTATCATCGGACGTTTCTATGCCATGGACCGCGACAAGCGTTGGAATCGTGTGAAGGAGGCTTACGACTTGCTCGTTGAGGGCAAGGGTAAGCAGGCCGACGACATGGTGAAGGCTATGGAGGAAAGCTATGCCGAGGGCGTTACCGACGAGTTTGTCAAGGCTATCAACAACTCCACCGTCGATGGAACAATCCAGGAGGGCGACGTAGTCATCTTCATGAACTTCCGCAACGACCGCGCCAAGGAGCTCACCCAGGTGCTCACTCAGCAGGATATGCCCGAGGAAGGAATGAAGACTATCCCCGGACTTCAGTACTACTGCATGACTCCCTATGACGCATCATTCCAGGGCGTGAACATCATCTTCCCCAAGGAGAATGTGACAAACACACTTGGCGAGTATCTTAGTTCGAAGGGACTCAAGCAGCTCCACACTGCCGAGACTGAGAAGTATGCTCACGTTACATTCTTCTTCAACGGTGGACGCGAGGCTCCCTACGAGAATGAGGACCGCATCCTCGTGCCCTCTCCAAAGGTTGCCACCTACGACCTCAAGCCCGAGATGTCGGCATACGAGGTAAAGGAGAAGCTCGTGGGTGCCATCAACACCCAGGAGTATGACTTCATCGTGGTTAACTTCGCCAATGGCGACATGGTGGGCCACACCGGTGTATATAACGCCATCGCCAAGGCCGTATGGGCAGTTGACAACTGCGTGAAGGACGTTATCGAGGCTGCCAAGGCCAACGACTACGAGGCAATCATCATTGCTGACCACGGCAATGCCGACAACGCAGTCAACGTGGACGGTTCGCCCAACACCGCCCACTCACTCAACCCCGTGCCCTTCATCTATGTCACCGACA
Organism: uncultured Prevotella sp.; assembly: GCA_945869265.1. Taxonomy (GTDB): domain Bacteria; phylum Bacteroidota; class Bacteroidia; order Bacteroidales; family Bacteroidaceae; genus Prevotella. The sequence goes on along the minus strand of CAMBOI010000050.1, from coordinate 10,999 downwards.
ACAACTCGGCTACAGTGAAGAACGGACGCCTTGCCGACGTGGCTCCCTCAATCCTCCACATCATGGGACTTGAGCAGCCTGCCGACATGACAGGTGAGAATCTGATTGTAGATTAATCCTCGATCGATGATAAATAATTAGGGGAACGCCAATGGTGTTCCCCTTTTTTTTTATTGCTGTTCCCTCTAATCCTTGATACTACAAAAGGAATTCCACGCACCTCGCCAACTGTGGTAGAATTCTTGATGTGTCGCATCCCGGCACTCGTCTGCCTTCACTGTCGTTGAGGGGTTTGAGCGTGTCGGTCATGGCATTGAGGATGTCCCACTTGGTGCACATCCCCGCACCGCCCTTGCCGAAGTGCTTTATCAATACTCGCTCCATGCAGTGATTGATTTGCGATTGAGTCAGTGGCGGCACCTCGCCTGTTCGCAATGTCTTGTCGGGAGTATCAGCCTCAATGCGCAGTTGCATCAGGCCGCCGAAGATTTGCTGCATGTCTTGGCGATATAGCAGTTGCTCGTCGAGCATCTGTATGATGTCAGCCCATTGCTTCTGCATCACTCCATTCGACACATCTGTAATCCAGCCTTCCACAGTAGGTCGCCACCAGTCTGCACCCGCCAACTCCTTCTTGTCCATGTCGAGGCGGCGGTAGCCGTAATTAGCAATCAGTTGCTCGGCACATAGTATCGTCTGATTGCGGCATATATGTATATTCGGACCGATGCCTATCTGTATGCCGTGCTGCGAATAGCTGATGGCGATAGCGGAGCAAAAGCCCCTCTCATTCTCCCCCGAGGCTGCCAATCGTATCACTGCAAACACCCTTCTCAGCAGGTGCGCCCTTATGCTGCGCTCCCCCTCTTTGTCTTCAACCTCGGGCAGCAGCGCCACACCCGGACGCTTGCCGTCGAGATTGTTCACGGCGAACATGTCGCCCATCTCCACCTCCAAACCAGCCTCGCGAGCCATGTCGGAGATACCGTTGATGAGATCCGAATGATAGATGCCGCCAAGCGGACGTCCATACACGTCGTTCTCCTTGTACGTCGCCTCCAATTCGGCGAGCGTAATTGTCTGCACCTTCTCTTTTGAGAAATCCAGCGTCTTTCTTGCTTCTGTTGTTTCCATAGTCGTACTTTATTAGTTTTTTGTAATTTTGTACTTTGTATTTTGTATTTTGTCATACAACATTCCTCAGTTTCCTCCAAGTGTTCTTTGCCACCTTCTCTATCGTCTTGTTGGATACTAGCATCGATATGATGGTCTGAGCCGACTTGCGACTGGAGTAGAGCTTTTCTATTTCATCTATTGTGAATGTCTGTGGCAGTGACATATATTTCTCGGCGAATCCCGACTGTCTTGTCCTCGGTTTGTTCACCTCAGCCACATTATCCCACATGTCGGTGAGTCTGTTGCCCCACACCCTTATCGAGATATACATCAGCCAGTCGCCTATGAGACGTGCAAACTGCTTGTCCTCTTCGGTCACTTCGAGTTTGCCTGTCTTCTTAAACTCCTCATACTGCATGCACACCATCCTCGGTAGCGTATATCTCACCATATAAAGAGGTATGCGCTTGCGGAAATAATCTCTCACCTTGTCACCGTCGATTCTCACGAGTTCGGTCTGTTCTCTGCACCATTCCCATGCGCAGCGCACCAGGGGTTCACACTCTATTCTCCCCGACAGTCCTTCCAATTCCTGACACATCTCCACAATCCCCATATCCTCGGGAGCCATGTTGATGTCGTCGAAGAGCACTGGTTTGTCGCCCTTATAGTCGATGATGTCTCCCTCCGTGGGCGGCATCCACCACAGTGCAAGTCGTGTGATGAATCCGTCGTCGAGGTCTTGACCGCGCAGTTTTTTGTTGACGCTCGACATGGTTGACGACACGCACTGGTTCCAGTTGATTTGCAGCAGTCCGTTGGCAGAACCCGAGTTTGCGAAATCCACACCAGCATACTCGTTTTGGAATGATTTCAACTCCAAGTCCTGCTTGCCAGCCCATGAGCCCGTCTGCGCCCTCAGTGCAGTGGCAAGTTCCGACTCTGTGGTGAACAGGTGCATGTGCAGACAGTTAGGGTCGTCCTCATTGATGGCATCGCGAAGTCTACGATAGAGCACGTTGTTTGAGGTTGACGACGGTATATACCTTATAGGCATGTGGGGTCTTGGCTCCACCTCCGACGGTTTTGCACCCTTGGTCTGCGATATCATCTCCTTTTTTTCCTCATACTGTCGCTCAATCACTCTGTACGTCTCGTCCTTTTGCTTCATGTTATACATCAGCACCTTGTCGAGATCCACAAGGAACGACTTGCCGCATGCAGGTGGACCGATGACATACACGAGATACGACAGTCGGTAGAGTCTTGCGTCGTAGTGTTGGAAATAGCAGTTGGTGAGATATGTGCCTACCATTGCACCTGCCACCAGGACGGCGCCGAGCTTGATTTTGTCATCCATTTTGCCAATGGCGCGGGCGTATATGTCACGAGGGTTGTCTGGATGAAGGAGAGGCAACAGACGAGATGACCATAGGTCATAATCGATTGCATTGTCCTCGTCAATGATTTCTCTTGGTCCCCAGTAAGGCAGTTCGATGCCACAATTCTTACAAGCCATTCTGACTGATTGTGGGTATCCGCAGATACTCTTATAAGAGAGAGCTCCATCCACAATGCGCTCGAGTTCCTTGGGGTCGCGGGCATGGATTGTAGCTCCAGCCGCACTCGTACGTAGTAGCGCGAATAGTCTATTCCTTTCCATATCGCACGCATACCTGAGGTCTGTAGCCATTTTGAGAACAAATCCATGACGCTGTCCATCAGGGGGAACTCCCTCATGCCAGTCTTGTCGAGCAAATAGTTTCGTGTACGCCTCCAGCAGTTGAAGAAGTCCTCCTTTGACTCCGCAGAAGGAGATTTCGGAAAGGTCGGACTGGTCCCCGAGCGCCCCTCCGTCTCCCCCGAGGGGGAGAGATTGGTTACTACTTGCGCTGGATTCTCCTCCACTCGGGGAGGTTGGGAGGGGGTTGCCCCTATATTTTTCTCCAAATTGCCTGTCGTATTCTTCATTGTTGTAGTCAAAAATTTCTGAGTTAATAAACAAAATGTCCTCTTTTGAGGGGCAATAACTTATTCGTGCAGCATCACGGCAGGCCTTGTCATATTCGATGCCAAGTTCCTCGCATAGCCATGCTTGGTTTTGGGCGATGTCGCCTATCGCGGCGTCAGCCTTGAGCACGTATTTCAGTCCGTGTCCCGAGGCGGTAATGAAGGCAAGCATAAGTCGGTCGCTTATACCTATCTGCTTCATCACTTCCATATTCTTTTGGTGGAGCAGATCCGGACTCGCCACATGGTCTATATCCACGATGAAGAGTCCGTTGAGCCGTGCGTTCTTATTGTTGCGCCATCTCTTCTGCGTAGGAGCAGAGGGCGATTCACCCTCTGTATTAGCATCAAACGTCGCCTGAAACATTATGCAAGGCAGCGTTCTCTTGGCCTTAGCCTTCTCCGCATCCAGTTGCTTTCGCATCTCGTCAGCGTCGTCGCCCAACTGCCTTATTGCCGCCTCGCACTCCCTTGCCTTGGCGATAGCCCGTCTCACCTTGTCGGATGTCACGAGCTTTTCAAATTCCTCCGCCGTGCACTCCTGGCACGGCAGAGTAAAATTAAAACTGTAGTCAAACATAACTCACTATTTAAAGTTGTTTTTTTCCATCATCAGTGTGTTGCTGATTTTGGTGTAATATCCTCCGAGGTGCTTGGCGGGATTGCGCGCCTCGTCAAACGACATCACAATCTGCGTCGTCACCGTGCGCCCCTCCTCATCCATCACCATCTTCAGACCTCCACTGTTGGCAAGAATCCTTCCACCGGCAAGCGGCGGAATCACCGAGCCATGCTCCACGGCCAACTTCTTGAAGTCGTCATACATGTCAGCCACAGGGTCGGTGGAGTCCTTGTTGGCTTTCAGTGTCATCACGAGCAGCGGCTTCTTCTTCGACGTTGTCTCGTAGATCTCCGACTTGCCTTCGGTCTTCACGTTCACCTTAGCCGGTTCACCCACCTTCGATGGCTTGTACGTAAATTCCCCCGTCTTCAGGTCATACTTACCATAACCCCGTGTCGTTGTCACTCTCTCCTGTGCAGGCGTCTCCTTCTTGGTGACCTCTTCCTGCTCTTTCTTCGTTTTTGTTGCCATAATTCTTTATTTTTATCCACAGATACTAATTTTATCCACGAGTTTTTTTGTCCACAGACTTCTTTTTTTTGTCCACAGATTATCACAGATTTACACAGATTTTTTTAATATCTAAAGATATTGTGATTATCACAGATTTTCTTTTTGGCACGGAAATCCACGGCTTTTTTTAAAAGGCACGGCTTGGCTCCGCATAGATATAACCACGGCACTTCGTGATTACGGCTTGCTTTGCAAGACCACGGCTTAGTTTGCTCTGCGGTAACGAGCCGTGTCTATACTTTAGTATAGCTCTTAGCAAATATAGCCTTTACCCATCGCGCAGCCCAGCCGTGTCTTTTTTAAAGCCGTGTTAATCCGTGCCTAAAAAAATCAATAATCAACCTAATCAGAGCCTTTGGCTCTTAATCTGTGCCAATCTGTGCTAATCTGTGGTCTATAAAAAACATCCGTGCCTAAAAAATCATCATCCGTGTCTAATATTAAACTTTCATTTTTTTAAACACTCTACGATTCAAACTCTTGTCTCTTTTAGCAGAAACATGTAGCCACACGCTCTTGCCGTTACTCTCCAGCAGCATTTGGTCGAAGTCGCAATTATTCATTATCCACTCCGCCCATTCTCGCCCCTGCTTAGTGGATTCAATCCTCAGATCGGCAGCCTCGCCGGTAAGATGTTGTGAGCTCTTCACTCCACCCACAAGTCGATTCACCATCTTCGAACGATACCCACTGTTCACTACAATCGGTTTCCCGACATGTTCCCTCAGCGGTTGAAGAACATCAAAGCAGAGATACCTTAGATTCTCCCTCACTCTGTGTTCCTCATCTTCCGTTGCAGGCCAATTCTTGATGCCATGCCTCTCCGCCGTAGCCGAGCGGCACAACTCCTCCATTGTAAAATTCTTTGATAGTCTCATTTTATCCACAGATTTACACAGATGAATAATTAAATTTTGATTATCACAGATTTTCTTTTTGGCACGGAAATCCACGGCTTTATTTTTAATAAAGGCACGGCTTGGCTCCGCATGGATATAACCACGGCACTTCGTGATTACGGCTTGCTTCGCAAGTTCACGGCTTAGTTTGCTCTGCGGTAACGAGCCGTGTCTATACTTTAGTATAGCTCTTAGCAAATATAGCCTTTACCCATCGCGCAGCCCAGCCGTGTCTTTTTTAAAACCGTGTTAATCCGTGCCTAAAATAATCAATAATCAACCTAATCAGAGCCTTTGGCTCTTAATCTGTGCCAATCTGTGTTAATCTGTGGTCTATAAAAAACATCCGTGCCTAAAAATCACTCATCGAAGCCTTCAACATCCTCCCAGTCTAAAGTCAACTCAATCCGCGCCTTGACACCAAACTGGTCTTCCTCGAATCCATTAGCATATCCGTTGAACAGCGAAGCAACCCAGTCCAGCTCCCTTGAGACACTAACCCCCTCGGGCGTCATTCCCGACACATACCTCACCTCCGCGCGTCCAACAACCGTATGTTCCTCGAAGCGCACGCCCTCAAGCGTCACCACCGGCAGCGCCTTCAACGACGTCTTCGCCACGCTACAGAACAAGTTGTTCAGCTCCTTCTCAGTGAGTTTCATGAATATCACTCCGCTCAGCATCATTTTTTCATACGGTACCGTCATCGACAACACCACGCGATTCAACACACCCTGATACTTCATCTCAAAGCCACACATCTTCAGCCACTTCGTAGCCTCCAACTTGTCCAACTGGCTTCGCTTTATCATATCCACCGAGAACCTCAGAATCATTCTTCCGTCCTCTTCAGTCGAGCAGTCATTACTCTTGATCTTCATCTCTCTCTCATAGGCAACCACTATAGCCCCCATGACATGATCCAAACTAATAATAATCTTCTTCATACTTCACTTTTATTTTTTAGTGATTTTCCAACAACTATTCTCCTGCGAGTGCATATTCTTACCGTCCCTTGTCTGATAGGAACGCACTCGCGAGTTGAATCCGAGATCCACAGTATCTCCGATGTTCACCCCGTCGATGAGCTTCACGTCGTCGCCACTCAGTCGCATCAGCAGCTGATTAGGATATCGCACATCCTTAATCTCCTCAGCCACAAACTCGCGGCTTTTCCACTCTTTACCGGTAGTCTGGCTTGTGCCCGACTCCAAAGGCATAATCTCAATCACCTTGTAATAAATCTTTTTTTCATCCATGACTTTAAAACTTTAAATTGTTAATACTTAATAACCTCACGTTCAAAATTACATAAGAAGTTAATTCTGAACTTCCAAACCTTAAGAATAATACTAATATTCATTTCTTACGTTTATTTTACGTGGCTGCCTTTTCAACCACCTTTAAATTATTAAAAACTAAATTCTTAATTCTTGCCACACATTGTACCAATAAGTCAAAGAGCGCCGAGCCGAGAGCAGAGCAACAAGCTCGCTTGATTGCTATGCCGAGGCGAGAAAGCTTTTCAACGTCAGCAAAAGAGCGTCGCTTTCTCTTGATTTCGTTGACAAAATTACAAATGATATGGATACTATGCAACTGCAAAATCGCGAGTGTGCACGATTGTGCAATTTAATGCCCGAATGTGTGCAAGAATGTGTGCATTTTTGAAAAAGGATATATTTTATAACATAAAAAATATGCTATAACGCCGAAAAATGGATGAAATAAGCTATTTATGTGCAGAATTTGTGCAGATTTACTAGTTATTTGTGCAATATTAAGCAATAATAGGGGGATTTTGTGCAGAATTTGTGCAAAAACAAGGAAATAAGATATGGAATAAGAATAAAAACAAAAAAGGCGTGAAACTAATCGCTGCTACTCTTTCTAGGCATGTGGCTTCGCCTTAAGACCATAACAACGACAGTTCACGCCCTGGAAGATATATTCCTTTAAATCTCCAAATTATACACGAGAAAATTTGTTGTAATGGAAGATAAACCGCCCAACGACCCTTTTTCTCCTGTTTATTTCAGCCGAGTTATTTGTGTCAAGAAATGTCCAGTTGGGATACTCGCCTTTCACCACATCAGCTTTTCTCGACAATGTACTTCTATTAGGAAGCGATTCCAATCCCATCATTGAGAGATAGTCGAGAAATGATTTGGGATTACCAAACTGCACGTTCTTAATCGCTCCCTCGCAATAGAGTTCTATCCACGTCCAGTCATATCCGAACTTTATCAGTTCCTCATCAATCACATTCTGAATGGCATATCGGAATCTCCTGTCGATATCTTCTCCTTCAGAGGCAACAAGTTCTGTTTCGCCAAATGATAGCGTCTTCCTCCCATACACCTGCTTAATCATCCTCATGAACACCACCACAGTCATCAGTTGGTTCTCTTTGCATCCGGCTTTGATGAGATTATCCATCAGGGCTGCATGATCATTGCCAAAGAGCATCACCATCCTCAGTTCGGGATTCAGCGTACATATCTGCACAAGTGTCTGCGAGTCGATGTCATCCAGCAACAATGCAAAAGCCTCCTTGCCGCCATCTCCCTTATATTCATCCAGCACCCGGTCGAGCAGTTTCGCCTTTGCCGCCGCGTCATGCATATTGCCCTCGATGAGCCCGATAGTGTCTCTCACCCTCGTTATCCATTTCATCACGATATTGGCGATATGCCCCACGTTTTCCTCCAATGAAGAGTATTGCATAAGTTCGTCACATTCCGCCCACATTGTCGTGTCGGACTTGCAAGGTTTCTGTTCCTTCAGCAACATTGCCACCACATTAATCCTGCAATGAAGAGTGGCGAGAGTATTGTCGAGATTGCCCTGCCAAAATCCGCCTTCGGGCATCATCACGCATTTCTCCGACAAATCCCTTGCCTCCTCCATAATCCTCACCACTTGGTTGACACATTGTGCTGCTCCAAGCATCAGATGCAACACCGAGGCCCTAGGGATAGTGCCATTAATCGACAAGTCGAATAGACTTTTTGAAATCCTGTTAATACTCTTTTCATAATCCGCCATCTTTCTGCGGATTCCCTCAGCGAGGCCTTTTCGCGCCTCGATTTCTGATTCAATTTCTAAGTAATCCATAATGTATTGTTTTTAATTAGTAATATAATAGATGTTGAGGGAGTAGATATCCCATTCCTTCGATGCAAAGGTAATATCAACTAATGAATATCGCATATTTTTCTTCTACAAAATGAACCGTTTTCGTAAAGTTTAAACTTAACCCGATGAAAAACCGATGAATACCCGATGAAAAACCTATAAAAAACCTATTCTACTTTTTTAACAGCATATGGTTCTTCTTACGCGATTCAATAATATTGCACATATAATCATAGTAAGCCTTTAAATTTTTGTCTTCATATTTATTAAAGCCTTTGTGATAGGAGTCATCGTTGCCAATATTGCCGAATGTGTTCACCATTTGCCTGTAGGGTGCATACGACAATACGCCGCAATTGACGTATGCTCTCATTGTGCATCCTATAATTGTTATATTGTTGCCATCTATCGAATCCCTGATATGAGCCATCCATTCGTCCTTATATGGTCCCACAATATAGTTTCGTATGGAGTCATGATTGCTTTGGTCTTTATTAATCATTCCATTCAACACAATAACATATAAATAATTTAATAATATGTTTCGTGGCAGTTTCTTATAATAGAGGAAATTGTGAAATGTCATTTCATAATTCATGTTGACCCTAAAATCCTTAGGCATTTTATTTATCATTATTTCCACGTCTTTCCTGAAAATGTTGACGCTGCCACTCTCCAAGTTATGCTTAATAATCTTCTCAATTTCATGACATATATTTCGGTAAGATTTAATCCTATTGCCGTTATCACAAATTGTTGTACTTATACTTGCCACTTCAATTTGCATTTTTGCCACGTCCTTGTCAGCGCAATCGCCGAGCATACGATACAACTCTTGCCTGTCGTCATAAAACTCTCTGGAATACCCCAATACTGCGAGATTCTTGAATATGTCTATGAGTGGACGCATGTTCGACACATTGCAAGCTTTCTGATGTAATAGAGTCAGCATCGAATTCATCACCCTCTTCAGTTCGCGCCATTCCTCGATTGGTTCAGGCTTAAATGCATCAATTCTCCAATATAATTCAATGGGCTCTTCTTTTTCTGTCATTGGAGTTATGTCGCTAAAGTTCACCTCGGTGATTATCGATTTGTACATCGAGGAAGCGGCAACAAATTTTGCGACATGGCTATGGTGATAACATCCCATAATATACCCATAGATATTATTTTCATCTATGTCATTTCTCCTTACATAGCCAATGATTTTACCATCGAGAGTCACAGCGATGGCATGACTGTCAATGTTGTCAGTGTCGTGTTGCAGTATCACTGTTTTGCCGATTAATGATGAAATATAATCGTCAATATTTACATTCTGGTCTTTGTGAAATTTTAATCCCACTGTTGAAAAGCTAATTGTCTTTGTCATTTTTTTTTTGCTCTTATAATTTTTATCTTCTTAAAAATTCAAATCCCTGCATGTAGCAGAAATCATAATGCAAAATTAGTGACAAAAAATCGATCCTCCAAATTATTTGATACTTTTTATGAAAATGTCACGAATGGGTACCATTAATTTTTAGAAGAAAATCAACAGAAGTATAGAAGAACCGCACTATATAAATTTAATTATTTCATTTAGTATCCAATAAGGAGAATGCCTTTTAATGGTAATTGAAGTCGATTGGATATATATAACGTTTCTAGAAACGTGTAAATCCGAGAGAAATCATCATGAGTGCGATAAATATTTCTAACGGCAAGTACAAGGTAATCAACATCAAACATCATACATGCCTCAAAAATATCTTTCAAGAATCTATGGTTCTCTGTCGCTTGTCCTGCCTCGACTTCAATAACAATCCTCCCATCCTTACTAATGGCATCTGCATAAAATGATTTGTCAATGATATTGTCATTGCCAAATAAGACAGGAACATCTATCTTCTTATCTAAGGTTTTGCCAATCTCAACTCGATAATCTTGTTTTTCCAAAAACGGTCGCACCTTTGCAAGCACATCATTTGAGACAAGGTTATTCGTTGTTGAATCAATTTCACATTCAACAACCTTGAAGCAGTCAATAACTTTCTGTATTTCATCCGTCACGCCTCGAGAGCGAGGAAAAAATTGGTATCTTATCATAATATATTTGTTTTCAATAATTGTTGTAAATAATTATCTGATTCAATAATTTCACCTTCATCAACATAATATATAATCTTGTTGTCGATATATTCTGCCAAAGAATCGCTCCACATCCCTTCTGAGCTAAAGAGTTGGTTACTGAGAATAACTGTAGAAATCATCACTTCTACATTATATTCATCAAACCATACTAAGCGAAATGGATAATCCTCTCCCTTGTATCTTATTGTTTTACATTGATAATTAATTACATTCACAATGATAATGGAATTACAATATATTCACAATGCCTTGATTCCCTCTTCCGACAAGCCTGTGGCTTTTGAGACGTCGGAAATAGACATGCCCATCGACTTGAGGTTGCGTGCAATTGCTATTTTTTCTTCCAAGCGACCTTCAGCATTGCCTTCCATACGTCCTTCCAAACGCACTCCTTCAAACACGCTGATAGTGTCGCGGTATTTCTTCAAAGCCTCGTCATATTGCAGGCGCTCGGCCCGGGTCATTCCGCCAACATCGGCTATGCTCTCGAGCTTCTTGAAAACGGCGCTTTGAGCCGCCCAGGGTAATCTGTTTAATGTTTCCATATTCTTTAACAAATAAATCC
>CAMBOI010000049.1 GCA_945869265.1 uncultured Prevotella sp. | reverse complement strand
AATCAGTGCTTTTGTGCCATTTTGTAACTTTGCACCCGGAATTCGAAACTATAAAATCGTACTCCGTTGACGGAACACAAAGAAATATGTTAGTCTATGCACCTGCCGACCTGCCTGAGAATGCACCTCTGCTTATCTCGCTGCACGGAATGAACCAAGATGCACCCTATCAGCAGAATATGGCTAATTGGGAGGCTGGTATGCCTGAGAAATAGCTCAAAAGCTGTTTAAGTAACATTTCTAAATGAATATGTAACAAAATACACTTTCAGTATGGGAGAAAATGCGTAACTTTGCACGCAGTATTATTCCATAAACGTAAAAACAAAGTGTATAATGAAGATTAGAAACCTATTACTTGCTGCTGCTGTGATGATTTGCAGCGGTATCTCGGCACAGCAGTGGCCGTACCAGAACACTAACCTGTCGGCTCATGAGAGAGCCCTTGACCTCACGTCTCGCCTTACTCTCAAGGAGAAGGCAGACTTGATGTGTGACGAATCGCCTGCCATCCCACGATTGGGCATCAAACCGTTCAGTTGGTGGAGTGAGGCTCTGCACGGACTTGCCAACCAGGGCAATGTCACTGTGTTCCCCGAGCCAATCGGCATGGCGGCATCGTTCAACGTGCCTCTTGTGGAGCGCGTATTTACCGTGGCTTCCGACGAGACACGAGCTAAGTGGAACGAACAGTATCAGAACGGTATCCCTACTACAAGATTCCACTGCCTTTCGGTGTGGACTCCTAATGTCAACATATTCCGCGACCCTCGTTGGGGTCGCGGACAGGAGACATACGGCGAAGACCCCTATCTCACTTCGCAGATGGGACAGGCTGTGGTGCGTGGATTGCAAGGCCCCGAGACAGCCAAGCATCGCAAACTCCTGGCTTGTGCCAAGCACTATGCCATACATAGCGGTCCCGAATGGAGCCGCCACACTGCCAATATCAACAATGTGTCGCCTCGTGACCTTTGGGAGACATATATGCCAGCTTTCAAGGATCTTGTGCAGAAGGCAAAGGTGAGGGAGGTGATGTGTGCTTATCAGCGATGGGACGACGAGCCTTGTTGCGGCAGCACCAAACTCCTTCAGCAGATACTACGCGACGAGTGGGGCTTCAAGTATATGGTGGTGAGCGACTGTGGTGCCATTGCCGACTTCCACATGAATCACAAAACCTCGTCGACTCCCTATCACTCGGCTGCCAAGGGTGTCATTGCCGGCACCGACGTGGAGTGTGGTTTCGGCTATGCCTATGCCAAACTGCCCGAGGCTGTGCAGCGAGGACTGATAAGCGAGAAGGAGATTGACAAGCATGTGGTGCGTCTGCTCGAAGCCCGCTTTGAATTAGGTGAGATGGATGAGCATGAGGCGTGCGAGTGGTCGAAGATTTCTCCCTCTATCCTCAGTTGCAAGGAGCATCGCCAGCTCTCGCTCGATATGGCGAGACAGAGCATTGTACTATTAAAGAATGAGGAATTAGGAATTAGAAATGAGGAATTGCTTCCCCTTTCCAGGAAGCAGAAGATTGCTGTCGTCGGACCTAATGCCGACAATATCCCGATGATGTGGGGAAATTACAACGGCACTCCTAACTCCACTGTCACTATTCTCGATGGCATTCGTGCCAAGGTGGGCAAGAAGAACGTTACGTATCTCAAGGGATGCGACCTTACTGAGGAATGTGTCGTTAATAGTTTCCTGACGCAATGCAAGGCCGACGGCAAGAAGGGTATCAGAGGTACGTTCTGGAATAACACCACACGCTCGGGCAAACCGGTGACCACGGAATATTATGTCAACCCAATCGCAGTGACTACAAATGGTCAGCACACCTTTGCCGACGGTGTGAAGATGGAGGATTTCTCGGCTCTCTACGAGACTACATTCATCCCCGAAAAGTCGTGCAAGGCGGTCATCCGCATGCAATACACCGGAGCTTTCTCGCTCAAGGTCAACGGCAAGACTCTCGCTGCCGACAGCACATGGCGCGACCAACCGATGCGTTTCGAACTCGATGTTGAGAAGGGTAAAAAATATGAGGTGGAACTGGCTTATCACACAGTGAAGACATGGGGAGCAAACATGAAACTGAACATTGGCGAGGAACTGCCTATCGACTATAATGAGACAATTGAGAAACTGAAGGGTATTGAGACCGTTGTATTCGTAGGCGGTATTTCATCTCAGCTCGAGGGCGAGGAGATGCCTGTGAAGATTGATGGATTCAAGGGTGGCGACCGCACACATATCGAACTGCCTAAGGTGCAGCGCGAGTTCATACGCCATCTTGCCGAGGCTGGAAAGAAGATTGTATTTGTCAACTGCTCCGGTTCTGCGATTGCCCTTGCCCCCGAGGCAGAGCGTTGTGCAGCCATCGTGCAGGTATGGTATCCCGGTATGGAGGGCGGTACGGCAGTGGCCGACGTTCTCTTCGGTGACTATAATCCCCAGGGTAAGTTGCCGGTGACATTCTACAAGAGTAGTAGTCAGTTGCCCGACTTTGAGGACTATTCGATGAAGGGTCGCACATATCGCTACTTCTCTGATCCGCTCTATGCCTTCGGCTATGGATTGAGCTATACAACTTTCGAATATGGAAAGATTGAAATATCGAAAAGTGAAAACAATTCAATATTCAACATTCAATGTTCAATCTCCAATTCTGGCAAGCGTGAGGGCACCGAGGTCGTTCAGGTGTATGTGCGTCGCTGCGACGATGCTGACGGTCCGCTGAAGACCCTCAAGGCCTTTGAGCGTGTGACATTGAAGCCGGGAGAGACCAAGAAGGTGGAAATCAAGCTCGACGAGGAGGCGTTCACACTCTTCGATCCAGACACCAATACCATGCGCGTAGTACCTGGAAAATACGAGGTGTTCGTAGGTAGCAGTTCACGTCCGGAGGATTTGAAGAAGTTGAACGTTGAAATTTGAAGATAGATGAAGAAATATTGTATGATGGCTATTGCATTGATGATGTCAGTGGCAATACATGCACAACGGGAAAACTGGAAGGTCGCCGACAAGGGGCCTTCCATTGACAATTATTTCACTCCAGTCACATCCGAGGCTGCTTGTCCCGACAATGAGGGTTTTATACGCAGATGGACATTGCTTGAGCCTATCGACAAGCCCAATAGGGGAAATACGGTGTTTACCGATTCTTATATCAAGGAACACCTCGGTATGGAATATTTCAAGGGGCAATTCTCACTGCTGCCCAAGAATGGACAGAAAGTGAAAGTGGGAAAGCAGAAACTGCAATGGCATAAGATGGACAGTAAACTGTATAATGTCAAACTGTTCCGCTTTGCCACAGGACTCGACAAAAAGTATTACGGCATCGTCTTCCTTGCCACAACAGTGATAGAGTGTGACAAGGATATTGATGGTGTGCGTTTATCTGTTGGTTCCAATTCCGCCTCGTTGTGGTGGCTAAACGGCGAGGAGACACTGATGCTCTCGGGCGACCGACGTATGGTGGCAGACGACGGTATGTCGAAGAGGATTACCCTAAAGAAGGGAATGAATGTGCTGCGAGGTGCAGTAATCAATGGTCCTGGAATGAGTGATTTCTGCGTTAGATTTATTGATGAAAACGGTAATCCAGTGAAAAATATCAGAATAAGATGAAGACAAAAAATATTATCGTATTGGCAGCCACAATGATGGCGACAATGGTAGCTGAGGCACAGATAGGACAACCATGGATTCACGACCCATCGACTCTCGTGGAGTGTGATGGAAAATACTATACCTTCGGTACTGGCGGCGGTGGACTTTTCACCGAAGACGGATGGACATGGAAGGGTGGGGCAGAGCGCCCTGGTGGCGGAGCCGCTCCCGACGCATTGAAGATTGGCGACAGGTATCTCGTGGTCTATGGAGGTACGGGCGGTGGTCTCGGTGGAGGGCATTGCGGCATAATATATACAATGTGGAACAAAACCCTCGACCCGAAGTCGCTAGACTTCAAGTTCTCGGAACCTATTGAGGTGGTACGCTCTGCCGACCTTGAAGATTGCGATGCCATTGACCCCGGACTCCTGCTCGACCCGACCACCGGACGGCTGTGGATGAGCTACGGCACATACTTTGGATTCATCCGTATGATAGAGCTCGACCCCAAGACAGGACGACGGGTGGAGGGCAACAAGGAGAAGGATGTGGCTATCGACTGCGAGGCCACCGACCTCATCTACCGCAATGGATGGTATTATCTGCTTGGCACACACGGCACTTGCTGCGACGGTGTGAATTCTACATATAACATTGTGGCAGGACGCTCGCGTCAAGTAACCGGACCCTATCTTGACAATGTGGGACGCGACATGATAAAAGGTGGCGGAAAGATGGTTGTGCCGGCACAGAGAAGGGCCGTAGGAGCAGGACATTTCGGTCGCACTATCATTGACGAGGGTGTAGAGGTGACCTCGTTTCATTATGAGGCCGACTTCGAGCGTAGCGGCAGAAGTGTGCTTGCCATCCGTCCGCTGTTGTGGAAAAACGACTGGCCAGTGGCTGGCGAACAGTTTGAGGGTGGCACAATGAGCATAGAGTCGGAACGCCGTGGCTATGCCTTGGAGTTGGCAGTGGATTTCGTGCGCATAGAACAGGAACGACGCATGTGGTGGAAGATAGATCCCGCAGAACCCACCAAACCGCTGCCGTCGCAGACTCTCGACGAGGTGAGGAGGACATGGCCAGAGGGCGACATAGCTGTGAGAGCGGGCGACAATATGTTCCGACCTCATCAGAGATGGACAATAACGCCTGTGCCCGAGGCTGGTGGATATCTTAGCAATCCTTATTTCAAGATAACCATCGAGGGAACCAATCGTGCATTGGCAGCAACAGCCGACAAGGAACTGACTACTGTGCCGGAATATACAGGGGCGGCTGAGCAGTTATGGCGCATAGAACAGCTTACCGACGGCACATTCCGCATCATGCCAAAGGCTATCCCAGGCATCGATGGAGTAAACACCAAATATTGCATCTACTCAGTGGCAGACAGTACGCCGACATTGGCTGTATATGATTTCAACAGTGATAACTCTAAATGGAATTTCCGTAAATGAAGAAGAATTTATTGCTATTGACAATGATGGGAATGGCAACCTCTGTTGCCTTGGCGCAAAATCCTATCATACGCGACCAATACACAGCCGACCCAACGGCAAGAGTGTTCAACGGCAAGATGTATGTATATCCATCGCATGACATCGTCAGTCCGGTGGAACCCGAGAAAAAATGGTTTTCGATGGAGGACTATCATGTCTTCTCGTCGGAGAACCTTACTGACTGGACCGACCATGGGGTGATTGTCACACAGAACAAGGTGCCATGGGTGAAGCGTGACTCTTATGCAATGTGGGCGCCTGACTGCGTGGAGAAGGGTGGCAATTATTATTTCTATTTCCCTGCGGCACCTCGTGGCGAGAAGAAAGGATTTGGTGTGGGAGTGGCTATTGCCAAGAGTCCCGAAGGACCGTTCCAACCCATGTGGCGACCAATAGAGGGACTGAATGGTATTGACCCATGCGTGCTCATCGACCCCAAGGACGGTAAGGCATATATCTATTGGGCTGGTATGGGAATGTGGATGGCACGGCTCAAGGACAACATGATGGAACTCGACTCCAAACCAGAACAGGTGAAGAACTTGCCCGAGGGATTCAAGGAAGGTCCCTTTGTCTTTGAACGGCAAGGGAAATATTACTATACCTTCCCTTGGGTGCGCGACTCAACCGAAACATTGGCATACGCTATGGGCGACTCACCTATGGGACCGTTTGAGTTCAAGGGAGTTATCATGGACGAATCGCCGGTGGCATGCTGGACCAATCACCATTCCATCGTCGAATATAAGGGACAATGGTATCTCTTCTATCATCACAACGACTATTCCCCTGAGTTTGACAAACTGCGCTCGGCACGTTGTGATTCGCTCTTCTTCAATGCCGACGGAACAATCCGCAAGGTTACGCCCACACTGCGAGGAGTGGGAGTGACTTCGGCACGCAATCGTATAGAGATTGACAGGTATAGTAGAATATCTGGTGGTGCTGATATCGCGTTTGTTAATCCTTCTGCACCATTCGAGGGATGGAAGACGATTTTCCCTAAGAAGGGAGCATCGGTGGACTACAATCGGGTTGACTTCGGCAATGATGCTGTATGCGAGATTGTCGTTAGGGCAAAGTCGGCATCGGCAGCACGCATTGTCGTAAAGGCAGAAGGCAAGGTGGTGGCTGTGGTGGATATCCCGAAAACCGACAAATGGCGCGATGTGAGAGTAAAGGTGAAGGAATCACCAAAGGGTATCAAAGATATTAATGTAATGCTTTTGAAAGGAACAAAAACCGAAATTGACTATATAGGCTTCGACATGATGCCTTGGGCGCAAGGGGCTATGAAATCGGGGAAATACCGCAATATGTTCGCCGAAATGGGATATTCGCAGACGGCTATCGACGCAAAGTTGCAGGAAGCCTTCGACGGACTTTTCACAGGCAAGAATAAGGTGTATTTCGAAGTGGGTGACTCTATGGCATACATCTCAGACATCAAGAACAACGACGTGCGCACTGAGGGAATGTCATACGGCATGATGATTGCGGTGCAATGGAACAAGAAAGATATATTCGACCGCTTATGGAGATGGTCGAAGAAATATATGCAGCATCAAAAAGGGCAGAGAAAGGGATACTTCCGATGGAGTTGCAAGACCGACGGAACGCCTAATGCCCAGGGGGCTGCATCCGACGGAGAACTCTATTTTGTCACTTCGTTGATCTTTGCTTCCAACCGTTGGGGCAACGACACTGGTATCAACTATCTTGCCGAGGCGCAAAACATCCTCAACTGCTCAATGGAGAAAACGGGCATGTCGGATGCCTCACCGCTCATCAACATCGAGCACAAGCTTATCACCTTTACTCCCGACCCATGGGGAGGGCAGTTTACCGACCCCTCATATCATATCCCCGTATTCTATGAGATATGGGCGAAATATGCCAATGACGGGCGTGAGCAGTTCTGGCTCGACTGTGCCAAGGCTTCTCGTGAGTATCTGCACAAGAGCATACATCCGGTGACAGGACTCAATCCCGACTACAATAATTTCGACGGCTCTCTCATGCACCGAGGCGGTGTTCTTGGCGATGCCTTCCGTTATGACTCATGGCGTGTGCCGATGAATATTGCCATGGATTATTCGTGGTCGTGTGCCGACAGGGATTGGCAGCAGCAGTATGCCAACCGCATACAGGATTTCCTCTATTCCAAAGGCATTGATACCTTCCTCGACCAATATAACATCGACGGCAGTGAGCCCGATGACATTCTTGAGGCTGGAGGATACAAAAAACTTCGTCATTCCGTAGGATTCGTTGCCACATCCGCAGCAGCGTCATTAGCAGCCACACATGTGAAAAGTCGCGAATTCATTGAGCGTCTGTGGAACTCCAAACATGAACCATACGAGGATGGCTACTTTGATGCCTATTATGACGGTCTTGTCCGCCTGTTTGCCCTGATGCATCTTAGCGGACGTTATAGAATAATAGAAATGGGACGACAGTAAGGATATTATCGACAGTATAAAACTATATAATACTATATCAGAATGAAAGTAATAACAATTAATCAGACAAGAACATTGCTGTTCGCAGTATGCTCATTATTTGCTACTGCATTGCATGCCGAAAAAAATTCGGCGGGAAACAACGTCTCACTATCTGTTGATGGTAAAGACATTAATGTAACCTTCTATTCATCCGACATCGTTAGGGTGACCAAAACTCCTGTTGGTAGCAATGCAGCAGAAGTAAAGAGCGAGGTTGTGACAATGAAGCCCAAAACAGATTTTGGTATCGATGTGGCTTACGGTACATCGAAGGTAAGGATGAAATCCAAGACTCTTATGGTGGATATTGACCGCCGCACTGGTCTGTTGGTATTCTACTCAGAGTCTGGTAAACTTCTACTGAAAGAGAAAAACATAGGTTTTGAAAAACGTGACGAGGGTAGCGACAAGGGAAGATACCAGGTGACACATACATATCAGTTGGAAAAGAACGAGGCTATCTATGGACTCGGAACGGTGCAGGATGGAAAACTCAACAGACGAGGACTGTCAAAGATTGTGGAGCAGACTAATCTCGAAGATTTTCAGAATGTGATACAGTCTATAAAAGGATGGGGTATATATTGGGACAACTATAGCCGAGCCTATTTCGAGGACAATGCCCATGGTATGACTTTCAAGGCAGAGGTGGGCGATTGCGCTGACTACTACTTTATGTATGGAAAGACTGCCGACGGAGTGAATCGCTGTATGCGACAGCTTTCGGGCGATGTACCGATGTTCCCCTTGTGGACCTTTGGCTATTGGCAATGCCGCGAGCGGTATAAGTCGCAGCAGGAACTACTCGAGGTGGTTGACAAATACCGAAAGCTGCAAGTTCCTCTTGATGGTATTATACAGGACTGGCAGTACTGGGGAAGCAACTACACATGGAATGCCATGGACTTTATAGGGGAGACATTCCCTAACGGCAAAATGATGATAGACAGTGTGCACAAGCAAAACGCACATATCATGATTTCCATCTGGGCAAGTTTTGGACCTCAGACACAGCAATATGCAAAACTTAAGGAGAAAGGATTACTGTTTGATTTCGAGACATGGCCGCAGAGCGGATTGTCACACATCTGGCCTCCACGAATGGATTATCCCTCAGGCGTAAAGGTTTATGACGCTTTCAGTCCTGTGGCTCGACAGATTTATTGGGATCATCTCAAGAAATTGTTTGACTATGGAATGGATGCATGGTGGATGGATTCCACCGACCCCGACTTCTTCAATGCGAAAAAGGAACACTATGAGCAAAAGGGTGCTATGGGTTCGTGGCGAAGTGTTAGAAATCTGTTCCC
Organism: uncultured Prevotella sp.; assembly: GCA_945869265.1. Classification (GTDB taxonomy): domain Bacteria; phylum Bacteroidota; class Bacteroidia; order Bacteroidales; family Bacteroidaceae; genus Prevotella. The sequence goes on along the minus strand of CAMBOI010000049.1, from coordinate 5,159 downwards.
TCTTGCCACAGTGAAAGGCATATATGAAAAGCAGCGTAAGGCATCTGAGGAGAAACGAGTGTTCATCATGACCCGCTCGGCGTTTGCAGGACAGCAACACTATGGTTCGGGATTGTGGTCGGGCGATGTGGCATCAACCTGGGACATGCTCAGGAAGCAAGTGCCAGCAGGACTAAACTATACTATGACTGGATGTCCCAATTTCAATACTGACATCGGCGGATTCTTCTGCGGCTCTTATAATACTAATGGTGCTGGTTCTGCTCCACGCAACAAGCAGTATCAGGAACTTTATGTGCGCTGGATGCAGTATGGGTTGTTTTGTCCCGTATTCCGTAGCCATGGTGCAGATGCTCCGAGAGAGATTTACCAATTTGGAAAGAAAGGAGAACCTGTATATGATGCAATAGAAAAGACCATACGTCTGCGTTATCGTCTTCTGCCGTATCTGTATAGCACAGCATGGCAGGTTACTTCGCAAGGCGAGAGTTATCTGCGTGCCTTGCATTATGATTTCGCCTCCGACCGTCGCACATGGGACATGGCAGACGAGTTTATGTTCGGACGTTCCATACTCGCCACGCCGATTCTCAACCCTCAATATACCGAGGAGAAGATTTTCCGTGAGGATGCCATGAGCGGATGGGAGAAAAAAGAATTAAAGGATGAAAAGATAAAGGAAGTAAATGCGGATTTCACGGAGGAGAAGACTGTGACAAAATATCTGCCGAAGGGTGCCGACTGGTTTGATTTCAATACCGAGACTCTTTATCGTGGCGGACGTGATGTCACTATTCCCAGTGCTCTCGACCGCACTGCCATGTTTGTAAAGGCAGGCTCCATCCTGCCCTTGGCTCCAGTGATGCAGTATGCCACTGAGAAGCAGTGGGACAACCTCGACATTGTGATATATCCAGGCTGCAATGCCACTTTCTTACTCTATGAAGACGAGGGAGACAACTACAATTATGAGCGTGGTGCATATTCCACCATTGAAATGAAGTGGGATAACAAGAAGCGCACACTTACCATAGACTCCCGCAAGGGCAATTTCCCCGGCATGATGACAAATCGTAAGTTTAACATCCGCATCGCCGGCACAGAGAATGTGAAAACAGTCAACTATAATGGTACGGCTGTAGATATAACCATGTAGAATGATTCACATTGTAGTAATAGTTGGCAAAAAACCTTATAATCCCCCAAAACAACAACTCTTTAATTTGTTGTTTTGGGGGATTATGATAGATTAGGCAGTTCGATTATCATCGTCATGCTTTCCAGAGCCCGTGCAGATTGCAGTACTCCCTTACACATAGACACTCCTCGTTGGTGAAAAATGTTGCCTCAGGCTTGCATCCGGGCTTCAATTCGCACCTCAATACCGATTTGGGTGTCAGTAACTCTATCCACTGGATATAGTGCTCGTTGAGCATCGGATGCTCCACACTTCCCACCCTTACGTGGTATCCATTGGTTGTTTTCTCAACCACAGGAACATGTTTCTCCTGTGCAGCGTCGGTAGTGTTCTCTTTGAGCAGAATCATCGGTTTGCCGCAACACACCAATTCGCCTGCTCCTGCATTCAACACTTCCACAATGTTGCCACAAACGGGGCAACGATAGATTTCCTTAAGTTTTGTCATAATGTCTCCTTTCTTTTTGGAGTGCAATGTCGCACTCACGTTTTCACGCTGCAAATATAATAAAAAATCACCCTCTTGTCAATACCTTTATTATTTTATTATGTCTATTTAGCATTTTTTATTCAAATATTTCCTATATATTCCACTGTCATTATCCTTTTGGATATACTTGCGATACACCCACACGCGAAGCATGTTCTTGGCATCATCGTCCAATCCTAAGCGACGTCGCACCTCCACCACCTGGTCCTCGGTGAATTGCTCGGGCAACATCTCAAGCATGTTCTGTCGGCCTCGCTTGTGCACCACTCGCTCCTTCTGCTTCTCGTCGGTCATGTCGTCGCCAAAGTAGTGGCACTTGCACCACAGGTCGTAGTTGAGGCTCCACTCTGCAAACTTCTCTATCTCCTTCGACCACTGCATGCCATGGGCGATATACAACACCATTGCCTTGAGATAGGCTATCGTCACGGCACGATACGACAAGTCCTGATACACGTCGTCGCCCGTCAGGTCGCCTTCCCTCTGGCATTTGTCAAGCATCCTCTTCGCCATGCGCAATGCCTCGCGGCACACCACCGTACCTCGTGCCTCGTTCAGGCGGTCGATATATGGCTTGAGGTCGGCGGCAAACTGCTCGTCATACTTGCCATAGACGAAGGGCTTGGTCTTGTCGGGAATAATAGTCGAGATGTTAAGGCGTGAGAGGGTGCCATCCACCAAACTGCCACGGAAGAACTTTTGCCCCTTGAGTATGGTGGTCGATGCATTCCAGTTCCAGCGCAGGGGCACCCTTGCCGTCACCGACTGCGTTCCCACTCGCTCCTGTCCATACATGCCGTTGTCGAAGCAAAGACAGATGATCTTGCCCACATCCTTGGTGCCGTTGGTGTGCAACTGGCGTAGCAGCTCTATCTCCTCCAAGTTGGTATATAGATACTTGCCCTTGGCGTCGTTCATCCTCTGCACGAAGGCGGCATTGGTCATGTCGCTCACCAACACCTGCACGCATAGGTCGTCCGGTCGCTTGGGCTTCTCCTTGTTGGCCCCCTTCTTGTTCATCGAGTCCTTCCACTCCTGTTCGCGCTCACGGTTCACCTTGTCGTGCTCCACGATGTCTGCCAGGATATACTCCACTGGCTTGTTCACCGCCGACTTTCCCGACGACTGCGGAGCGATGTTCACACTCATGAACGTAGCCTCCTTCTCGGTGCCGTCGATAAGTTCGAATTTCACCTGGTTCAAATGTATGCCAAGTGCGGGAAAAACACCGTTTGCCACCGACGGACGGCACACGTAAGGCACGTTTTTTATCAAATGCGACACCAAAAACGGCAGTTTTCGGGGCATTGCAGGAGGTAATCCACTTCCTAACTTGTTGTTATTCAATGTCTTATTGGTAGTAATGTTCATATCACTCATAGTAGTATATAATTTATTGTAATGTAATTATTGTAATGTAATGAAAAGTCGGTCAACGATGCGGTAGCCATCGGGCACATTGCTGTAAAGCCGTCCTTGCCTGAGCTCCTTGATGTTGGTCTCGTCGAAGATCCTCTCCAGAGCCTTGGCGGGAAACACGCCGTCGCCCTTTGTCCACACAGGCGTGCCTCCACCTCTTTTAACATTAGGGAAGTCCGACGCCCACACGCGACCTAAGAAGTAGGCAAGCAATGTCTTGCTACCAAGCATCCACGTGGCGCCTCCGTTGCCGTCACACACCACATACCCCATCTCTATGGCTTTTGTCAGAGGTTCTATGTCCTCAGCCATCACCAGCACTCTCATCGGCAGTTTTGTAGAGGCTGCCAACTCCATAATCGAATTATTTTTCATAAGTAAGAAATATTATAGGTTTGACATAATTTGCAACTTGTTGACTCCCTTGGTGAGGATTTGTCTTACTCTCACTTCCGACAATCCCATTTCCAGTGCCAACTCCCTCACCGAGGTTTCCTCGCATCCGATGGCATAGCTTCGCCTCACCACCTTGCGCTCCCGTGGAGTGAGTTTCGCCATCAACTCGTCAAGTCTCGCTCTCCTCTCGTCGTCGCCATCAGCCATCTCCTCGTCCGGTGAGTCATCCTCAGCCAAGTCGTCCTCCACCGAGCACACCTCCGCGACTCGCCTTTCACTCTCGCTCTTTAGCAACCTCAAGATGCTACCCCTGATAAAGTAGTAGGCGTATGAAGTAAACTTGCAGCCCTCCACCTTTTTATATTTAAAGGCAGCATAGCACAGAGCCGTCCAAGCCTCGCTTTCCAGTTCAGCCATAGGCACACAGCCTCCGGCATAACCCCTTGCCACTCCTGCGGCAAACTCCCAGTTCTCTTCCACCAGCCTTTGCTGGTCCTTGTTGAGCACGTAGCCCATAGTCTGATTTTCTTTCTTCATATATGCGTTATTTAATTGTTCTGGGTGCAAAATTACATACTCTCAAACTCCGACCAAGGCTCTGAAAAATTAATTGCATCTAATTTCCGAAAAAGTTATTTTTATGTTGATTATCAGATAATTACACCGCTTGTAAAGACACAAAAAAATGGCCCTCAGAAATCTCTGAGAGCCAAATTATGCGATTTGAGAGTGAAAACCCTATATTTGAGAGCGGAAATAAAAATTGAAAGGACAAAGAAAAAGGGAGAAAAACTAAAGTCTTCTCCCTTGATATTTATCTTTATTTAATTCTCAATCCATTTTTGCCAATCAGTTTCATTTAGATATGCCAAGACTTGCTGACATAATGGGTCTATATCATTTCTAGCAGTATCCCACAAGTCAACATTCGAAACCTGGGCATAACCATGCACTAAAACATGGCGCATACCAATAATCTGTTTCCATGGCAATTCTGTATGAGTCTCGATAAAGTCTTTCGACAACATGTTTGCAGCCTCACCGATTATCTCGATATTTTTCATTACGGAATAATAAATCCGAATGTCATTAACAAAGTCCTCATACGATACTCCATCGAGGATTGTCTTGACATTATTAGAATAGAAAACGATGTCTTCAAGCCTGCCTTTATCCCTATTACGCTCTCTCATAGATTAAATACTTGTCATTGTTAACACTTTCAACTGCCCATGGTCTTAATGTGCCATCTTCAACTATATCAACCTTTCTGCCAATGAGATTTTCCAAATCTATATGCATTCCGGAGATTTTCAACAGACCTATACGCTGACTTCTGTCATACTGGACAAGGATGTCAACATCGCTGTCCTTGGTTTGCTCGCCTCGCGAGTAGGAACCAAAGAGCCATGCCTTCAAGACTGGTTGTGTCTTGAAATACTCGGCGATTGTTTTCGTCATCATTCCTGTTGTCATAGTGCAAATCATTTATATTTCGCCGCAAAATTACAAATAAAAATCGAAAGGACAAAGAAAAAGGGAGAAAAACTTGCGTCTTGCTCCCTGATGATTTCACAAATCCTGCAAATAGTCCTTAATATCCTAAAATCCGCAACTATCATCCAATACACGATTAAGGGTAGATTTATGAGTCGT
>CAMBOI010000048.1 GCA_945869265.1 uncultured Prevotella sp. | reverse complement strand
CGAACTAAGGCGCGAGGAGCATGTGGATCTCAATCTCCTGCTGGAGTTGAAGAAGATGGCACGCAGCACTTTTTACTATCACATGAAAAATATTGGCAATGATGACAAATACAAGTATGTGAAGGACAAAATAGCAACAATATTCCATAAGCACAAAGGCCGGTACGGGTATCGGAGAGTGACTGAGGAGTTGCGAAAAGATGTCCATGGCATCAACCATAAGACAGTCAAGAGGCTTATGGATGAGTTGGGGCTTAAATGTGAGGTGCGTAAAGTGAGATACAGGTCATACAAGGGTGATGTCGGCAAGACTGTGTCCAATGTGATTAATAGGGATTTCACTGCAGACAGGCCTTTGCTAAATCCTCTTTTCTCAAACTCAATTGTTTGGAGATTTTTCTACCTTAGCCGGGCTCTACCTCCTAGGTTCTTTTCTTCCTCACCCGTCCTCTCCTGCTAGGAGAGGCTCCACCTCCCTCCTAAATCCTCCCCTCCTCAGGAGGGAGGACTTAAAGCCTGGCCGGCCGGGCCTGTACTCGCAAACAAGCTCTCGCCCCTGCGGGGTTGCTCGTGAATTGCCTACGCAACAGAGTTGCGAGTGTTTGTGCGCCGAGGGCGCGGCTGCACGAGAGGGCGCGGCAGGGCTCTTGGGCGCGGCTGCGCGAGAGGGTTGCGATTGTCTTGTACAGGTGCTGGTGAGTGTGGATTTGTTTTCGGAGGGATTTGACTGTCCGGATGTGGAGTTTATACAGATGGCGAGGCCAACGCTGTCGCTGGCGAAGTATCTGCAGATGGTGGGACGTGGATTGAGGGCGCACAAGGGCAAGGCGTGCTGCACAATCATAGACAATGTCGGACTTTATCGCGCTTTCGGTTTGCCTTCGTCTGACAGGAATTGGGATGACGCTTTCTGCGGATATGCAAATGAAAGGATTAAAGAATTATGGTTCTTGAAGATTGACACGGGATGGTTTCCTTCTTCTCTCTTGGAAAACAGGGGGGATAATGTGGTGAAGATTGTGTCGCATGAGGGAATGACTGACCAATATAAAGAGTTGGACAATACTGGATTCGAGAGGATGCAGAATAAGGATGGCAGGACGGTGTGGAGAGACAGGGTTAATGGAGTGACGTTCGAACATAAGCCTGTGGTGGTGGATTTCTCGGGCTTGGAACTGTCCACTGAGGATGGCGTAATGTTATATCCACGCATTGCCTCGCCTCTGATTGACAAGGACAACGGCATTCACTATAACCTCTTGAAAATGCAGGTGGGCGACGGAATATTGTGGAAGAAGAGGTATGTCTCGCTAAGCAATCCGGCAAGGGTTTATCGGTTGGAGGAAACTCATCAGAACGGGTTGCGGGTTTTCAGAGACGATTGGGGCAATGTGTATTTGCAGCAAGACCCCGACCATTCGCCGGTGGCTGAGACTGACGTGAGTCGCGAGGAAATGATGAGTCGTTGCAACGAGGGGCTGCAGAGGTTAAGGAGGATAAACGATGATGTCAAGAATAACATGCGTGCGGCTTTGATAAACAAATACCCCGTGATGATTATTGAGGAGACTCTGTCGGAAGAGAAGTTGCAGAGGATAACTTTGGCTGACAGGAAGATGAGGTCGAGGACGGAGAGATGGTTGGACCTAAAAACGGATTATGTATATTCGAAGAAACCTGAGATAATAAAACGCGGATGGGTGGAGTTGGCCCAGGTGGATGGGCTGGTATATGTGCGCAACATTCATGGACTTTCTGGTTGGGCGTTTCCTAACTATGACATTCGTATGGATGAACGGTTGTGTGTCATAGGCAATGTGCTTGTTATGAGAAACCGTAGTGTATCCGTTGTGTATGAAATCGTGAAAAAGAGCGAGGACATGACAATGTTCATCGTGGACAATCTCTTAAACAGGTATATGATTATTAATAAACCTGGAATGGAGTTGGAAAAACACTATTTGTCGAAATAATAGATATAATAAATGTATAAAAAGGTGGACAGGTGACTGTTCACCTTTTTTTGTGTTTAAGAAATTTTAATCAAGAAGATTTTGCGGTATTGGGATTTTTGTCTATTTTTGCACACAAAAAAATATTGTGATGAAAAACAGACAGTCTATTATTGCCTTTATGTTATTGTTCGCGCTGACGTTGTCGGCACAGGGCAAGGCTAAGTATGTGTTCTATTTTATCGGCGACGGTATGGGTGTTAACCAAGTGAATGCTGCCGAGACATATCTCGGGGCATTGCAGGGGCGCATCGGTATCGAACCGCTTTGCTTTCCGTCGTTCCCGTATTCTGCATTCGTCAACACGCAGAGTGCTACCAACGGAGTGACCGACTCGGCTGCGGGAGGAACGGCCCTGGCTTGCGGACAAAAGACAAAGAATGGAACGTTGGGTATGCTCAAAGACCTGACGACATCAATATCAAGTATTGCCGACTGGGCACGACAATCGGGTGCGGCTGTCGGTATCACCACGAGTGTGGCTATCGACCATGCCACTCCTGCCTCATTCTATGCCCACGTGAAGGAGCGCAACGAGCAATACACAATCGGCAAGCAACTCGTGGAGAGCGGCAACGACTTCTATGCCGGTTCGGACTTCACCATCCCCACCGACCCCGAATATCCTAATGGACCAACGCTCTATGAGGAAGCCTGCGCCAAGGGATACACCATCGCCCGTGGCTATGCCGACTATCTGAAGAGGGCAGATAGTGGCAAGAGGATGATTCTGCTGCAGAGCGAGGAGGCAAGCAAGACCGACAGATACAGCATACCATACGCCCTCGACCGCAAGGATGGCGACCTGACCCTCACCGACATCACGCGTGCAGGCATTGACTTCCTCATGAAAAAACAGGGAGAGAAGAACGGATTCTTCATGATGATTGAGGGCGGCAAGATCGACTGGGCTTGTCATGCCAACGACTTGGCGTTTATACCCGAACTGATTGATATGGACAATGCCGTGAGGGTGGCATACGACTTCTATAAGCAGCATCCCGACGAGACTCTCATCATCGTCACTGCCGACCATGAGACGGGTGGCATCGTGCTGTCGAGAGGTCTGTATGAAATCAATCTCGCCGCAGTGGGCAACCAGCATATCTCCATCGATCGCCTCGGCAAGGAGTTGCACAAGATGCACGACCAGAAGGGCGACAAGTGGACGTGGGATGACGTGAAGGCCTTGCTCACCGAGAACTTCGGATTTTGGGACAAGTTGGCGCTCACCGACGAGCAGACACAACGCCTCGAGACTGCATTCAAGAAGATTATGGACGGAACATCCAAAGACCAGCAGACACTATATCAGAGCGACGACGAACTGGCGGCTGCCGTGCGCAACGTCATGTCGGAATGTGCGCAGGTGGGGTGGCATGTCACAAGTCATAGCAACGGATATGTGCCATGCTTCGCCATAGGTGCAGGTGCGGAGCAGATTCACGGTCGAATCGACAACACCGAGATTCCAAAGATTGTGGCCAAGGCTGCGGGATGGAAATCCCCATTCTAATTTAGACGTGTGTTATTTGTCTTCAAGAAAATTGCAGTTCTATGTTGAACTTGCGAGTCAATATGATAATTAATCATAAATGTTTGGCATCTCTTGCACATTATTAGAAAAAATATTGTACTTTTGCAGCAAATAAGGATGTCAATATGAGAAGACCGGAAATTGTCAAGGAAATACGTGACACAATATTCAAGTCCGCTCCAAAGGCAACTGCCATTTTGTATGGATCGGAAGCTCGAGGCGATGCCCGTCCCGAGAGTGATATTGATGTGCTTATACTTTTAGATGGGGATAAGCGCGACCTTAAACGAGAAGATGAAATCTCAGGAGCTCTTTATGAGATTGAACTCAGCCACGGCGTAATAATCAGCCCAATGATAATGCTCAAAAAGCAATGGGAAAACCGCCCGTTCAAGACTCCTTTTTATATTAATGTTACTAACGAAGGAATAAGACTATGAAAGGGAAATTGGACGAAGAGAGCAGAAACGTATGTATTGCCCTCAAGTTGGGAATATTGTCGAAGGGCTTGCGTAGGGTGCAGGTTTTCCGTATATTAGATTATGCCAGTCCCGTAAGGTCGAATTTGTAGGTGTCGTTTCCTGTCCTCTGGGTGTTATGCTGGATGAACATCACCATGTATATCGGCAGATAGACAACGTTGCCTACTGCTTCCACATTGCCTTGGCAGAGAGTGAAGGCGCGGGGAATGGAATACTCTGGGTTTGCCATCACTCCCGACAATGGAAAGACAGAAAATTACACTTTTCCAACACCATTTGCCCATATTCCTTACACTTTTCCAACGATGACATATAATGGAATTTGAGTGCAAAGGTATATAAAAAAACGAATCACACAAGTTTGTGTGACACAAGTTTGTGTGACACAAGTTTGTGTGACACAAGCTTGTATTATGTATTATTAACACGTTCCATATCTATTGTAACTACTCGTCATCCCTGTTTGCTGGATGAATATCACTCACTTTGCGAACAAGCCATTCAATTTCATATGAACAGTAAGTGTTATACGATATTTTTTTTAAAATATGCACGAAATCCGACTAAAACTAATAAAAAAAGTGAGTTTTAGTCGGATTTCGTGCATATTTCGGGATTTTCCAAGGGATGGAGAGTCAGGTGCCTGCGAGGATTGCCGATGCAAGATACCACAAAAGAATAATTACTATATCCAAAGAACTTGACTTTCCCAATCATTTGGGAAACCCATATGATGGATGTTTATCTTTGGATATTCGTTTAACAGTATTTTTATCTGCGTTTTGAAGTCATTTTGGGGATAGATGCTGTCTAATAGATAAGCAAGACAACAAATTTGTGAATATAGTTTGTTTGGACGGATATGTGTATAATCAATCCAATTACCTCTGGCTTTTATTGATAGTTGTGGCATTTGTGGAAAACGACGATTCCAGACACGTGCATGGTGAGCTAGACTATTTCGAAGGATTACAATACACTTTATCCAGCTTTCGAGAACTTGATGTTGTGGCAAATTATACTGTCTGGCTATTTGTTTCTTTACACGAATGTCGTTTAAGTTACAAAACAATTTGGACAATGTACCAAAAGAAGTGACTTCCAACGTCTTCCAAACGGGAGGAACATCAGGTGAACTATATTTCCTGAAATGTTCTTGGATAAAATCCTCTTTTGAACGCTGTACCTCTCTTTTTATATTATTTAAATTTTCCGCATACATCATCTTATTGATGCATAGATTGGAATCTGCAAACCAGAAAGGACCATGGGATAGAGCTACATAGTGTATAACCTTTGAACGCAACGATACCTCTATACTTTGGATTGCCGTAAATAGAAGACTACGCAGTTTTTTATCGAAATAATAGATATAAACAGCATCTTCAAAATAAGTATTAGGTTTATACAAATGTCCATTATTATCTATCTCAAAATATCGTAGATAGTTTGAGAAACGGAAGTAACTGATATTACTCAATACCTCAACAGCACATTCTTCATCCTTGAACAGCACTCCTCTCCTCTTTAGCTGGGTCAGAATCTGCGTATAATCAAGAGCATTCTTTGTGTAATCCATATCTCAATAAAAACGAAGTTCCGCCCTGGTTCGCTGTTCAAATGGGAAGCGTGGCGGAATCTGTTGCTGCAAAAGTACGGCTTTTTTTTGAATTGTGCAAGGAATTTGAAAGAAAAGTGAGGAAAGAAGGATGCTATTTAACAGTTGTTTAATATTTGATGGTGTTGTGGGCAGTGCCGAATATGCGCTTGAAACCGAAGTCGGTAAGCAGGCTGATGTATCTTTCTTCTATTCCATTCATACCACAAAATATATTTTTGCTGCAAAAATACAACTTTTATATGAAATCAGCAAATAAATCCACGGAATTTTTGCAGATTGAGATTTATTTATTACTTTATGCAGATGTTGTTTCCATCTCTCCGAGTGTTGTGCTGGATGAACATCACTCACTTTGCGAACAAGCCATTCAATTTCATATGAACAGTAAGTGTTGTGTCCAACTTTGTGGGTTCACTTCACATCTTCATTATCAACGTTATCTCAGCATACGTCACGTTTTCTGGACAGAGAGCCTTTATGGGTGTGAGTCCGTTGTCGGTGCCGGCTGCCGCTATAGCCCTGCGTATGGCGGTGATATGGTCTTGGGGAACTATCGCATCAAGTTGCAACTGCCCCGTCTCGACATATTTGGCGAGGTGGTTGAAGATGGTTGAGATGGTAAGACTGCGGGCAGCGGCAATGTCGGGGATTGACATTCCCGAGGTAAACAGCTTATAGCTCGTCACATGGGTCTTCTCCTTCTCTTCCTTTGGTTTTTTCTCTTTTGGCTTTCTCTCCCTCGGTGTCCTTTCCTTCCTGTTGCGTGCAGGTTTTTCTTCCCCTTCAATGGCAATTACGAGTGAGTGTTGTTTGTCCTTCAGATAGCCGGCAACGTCAAATCCCTTCTCGGCAACTGCCTTTAGGATAAGCAGATGGAAGCGGTAGAGATATACAAAGTCAGAATATGTGTCCTTGAGTCGCTGCATACCCTGTTTGTTGTTTGACTTGACCTCGGTAGTGAGATCAACGACCCTTGAGAGCGTATCCTTGATGTTGGTGAAGAAATAGTCGGCACTGCGCTTGATGCGGTCGAGTATGGGTTGCGAGTTCAGGTCCTCGTATGAGTATGTGGCAATACTCTTTAACCACTTCATTGAGATGTCGGTCACTTTCTCTTTCAGTTCGGCAGCCGTTTGTCGGTGCAATTGTGTGAGAGCGGGGTTGGTGCCCGAGAAGAACTCGAGCATCAGTCGCAGCATTTGGTCTTCGGCAGATTGCAGGTTGCGGAAGTCAAACAGTTCGATGACGAGTTGTCGATGATAGTTCTGCTTGAGCAGGGGCAACTGCCTGATACTGTTTTCGGCGTTCTCCTCCTGTCGTGAGATATAGTTATCCACACGCACGTCATTGATGATTGCCGTGTCATTGATTTTCGACGCTATCACCAGTCCTTCGAGACTGCGGCAGCGGCTCAGAGCCACATACACCTGTCCAGGGGCAAAGGATTGTCCGGCATCAATGATGGCACGGTCGAAGGTAAGCCCCTGACTCTTGTGGATGGTGATTGCCCATGCCAGTCGAAGCGGATATTGGCGGAATACTCCCTGCACCTCGCTCTTAACCTCGTGGGTGTCGGGGTCAACCGAGTATTTCGCGTTTTCCCACTCCTGTAATCCCACATTGATATTCTCGTCCTCGCCTACGCATCTCACCTGTATGCTCTTCTCGCCCAGGGCCACGACATGTCCGATCTTTCCATTGAAGTATTTCCCGTTGACATCGTTTTTGATAAACATCACCTGCGCCCCCACTTTCAGTGTGAGATAGAAGGCGGTGGGGTAGGAGTATTCGGGAAATGTGCCGTCAATCTCAGCTTCGTAGGTAAATGGCTGCGAGTTGAGGCGTTGCATCTCGTGGTCGTTATATTCGTCGGCCTTGCGGTTGTGGGTGGTGAGTCGGATATATCCCTCCTCTGCTTTGGGAATGAACGACGGGTTGTATCTCTTGTGGAGTGTTTCGAAGTCTGCGGTGGTGATATGTCCCTCGCGGATATGGTTGAGGATGTCAACGAAGGTGGAGTCGGCTTGTCGGTAGATTTTTTGCAGTTGGATAGTTACATAGTTGATTTGCTGCAGAGCCTTGCTGCCGAAGAAGTATGGTGTGTCGTAGTATTGGCTCAATACGGCATCATCCTCGGGAGTCACCACTGGAGTGAGCTGTGCAAGGTCGCCTATCATCAGCAATTGCACACCGCCGAAGGGTCGGGAGTGGTCGCGATAGCGTCGCAACACCGAGTCGATGGCGTCGAGCAAGTCGCACCGCACCATACTTATTTCGTCGATGATGAGCAGGTCGATAGACGCGATAATCTTGCGTTTTTCCTTACTGAACTTATTAATTTGGTTGACTTTAGCACCCGGAATATGAGGTGCCAAATCCAACTGGAAGAAGGAGTGGATAGTCACACCTCCGGCATTTATGGCAGCCACACCCGTGGGAGCCACCACAATCATCTGTTTGGTACTTCTTGCCACAACGGTGCGCAGGAACGTGGTCTTTCCCGTACCCGCCTTACCAGTGAGGAATATACTTGTGCCTGTGTTCTCAACAAACTCCCAGGCGCTTCTTAGTTCCGGATTCTTATCTGTTGCCATATCAATATGATTCATCAATTTATCTGCAAAAGTAACAATTTTATATAAGATTATTGTATGTGAAATGTTTAAAAAAGGTAAATTGACGAAAAAATCGGCATCTATTGCCCTTTATACTTGTTAATCTCGGTTTTTATGCTTATTTTTGCAGCAATATTTTCACAAGTAATGGAAGAGAAAAAAGGAATATCACGGCGCACGGCTCTGAAGATGATGGGCAGTGCGGCACTTGCGGTGGTGATGGCATCTTCGGAAGCTGTTGCCCTCACTTCTTGTGCATCTCTAAGAAAGAAGAGGGTGATGCTGTATTTCTCGGCAACAGGCAACTGTCTGTATGTGGCTCGCGAATTGGCGGGCAAGGATGGTGAGATGCTAAGCATACCCCAACTGATGCGCAAGCAGCAGTTTGACATCGAGGCCGACGAGATAGGTATTGTTTATCCCGTATATGGCCACATGCCGCCCTATATGGTGAGGCAGTTTATCAAGAAAGCCCGACTGAAGGCCGACTATCTTTTTGCCGTCTTGACATACGGCAACCGAAAGTGCAGTGCGGTGGAGATATGGGATGACATCGCAAAGAAGGCAGGATATAAGTTTGACTATATCAGTACGCTTATCATGGTGGATAACTGGTTGCCCAACTTCGACATGAACGAGCAGATGAAGATAGACAAGCACATACCCGAAAACCTGAAGAAGATATCCGCCGATGTTGACGCACAAAAGCAGTGGCATGAGGAGGTGACCCAGGAGGAACGCGACCAGCACAAGGGATTCCTTGAGCGCACGGGCATCGACCCCGAGGTGGGATTCCTCATGAAGAGCGAGAAATACTTCACTGCTACCGACGACTGTATCGACTGCGGAGTGTGCACATTTGTATGTCCGCGAGGCAACTACGAACTGACGGGTAGGGGAGTGAGGATTGAGGGCGACTGCGAGTTCTGCTTCGCCTGCATCCAAAACTGTCCGCAGAAAGCCATCCGCTTTATCGAGCAGGAGGAAGGCACATGGCCCGACGGCAAGGAGGTGAATCCCAACGCCAGATACCGCAACGAGAATGTGTCGCTCATGGAACTGAAGATGGCGAATAACCAGAAGATATAAATAAAACGAAAAGAATATGTTAAGAAGAATAAGAATCATTTTCGCCACATTGTTCTTCCTGTCGGTGACGGCATTGTTTATAGATTCCACCGGCATGGCGAAGGAGTGGTTGGGATGGACCGCCAAGATACAGTTTTTGCCAGCCTTGCTTGCGTTGAATGTGGTTACGGTATTGGCATTGGTGGTGCTCACCTTGCTTGTGGGCAGGGCATATTGCTCGGTGATATGTCCGCTCGGAGTGATGCAGGATGTGATATCGAGGATTAGTGGACTAAGGAAGAAAAAGAAGTCGCGCTTCTCATATTCCGGTGAGAAGAAATGGCTGAGATATGGCATACTCGTGATTTTCGTCGTGGCATTAGTGGCAGGACTCACACCGCTTGCCGCCTTGCTTGCGCCATACAGTTCATATGGCAGGATGGTGAGCAGTGTAGTGTCGCCATCGTTGTCGCCTGTTGCCATCGTGGCAGCCGTCTCGTTTGTCGTAGTGGCGATAATGTCATGGTTGGGTGGACGCACATATTGCAACACCATCTGTCCCGTGGGCACTATATTGGGCTTTTTCTCACGCTTCGCTCTCTTCCGACCTATAATCGACACAACGAAGTGCAACAGCTGCAAGCGATGTGCCAAGAAGTGCAAGGCATCGTGTATCGACGCCAAGAACCACCGCATCGACTATAGCCGTTGTGTGGCATGTATGGATTGCATAAAGAACTGCAAGCATGGAGCATTAACATTCAGATATGCATTAAATAATAAGGCATGTAATAACGGTAAGTCATCATCGGATAAATGCAGTAATGAGAATACCGACAGTTCACGTCGCAGTTTCCTCACTCTCTCCGCCACTCTTGCCGCCACATCTCTTATTAAAGCACAAGAGAAGAAGGTAGATGGCGGACTTGCAGCTATCGAGGACAAAAAGAAGCCAGAGCGAGCCACTCGTCTCGTTCCGCCGGGAGCGAAGAGTTTGCGCCATTTCTCTCAGCATTGCACAGCCTGCCAACTCTGTGTGTCGGAATGTCCCAACGGCGTGCTTCATCCCTCCACCAACTTGGATACACTGATGCAACCCGAGATGTCGTATGAAGACGGATATTGCCGTCCTGAGTGCACCCGTTGTTCCGAGGTATGTCCTGCGGGAGCAATACGCCCAATCACCGTAGCCGAGAAATCATCCACCCGTATAGGTCATGCCGTATGGATTAAGAAGAATTGTCTGCCTGTTGCCGATGGTGTTGAATGTGGCAACTGTGCGCGCCACTGTCCGTCGGGAGCCATCTTTATGGTGCATATTGATGCCAATGACAATGAGTCGCCCAAGATTCCGGTGATAGACACTGAGCGTTGCATCGGTTGCGGGGCATGCGAGAACCTGTGTCCCGCACGTCCGTTCAGTGCGATATATGTCGAAGGACACGAGAGGCATGGATGTTATTAATGAACAATGAGGAATTAGGAATGAGTAAGAATATATCACGTAGGGAATTTATCAAGACGATGGGTGTGGCAGGAATTGCCACAGCAGGACTTTCGTCGTGTGTAGGCACCAAAAAGGAAGCCAAAGAATTGCCAGAGGGCGACGTGCCCAAGGACAAAATGACATATCGTGTCAACCCGACTACCGGTGACAAGGTGTCTATTCTTGGTTTCGGAATGATGCGTCTGCCCACCAAGGAACAACCCGAAAAGAATGAGAATGAAGAAGTGAACGAGGAAATCGACCAGGAGGAGGTTAACAAACTGGTGGATTACGCCCTTGATCATGGTGTGAATTATTTCGACACGTCGCCTGTGTATTGTCAGGGACTCTCGGAGAGGGCAACGGGACTGGCTCTCAGTCGCCATCCCCGAAACAAGTACTTCGTCGCCACCAAACTGTCGAATTTCTCCCCCGACACTCAAAGTTGTGAGGCATCCATCGCGATGTATCGCAACTCCTTGAAGGAACTGCGTGTGGATTATATCGACTATATGCTTCTGCATGCTATCGGTGGCGGAAGAGATGCCATGGCCGAATATGCCGCGAGATATGTGAACAACGGTATTCTTGATTTCCTGATAGAGGAGCGCAAGGCGGGAAGAATCCGCAACCTCGGTTTTTCATATCATGGCGATATCCGAGTGTTCGACTATCTGCTCTCGAAGCACGACGAATATAAGTGGGACTTTGTGCAGATACAGCTCAACTATCTCGACTGGAGGCATGCCAAGATCACCAATCCCGCGAATACCGATGCCGAATATCTGTATGCCGAACTAGCCAAGCGCAATATTCCCGCAGTCATTATGGAACCGCTTCTCGGCGGCAGACTGTCGAAGGTGCCGGGCAAGGTGGCGGCTTATCTCTTGCAACGCGAACCCGGGAAGAGTGTAGCCTCGTGGGCATTCCGCTTTGCCGGAACGATGCCAGGAGTGCTCACCGTCCTCAGCGGTATGACCCGCATGGAACATCTGCAGGACAATATCCGCACCTATTCCCCGCTCAAACCCCTCAACGACGATGAGTTGGCATTCCTTGAGGAGGCGGCAAAGATTATGATACAATTTGGCAATATCCCATGCAACGACTGCAAGTATTGCATGCCCTGCCCTTATGGAATCGACATTCCCGCCACATTATTATATTATAACAAGTGCCTGAATGAAGACCGTATGCCGGTGGGTGCCCAGAATGAGAACTACCGCAAGGCAAGGCGCGAGTTCTTGGCAGGTTATGACAAGAGTGTGCCCCGTTTGCGTCAGGCAAATCACTGTATCGGTTGCGGCAAGTGCGTGGATCATTGTCCACAAAGAATAAATATCCCGAGGGAGCTTCATCGTATCGACGCATACGTGGAGAGGCTTCGTCAGTCAATTAACCATATAGATTAAAAAGAAAAAAGATACGATATGACAACATTGTTTATAGGCGGAATAGGCATGCAGGAAGTGCTGCTTATCGCATTGGTAGTGCTATTGTTTTTCGGCGGTAAGAAGATACCCGAACTGATGAAGGGTTTGGGTAAGGGCGTACGCTCGTTTAAGGAAGGAATGAACGACATCGAGAAGGACATCAAGGACACCAAGGACACTGCCGACGAAGAGAAGAAATGAGCAAGGACGAGGGACTTAGTTTTTGGGACCATCTCGACGTGTTGAGGGCGATAATCATCCGGATTGTCGTCGTCACCATCGTCTGCGGTATAGTGGCATTTCTATTCAAGGAGGAGCTCTTTGCCGTGGTGCTTGCCCCGCGCAATCCCGACTTCCTCACCTATCGTCTTCTTGCGAGGATAAGTGGATTGTTCGGGGGCGATACTCCCGACAATCCAGTCATCCAATTGATTAACACAGGGCTTGCCGAGCAGTTTGTCATCCACATGAAGACAGCCCTTTGTGCCGGAGTGCTCTGTGCTTCGCCCTACACCCTCTACCAACTCTTCCGTTTCGTCTCTCCGGCTCTTTATGCCAACGAGAAGCGCTTTGCCATGCCCGTCATTTTCGGGGGATATGTCATGTTCATGTTTGGCGTGTTGCTAAGCTATTATCTCATCTTTCCCCTCACCTTCCGTTTCTTGGGAACCTATCAGGTGAGCGAGGACGTGGTGAATATGATATCCCTTCAGTCGTATATGAGCACACTCGTCTTGATGAGCCTGTCGATGGGCATAGTGTTCGAGATGCCCGTAGTGGCATGGCTTATGGCGCGCATGGGTTTGCTTTCCTCTTCATTTATGAGCCGTTATCGACGTCATGCCATAGTGGTCATCCTCGTCGTGGCAGCAATAATAACCCCCACCTCCGACATCTTCACCCTTCTGATGGTTTCCCTCCCCATGTGGCTGCTCTACGAGGTAAGCGTCGGCATTGTAAAATTATATTCATAACAGTCATTCTTGCCTCAAGGCGTCGATAGCCTTGATCTTCATGGCTTGCTTCACCGGTCGCCATCCGGCAGCCACGGCTCCACCTACGAGGATGATGAATGAGATGATGGTTATGAGGAAGGGGGCGTAGGGATTGGTGAGCATGTCGTCGTCGGTGGCTCCCGCAGCCAAACTGCTCCTTAGGGCTGAGACGGCGCTCAGACCTGCTATCATGCCAAGGAATCCTGTAGTCAGAGCGAGGACAAGACATTCTGTCAATATCTGCCTTATGATAACCCTCGGACTTGCCCCCAAAGCCCTATATATGCCAATCTCCTTGGTGCGCTCTTTCACCGACACCTGCATCACGTTGGATATTCCGATGAGTCCGGCAAGCAGTGTGCCTATGCCCACAAGCCAGCATAGGATAGTAAGTCCCATTGTTGCCATTGCCACCTCTTCCTGGTATTGGGCTGTGTTATACACCTTCAGAGCCTCGTCGTCGGCAGGATGAATCTTATGCCGTTCCTTGATAAACGAGATGACTGGTTTATCCCACTCCGTCATGGGATACATATCCTTCATTCCCACAGTGATGAGGTCAATATCGTTGTTGCGCCCGAAGATGGATTGGCATGTGGTGAGAGGCATTTGTATTACAGGCGACACGTTGAGGTCTTCGGCAAACTGGCGGTTGGTGCATTTTGCCACACCTGCGATCGTGTATGGTATATCCCTGATGGTGATGGTCTGTCCGCATGGGTCGGTGTTGCTGTCGAAGAGTTGTTTATATACGTCCTCGCCTATTACGCACACCTTCCGCTTGCGCTGTATGTCGATGGTGTTGATATATCTGCCGTAGATAACGCGTTGTGGTATCGAGACGAGATATTCGGGAGTGACACCTTGTATGATATACGAACCGCTCCTTTTGCCTATCGCCACATTGCTGTAGTCCTCGAAGTTGATTCCTGATACATAACTTATCTTGTCGGCAAACTGTCGTCGTACGGCGTCGATGTCCGAGTTGCGCAGATGCCATATCCTGTCGCGCTTCATACCCTTGTAATTCATGGTTGTAGGTTGAGGCTCAATCTCGATATTATTGCCCGACATACTCACCGATCGTCCCACGAATCCCTGTTCGACGCCCTTGTTGACACTGAGCAGCACCACCATCATGAACATACCCCAGAACACGCCAAAGCCAGTGAGCAGCGAGCGTGTCTTCTGTCGCATTATGTTCTGTAGTATATCCCTCATAACGAATAATTATTTAGTGAATACCAATGCATCTACAATCTTCATCTTCCCGGCTTGGCGTGCAGGTATATATCCCGCAATCACACCTGCGATGATGATGATGGCGGTGATTGCCAATGTAGTGTAGAACGGCACATTGGGATTGACGAACACCAAGGTTCCGTCGCCGGCAGCCATCTCGGCAATGTCGCCAAGAGCCTTCAGGCAACCCAATCCGCAGAGCATTCCCACCATTCCCGAGAGAAATGATATTATCAATGCCTCGATTGTGACCAATAGGAAGATGTATGACTTGTGGCAGCCCAAGGCTCTCATCACTCCGAATTCCCTTGTGCGCTCCCTCACTGTGATGAGCATGATGTTCGACACACCCACCACACCGCCAAGCAGTGTGGCGAAGCCCACAATCCATACGAACGACTGTATGGAATGTAGTGTGTCCATCGTCACGAGATATTCGTCGTACATATTGAATATCAACAGTGCACTCGGGTCGCGTGGCGAAAAATTCCGGGCGTTGGCAAGTATGTGTTTTAGTGCGGAAGTGAATGTGGCGTTCTCTTCGCAGTCCTTCAACTTTTTCATTTTCAGCCATATTGCCGTCAGTCGGTTGTCGTGCACAAACAGTTGGGTGATGGTTGTGACAGGTGCGAACACGTCGTTTTGTGCCACATATTGTTTGGTGGGCTTATACACTCCCACGATGGTGAAGGGTCGGTCGGCCAATTTCACAGTCATGCCTATTGCGTCCTCCGCCCTCGATGTCTTGAGCAGGGCTTTCACGGTTGTCAATGAAATAACGCACACACTGCGTGCCATGTTCATGTCGAGGGCGTCGATACTTCGTCCTGCCACAATCCTTGCGTCCATAGCCTCCATGAATTTTGTTGAAGTGCCGTTCACGGTGCGCATCACGTGTTCCTTTCCGCATGCTATCTCCACGTTGCTCATGGCCTTGATAGGTATGGCGTGCTCCACATATTTTGCGAGTTTCTCTCCCAATAGGGCGGCATCCTTCTCCTCGATCCATATCTTCCTGTCCTTGCCATAACCGTTCCAGGGTAGGGAAGTGGTTCCTGTGGTAACCTTCACTGTGGCATTGACATTCGACCCGTATATCCGTTCCATACCGTTGACAAGTCCCCTTCCGGCTCCTATCAGCAGTATGAGGATGAATATTCCCCATGCTATCGAAAAGCCGGTGAGTCGTATGCGCCCTTTGTTCATTCGCATCGACAGAAAGACGTCAGCCAACAGTTCTTTTCTCATTCGTCCTTAACTTCTTTAACTTCCTTAACTTCCCCTACTCCCAAAGTATAACGATAGTATTTGCCTACTCATATTGAGTTTCATCCTCGTTTGCTCAGACTGTAGTCTTGCCTCGTGCAGTCGAGAGTCGGCCTCGATGAGTTCGAGCCAAGTGGCGAGTCCACCCTCATATCTTGTCTTTTGGTATTCGTACGCCTGTTCGCGCTGTGCGCTCAATGTCTGCAACTTTGCGAGTTGTCCGTCGTATTGCGATATGGCGAGTTGCAGTTGGGCGATTTCGTCGCTCAGGTTTTTCTTCTCCTCGTCGATGGCGAGTTGGGTGTCCCTCACGGCGAGGGTGGCCTGCCGTATCTTTCCCCTTGTGGTATATGCGTTGAAGATGGGTATAGACATCTTCAGTGCAATCACCTCGTTGTGGTTTTTCCAGAACTTCTTGTAATCCTCATACGACTCACCGCTCTTCAGTGCCGAGTAGCCGAAGATACCCAATGCCCCCGTGAGCGACAGTTTGGGATAAAGTTCGCTCTTAGCCTCCTTGAGTCGGTATTTGTCAGCCTCCATCTTCATGGTGAGTTGTCGTATGGCGGCATTATTGTTCACGTCGTTCGAGTCGCATGCCATAGTGTTGCTTTCTGCGATGTCGGCAATGTCAAAGTCGGCAGTGTCGTTGAGCATGATCGTTTGTGCCAATGCCAATCGTGCCGAGGCTATGTGATGCATGGCTTCAAGACAGTTGTATTCAGCCTCGGTCAGCGAACTGTTGGCCTCTGTCAGTTCACCCTCGCTCCTGCTGCCTCCATCCACGAGTGTCCTCACCATCTCCACCCGTTCTGAGGCAAGTTTGCGCTCGGTCTCCACTATGCGGTATTGGCTCTTGGCATAGAGCAGTTGCAGATATTCCATGGCAATCTTCATACTGATGTCTTTCTCCGCCTTGTTTCGTGCCTCCTCAAGTGATTTCAACTGCATTTCCTCCGCTTTCTTGGCAAATCGTCTGCCGCCACTGATGTCGATGGGCAGTTCGGCGGTTACTACAGCCGGGGCATATACAAAACTCTGTCGGAGCAGCAGGTCGAGACTCATACCGAAGTTGAGCATAGCCGAGAGGTCGGCATTCACAGTTGGCATCCACGATTTGCTTGCCGTCTTATATGTCTCCTCCTGCGTCCTTATCGCCACGTCAGAGCGTTTCAGCGTCAAGTCGTTGCGTGTGGCATATACAATACACTCGTCGAGAGTCCATTGCTTCTGTGCATTCACGGCAATGCTCATGCACGCCAAGTATAGTGATAGTATGATTCTTGTAGTCATAGTCCTTGCCATTGGTTATTTCGCTAATCCTCTCAACAGGTCGCCACGCTTCGCTCCGCTTGTCAGTTCCACGTATAGTCCGTCGCTGCTGCCCAATTCCACGGGTGTTCGCTTGAATTCCTGCTTGGTTTTGTCCTCGGGATCAGAGGTGAGAATCCACACGAAAGCCTTGCCTGTGGCATCGTCGAACTCCACCGCCGCCTCGTCCACGCTCAGCACTCCACGATGGGTGTTGGTGACAATCTTGGCGTTGGCACTGTATCCCGACCTTATACTCATACCCTCGGGCAGCGATGCTCTCGCCTTTACCTCAAAGAGGGTAGTGCCGTTGCGTTCGGTGCTCTTTGTGGATATGTATTCCAACGAGGCTTTGATGGTCTCGCCCTTTTTCGCTCCTACAATGATACTGACGGGCATCCCTGCGCGTATGTTCTCCACCTCGGTCTCATCCACGTATCCCTTGAAGACAATCTCGTCCATACTTGCCACAATAGCCACCGTGGTGCCTTCGGAGTATTCACTAATGGCTACAACGGCATCGCCCGCCTTCACCGGCAGGTCGATTACGGTGCCACTGATAGGACTGCGCACGATGGTGGCATTGGCAGTAGCCACACTCTCGCCTGTCTTCATCACCCTCATGGCATCTGCAGCTCCGCGCACCTCGGTTTCGGCCTGACGGTATGCGCTCTCCGCCTTCTCGTAGTCTTGTCGGGCCACGGCTTTCTTTTCATACAGCGACTTTATGCGCAGGTATTCGCGCTTAGCCTCGTCGCGTTGCAGTTGGGCAATCTCCCATCTGTTTTTGGCTTCGCTCACTCCGGCTGTGTTAGGCGTCACACTGATTCGGGCGATAGGTTGTCCCTTGCTCACCTTGTCGCCCGCCTTAACGAGCATTTCAGCAATGGTGCCTGTGGCTTGCGGTCTCACCATTATCTCCTCTCGTGCTTCCAGGTGTCCCATCGCCGTGATACTCTCCTCGATGTCCCTTGGCTCCACTTTGCAGAGGGCATATTCCACTGGTTCCTCCTGCGACTGGTCCCACAGCCACCAGAAGGTGCAAACAACTATGGCGGCAGCTGCCACCCAACCCAATTTATGGATATTTTCCTTCGTTTTCTCTTTCATCAATATCTTATTTGTCTATAGTTTGTTGCAAAGGTAGTAATAATAATTCAATAAATGCAATTCTAAATAGTTAAATTTTATTATTTCTTGAATAATTGCCTGAGGCGATATCCAACTGCTCAAATAAATCCCGAATTGTTTGGCAGTTCGGGATATTATTATTACCTTTGCCGAAAGAATAGTATACTGATATGAAAAAAATATTATTTTTAGCATTGCTGACGGCGAT
>CAMBOI010000047.1 GCA_945869265.1 uncultured Prevotella sp. | reverse complement strand
TTTTTTGATGTAAGACGATAACCTCTGTTTTGGGGGAAATGTGATTTTAGAGGGTAGAATAATAGGGAAAATGTGATAATAGAGGGTAAAAATATGCGGAAAATGTGATTAATTGCTATTTTTGCAACGGAATTTAACCTTTCGTGAAAAAATATACGGGAAAAGCTTGCGTATTTGCATAATTATGTATAACTTTGCAGCCGTAAATGAATAAAGATACAATGAACAAGACCAGAGACGACAGGCTCGACACACTCAGAATGATTATATCGAGCCGCACGATGAGAAGTCAGGAAGAACTGCTCGGCGCACTGCGCGAGGAGGGATTCCAACTGACACAGGCAACACTGAGTCGCGACCTCAAGATGCTGAAGGTGGTGAAGGCCTCGGGCGTTGACGGCAACTACGTGTATGTGCTGCCGAATATCACTATGTATAAGCGCGTGAGCACTCCCGCCCACGTCAAGGAGATGATGCGTGTGCCCGGATTTCTGTCCATCACCTTCTCTGGCAATATGGGAGTGATAAAGACACGTCCGGGATATGCCAGCAGCATTGCATACAACATCGACAACAGTCATATACCTTATATATTAGGTACGATAGCGGGCGACGACACCATCTTCATCGTAATCAAGGACGATACCGACGAGCGCGACGTTGTGGCAGCACTTAGTAAGGTGGTGCCGAACATGGTGTAGATTAGAAATTGAAAGATTGAAATATTGAAAGATTAAAAAGCAACTTGATAATTAAATAAAGAAAGTGGAAGAAATAGAAGTTTTGGTAGCCGACCCCTCACACGAGAAGTATGTCGATACCATTTTGCAGACTATCGCTGATGCCGCCAAAGTGCGAGGCACCGGTATTGCAAAGCGCACCCACGAATACCTCGCCACCAAGATGAAAGAGGCGAAGGCCGTGATTGCTCTCAGTGGCGACCGATTCGCCGGATTCAGTTATATCGAGACGTGGGGCAACAAACAGTATGTCACAACGTCAGGACTCATTGTGCACCCTGATTTCCGCGGTCTCGGAGTGGCAAAGAAGATCAAGGATATGACCTTCACCCTCGCCCGCACTCGTTGGCCACACGCCAAGATATTCAGTTTGACAAGTGGTGCAGCAGTGATGACCATGAATACTCAGTTGGGGTATCAACCAGTGACATTCGCCGACCTCACCGACGACGAGGCTTTCTGGCGTGGATGTGAAGGATGTATTAATGTTGACGTGCTCCATCGCACCGACCGCAAGTACTGCATCTGCACAGCAATGCTCTACGACCCCGAGGAACATCTGCCGGCAAAGATACCTCAAGACGTGCTCGACAGGATAAAGAGACTGGAAGGATAAAGGATAACATTTACGAACTTACGTATAAAAACTTTACAAGAATAAAATAATTACAAGATATGGCAAACAAGAAAGTAGTAGTAGCCTTTTCAGGCGGATTGGATACCTCCTATACAGTGATGAAACTGAAGGAGGAAGGTTATGATGTGTATGCTGCATGCGCCAACACCGGTGGATTCAGCGCAGAACAGTTGAAGAAAAACGAAGAGAACGCATACAAGCTCGGAGCTGTGGAGTATGTCACACTCGACGTCACCCACGAGTACTATGAGAAGTCATTGAAATACATGATCTTCGGTAATGTGCTCCGTAATAACTGCTATCCTATATCGGTGTCATCCGAGCGTATCTTCCAGGCCATCGCCATTGCTCGATATGCCAAGGAAATAGGTGCCGACGCCATCGCCCACGGTTCAACGGGTGCCGGAAATGACCAGATTCGTTTCGACATGACATTCCTCGTGATGGCTCCGGGAGTGGAGATTATCACACTCACACGTGACAACAAACTGACCCGCAAGGAAGAGGTGGACTACCTGAACGACCACGGATTCTTTGCCGACTTCACCAAACTGAAGTATTCATACAACGTGGGTATTTGGGGTACAAGTATCTGTGGTGGCGAGTTGCTCGACCCGACACAGGGACTGCCCGAGGAAGCCTATCTGAAGCACGTGACAGCCGAGGAAAAGGAAGCCACCCTGAAGATTACATTCGACAAGGGCGAGATAGTAGCCGTAAACGGAGAGAAATTCGACGACAAGGTGGCTGCCATCCAGAAGATAGAAGAGATCGGTGCATCCTACGCCATCGGTCGCGACTGCAACGTGGGCGACACCATCATCGGTATCAAGGGTCGCGTGGGATTCGAGGCTGCCGCTCCAAAGCTCATCATCGAGGCTCACCGTCTGTTGGAGAAGTCCACACTGAGCAAGTGGCAGCAGTATTGGAAAGACCAAGTGGCCAACTGGTATGGAATGTTCCTCCACGAGAGTCAATATCTGGAGCCAGTGATGCCCGATATCGAGGCAATGCTCACATCATCACAGCGCAATGTCACAGGTACTGCCATCCTGAAGCTCCGTCCCTACGGATTTGAGACTGTAGGTATCGACTCCGACAACGACCTGACAAAGTCGAAACTCGGTGAATACGGAGAGACACAAACCGGTTGGACATCCGACGAGGCAAAGGGCTTCATCAAGGTGTCGAGCACACCTCTGAGAGTATATTACGGAATACATAAGAACGAAAAAAGATAAACAATTATGAACGAGAAGAAACTGACGCTTTCCGACCAAAGATTATTGGGAGGCGTATGTGGTGGATTTGCCGAATATATCGGTCTCGACCCCACGATAGTAAGAGTGATTTATGCAGTGATCACACTCTGCACCGCTTTCTGCGGCATTATCCTCTACCCTATTCTCTATTGGATTATCCCAAGCAAATATAAGGTGCAATGATTAGAGTAGGTATTCTTGGTGCCGCCGGCTACACCGGTGGCGAACTCATTCGTCTTCTCGTCAATCATCCCGAGGCTGAGATTGTATTCGCCAACAGCGAGAGCAATGCCGGTAATCCGGTGGCTGAGGTGCACGAGGGACTATATGGTGATTGCGACTTGACGTTTACCTCCGAAATGCCGTTCGACCAAGTGGATGTAGTGTTCTTCTGCTTCGGCCACGGTAAGAGTGAGGCATTCCTCAAGGAGCACTCCATACCCGAAAATGTGAAAATAATCGACCTTGCACAGGACTTCCGACTTGAGGCTCCTGGCAACGACTATGTATATGGTCTCCCCGAAATCAACAAAGAAAGAATAGCCAAGGCACAACATGTGGCTAACCCCGGTTGCTTCGCCACTTGCATACAGTTGGGACTACTTCCCGCCGCAAACATGGGACTCATAACGGAAGACGTTGCCGTAAATGCCATCACAGGAAGTACCGGTGCTGGTCAGAAACCCACTGCCACCACTCATTTCTCATGGCGTATGGGCAATATGAGCATCTACAAGGCATTCAAGCATCAGCATGTGCCCGAGATTAAGCAGAGCCTGCGTCAGGTGCAAGGACATCTTGATGCCGACATCGATTTTATCCCGTATAGAGGAGACTTCGCCCGTGGCATCTTCGCCACCGAGGTCATCAAGACCGATCGACCTATAGAAGAAATCGTAGAGGGATACAAGGCATTCTATAAGGATGCACGCTTCACTCATTATGTGGATAAGGCTATCGACATGAAGCAGGTGGTGAATACCAACAAGGCGCTCGTGCATTGCGACAAGTATGGCGACAAACTGCTTGTCACCTCTACCATCGACAACCTCTTGAAGGGAGCTGTGGGACAGGCTGTTCAGAATATGAATATCATGTTCGGAATAGATGAGGCTACGGGATTGAATTTGAAGGCTAATGCCTTCTAAAATATTAAGAATTAATAGTTAAGAAAGAATGAATTTATTCGATGTATATCCCTTATTCAATATAAATATCGTAAAGGGTAAGGGCTGTAAGGTATGGGACGACAATGGTCAGGAATATCTTGACATCTACGGCGGACATGCCGTGATAAGCATTGGTCACTGCCATCCCCATTATGTAGAGATGATGACCGACCAGTTGAACAAATTGGGATTCTACTCCAACTCGGTTATCAACAAACTGCAACAGCAGTTGGCAGAGCGTCTCGGTAAGATTAGCGGTTATGACGACTATCAGCTATTCCTCATCAACAGTGGAGCCGAGGCAAATGAGAATGCACTGAAGTTGGCATCGTTCAAGACAGGCCGCACCCGTGTGCTCTCAGCCGAAAAGGCATTCCATGGCCGCACATCATTGGCAGTGGAGGTGACCAACAATCCGAAGATTATCGCCCCTATCAATGCCAATGGCCACACCACCTATCTCCCTCTCAACGACATCGAGGCATGGGAGAAGGAATTGGCAAAGGGCGATGTTTGTGCTTGTATCATCGAATGTATTCAGGGTGTTGGCGGCATCCGACTTGCCACTCCCGAGTTTGCACAGGCTTTGCAGGCACTCT
The DNA here is from genome assembly GCA_945869265.1 of uncultured Prevotella sp. Taxonomy (GTDB): domain Bacteria; phylum Bacteroidota; class Bacteroidia; order Bacteroidales; family Bacteroidaceae; genus Prevotella. Next base: position 14,802 of record CAMBOI010000047.1, on the reverse strand, counting down.
GCAAGAAATACGGAGCCATACTGATATGCGACGAGATACAGTGCGGATATGGCCGTAGCGGAAAGTTCTTTGCCCATCAGTGGCTCGACATCCGTCCCGACATCATTACATGCGCCAAGGGTATAGGCAACGGATTCCCGATGGGAGCCGTACTCATCTCTCCCGATTTCAAACCCGAATACGGACAGTTGGGCACTACCTTCGGTGGCAATCATCTGGCTTGCACTGCTGCCTTGGCTGTTATCGACGTTATGGAGCAGGAGAATCTCGTGGAGAACGCTCGTGAGGTGGGTGATTATCTTCTCGACAAGCTTCAGGAACTGCAGAAGACGGAAAAGCATATCGTCGATGTTCGCGGACGAGGACTGATGATTGGTATCGAGCTCGACATCCCTCATAAGGACGTGCGCTCACATCTGCTCTTCGACGACCATATCTTCACAGGATGTGCATCCACAAACATCCTCCGACTGTTGCCGCCACTCTGCTTCAGCAAGGAGATGGCAGACACATTCATAGAAAAACTCAAACACATTTTACGAACTATTTAAAGAACATGAAAGTCTCAGTTATCGGTGCAGGAGCCATGGGCGGAGCCATTGCCCAGGGACTGCTAAAGGGAGATTTCGCAAAGAACTCCGACATCACAATCGCCGACCCCTCGCAGAAGGTGATCGACCAGTTTGCAGAAACAGGTGCCAGTATCACTACTGACAACAACATAGCCGCCGAATCGTCGGACATCGTCAACGTGGTGGTAAAGCCATGGCTTGTGAAACCCGTACTCGAAGGCATCAAGTCGTCGCTCAATTATAAGAAGCAAATACTCGTGGTAGTTGCAGCTGGAGTGAGCTCTGAGCAGATTAAGGAATGGCTGAAAAAGGACGGAGAGGATATGATACCCTTCTTCCTTGTCATCCCCAATATCGCCATTGCATTGCTCAATTCGATGACATTCATCGTTCCCGCCAATGCCTCGGCCGAGAACACCCAACTCATCAAGGAGTTGTACGGCAGTATGGGTGAGGTAATCATCACCGACGAGAAGCATCTCGCAGCCGGCACCACCCTTGCCTCCTGCGGTATAGCCTACGCAATGCGCTATGTGCGTGCTGCATCCGAGGGCGGAGTGGAAATAGGTTTCAAGGCCGACGATGCCAAGGCCATCGTATTGCAGACGGTAAAGGGTGCAGTGGAACTGTTGCAAGCCACCGGCAAACATCCTGAGGCAATGATCGACCAAGTCACTACCCCCAGTGGTGTCACCATCCGTGGACTCAACGAGATGGAGCATGCCGGATTCACAAGTGCCGTCATCAGGGGCTTGAAGGCTGGATTATCATCCAAATAACTATATAATATTATGCATGATGCAATAAAACAAATCGGAGAAAGACTCCGTGGACTGCGTGACGTACTCGACATTCCCGCCGAGGACGTTGCGCAATTGTGCGATTTAGACATCGACACATACATGAGAATGGAAGCGGGAGATGGTGAGCTGTCTATCAGCAACTTACAGAAGATTTCCAAGAAATACGGCATTGCCCTCGATGTACTTCTCTTTGGCGAAGAGCCACACATGAGTCATTATTTCCTCACCCGCAAGGGCCAGGGCATGAGTGTGGAGCGTCGAAAGGAGTATAAGTATCAGAGCCTTGCCAGCGGATTCCGCGGTCGTACTGCCGACCCCTTTATGGTGACTGTCGAGCCTAAGCCAGATGATCATCCTCTGCAGGCCAACTCCCACCAGGGACAGGAGTTCAACTTCGTCACCGAGGGGCGTCTCGAACTGACCATCGGCAAGAAGACACTCGTGCTTAATCCTGGAGACAGCATCTACTTCGATGCCACACAGCCCCACTGTATGCGTGCCCTCGACAATGCTCCCGTGAAATTCCTTGCTATCATCTTCTAACACCGAACAAACCATGATTGAAAAATTCCTAAAACAGACCACATTCATATCTCAGGAAGACTACGAGAAGAATCTCGAGTTCATCATTCCTGAGCATTTCAACTTCGCCTATGACGTGATGGACGAGTGGGCAAAGGAAAAGCCAGAGAAGCTCGCATTGCTATGGACAAACGACGAGGGTGAGTGCATCCGCTTCTCATTCAAGGATCTCAAGGAGCAGAGCGATCGTGCCGCAGCTTATTTCCAGCAGTTGGGCATCGGCAAGGGCGACATGGTGATGCTGATACTCAAGCGTCGCTATGAGTTTTGGATTTCAATGCTCGCCTTGCACAAGATTGGGGCAGTGGCAATACCAGCCACCCACATGCTCACCACCCACGACATCGTATATCGCAACAACCGAGCCAGTGTGAAGGCTATCATCTGTGCCGGTGAGGAATATATTATGCAACAAGTGGAAGGATCGAAAGCCGAGAGTCCCACTCTCAAGACTCTTGTCAGCATAGGGCCCAAGCAGGCAGAAGGTTTCCACGACTGGCACAAGGAGTGGAACGATGCACCAGCCTTCGTGCGTCCGACAGAGAAGAACGACAACGACGATACAATGCTGATGTACTTCACCAGCGGAACAAGCGGAGAACCCAAGATGGTGGCACATGATTTCCTCTATGCTTTGGGCCATCTCACCACTGGTGTATATTGGCACAACCTCGGCGAGGACAGCATTCACCTTACAGTTGCCGACACCGGTTGGGGCAAGGCTGTATGGGGAAAGATGTACGGACAATGGTTTGCCGGAGCTGCCGTATTCGTATTCGACCACGAGAAATTCACTGCCGACAAGATACTTCGCCAGATAGAGAAATACCGCATCACGTCGTTCTGTGCGCCTCCCACAGTATATAGATTCCTCATCCATGAGGACTTCTCACATTACGACCTGTCGTCACTACGCTACTGTTGTACAGCCGGTGAGGCTCTCAATCCAGCCGTATTCGACAAGTTTAAGGAGCTCACAGGCATATCCCTTATGGAAGGCTTCGGACAGACGGAAACGACAATGACTCTCGGCACGATGCCATGGACCAAACCGAAACCAGGATCTATGGGTCTGCCCAATCCTCAATATGACATCGACCTCATCAAGCCCGACGGCACTCCTTGCGAAGACGGTGAAAAGGGTGAGATTGTCGTCAGGACTAATGCAGGTAAACCAGTAGGTCTGTTCAAATATTATTATCGTGACGACGAATTGACACATAATGTTTGGCACGATGGACTATATCACACAGGAGATGTGGCATGGCGTGACGAAGACGGCTATTATTGGTTTGAGGGACGTATCGACGATGTCATCAAGTCAAGCGGTTATCGCATCGGTCCGTTTGAGGTGGAGAGTGCACTTATGACTCATCCTGCAGTAGTAGAGTGTGCCATCACCGGTGTGCCCGACGAAATCCGCGGTATGGTGGTCAAGGCTACAGTCGTACTCCACAAGGACTGGAAGTCAAAGGCGGGAGACGAATTGATAAAAGAACTTCAAAATCACGTAAAGCACGTGACAGCACCATATAAATATCCACGAATCATCGAGTTCGTTGACGAGTTGCCCAAAACCATCAGCGGCAAGATACGACGAGTGGAGATCAGAGAGAAGGATAACAAAAAATGAAAATTGTAATAAAGGTGGGCAGCAATGTGCTCACACGTTCTGACGGTCATCTCGACATCACGCGCATGTCGTCAATCATTGACCAGATAGCATGGCTCAAGCAGCAGGGGCACGATGTGATACTCGTGTCGTCTGGAGCCGTGGCTTGTGGTAGGCGCGAACTGAAGGTGAATCACGATCTCGACACTGTGGAGCAACGACAGTTGTTTTCAGCTCTTGGTCAGGTGAAGCTCATTGGTCTTTACTACGACCTTTTCCGCGAGCATCATCTTCACATCGGTCAGATTCTGACTATGAAGGAAAACTTCAACCCGGGAGAGCAGTATGAAAACCAAAAGGCTTGTATGACAGTGATGCTCGAAAACGATGTAATACCAATCGTCAACGAGAATGACACTGTGAGCGTCACCGAACTTATGTTTACCGACAATGATGAACTGAGTGGATTGATAGCCCAGATGATGCAGGCCGACATGCTCATTCTTCTGAGCAATATCGACGGTATCTACACTGGTCATCCCGACGACCCGCAATCGGAGATAATCCCTGTGGTTGCTCCAGGTCGCGACCTCAGCGAATATATCCAGACTGAGAAAAGCGCATTCGGTAGAGGTGGCATGCATTCCAAATATACCACCGCCACCCGAGTTCAGCAGTCGGGTATTAAGGTAATCATTGCAAATGGAAAACGTGAGAATATCCTCATAGATCTTCTCACAAATAAGGATAACACTCCACATACCGTTTTTCTGAATTAGAAATTAGGAATTGCTGCGCAAACCGAATGCAGAGCCGAGCTCGCTCGAGCTATGCTGAGGTGAAGCCAGCAATCGACGAAGTCAATTGAAAATGAATGAAGCACTAAAAAGAACAAAAGCAGCGAGCCGCCTATTGGCGACAATCGCTGATGACAAGCGCAACGAGATTCTCCTCGCTGTGGCAGATGCCATTATCGCCAACAAGCAGACCATCCTTGAGGCTAATGCCAAGGACCTTGCAAAGATGGATCCAAAGAATCCGCTTTACGACCGTCTGCAGCTCACCGACAAGCGTCTCGAAGACATTGCCTCCGACATGCGCAACGTGAGCAAGCTGCCGTCGCCCTTAGGTCGTATTCTTAAGGAGAGTACACTCCCAAATGGATTGCGACTCAAGCGAGTGAGCGTACCGTTTGGTGTTATTGGTATGATTTACGAGGCTCGTCCCAATGTCACATTCGATGTCTTCTCGCTTTGCTTCAAGAGCGGCAATGCGTGTGTGCTTAAGGGAGGCAAGGATGCCGACAACAGTAATCGTGCCGAGGTGGAAATTATCCATCAGGTGTTGGAGGCAAATGGTGTCAATCCTGATGTGGTCACCCTTTTGGAAGCCACACATGAGGCTACGGCTGAGATGCTCAATGCCGTAGGATACATCGATGTGTGCATTCCCCGAGGCGGTCGCAAACTGATTGACTTTGTGCGCGACAATGCCAAGGTACCTGTCATCGAGACAGGAGCCGGTGTGGTGCATGCTTACTTCGATGAATTTGGCGACCTTGATATGGGAAAACGTATCATCGACAATGCCAAGACTCGACGCGTAAGTGTATGCAATGCCCTTGATTGCCTCATCATCCACCGCTCGCGACTTGCCGACCTGCCCGCATTATTGGAACCAGTGGAAAAGAAAAACGTGAAGATCGTATATGACGATTTCGGCACTGAGTTTATGGACTACAAGATGGCAGTGAAGGTGGTGGATTCCATCGATGAAGCCATCGAGCATATTGCCACCTACGGTTCAGGTCATAGTGAATGTATCATCACCAACAACAAGGACAATGCCAAGAAGTTTCAGCAGTTGGTGGATGCCGCCTGTGTATATGTCAATGCTCCGACAAGTTTCACCGATGGAGCACAATTCGGACTTGGAGCCGAGATAGGCATAAGCACACAGAAGTTGGGTCCTCGCGGTCCGATGGGACTTGAAGAGATTACCACCTACAAGTGGCTTATCGAGGGAGAAGGGCAGATTAGGAATTAGGGAATTGCTGCGCAAACCGAATGCAGAGCCAAGCTTGCTTGAGCTATGCTGAGGTGCAGCCAGAAATCGACGAAGTCAATTAGGAATTTTGGATATGAAAACATTTATGAACGTAGAAGACCTCGGCGACCTTCAGAAGGCGCTTGTTGAGGCAGAAGAGATAAAGAAAGACAGGTTTAAGTATCAGAACCTCGGTAAGAACAAGACACTCATGATGGTGTTCTTCAATAATTCATTGCGCACACGCCTTTCCACCCAAAAGGCAGCAATGAACCTTGGTATGAACGTCATCGTGCTCGACGTGAATGCCGGAGCATGGAAATTGGAGACCGAACGTGGAGTGATTATGGATGGCGACAAGAGTGAGCACCTGCTCGAAGCCATTCCCGTGATGGGTTGCTATTGCGACCTCATCGGAGTGCGCTCATTCGCCGGTCTCACCGATCGCGAATACGACTATGCCGAAACCGTCATCAACCAGTTTATCAAATATAGCGGACGTCCGGTATTCGCCATGGAGTCGGCCACAGTACATCCCTTGCAGGCCTTTGCCGACCTCATCACCATCAAGGAGAATTTTGTGCCTACGGATGAAAAGAAGCGTCCCAAGGTAGTCCTCACATGGGCACCCCATTGTCGTGCTTTGCCACAGGCAGTACCCAATTCATTTGCCGAATGGATGAATGCCGCCGATGTTGACTTTGTGGTCACTCATCCCGAGGGATACGAACTCGACCCGAAATTTGTAGGCAATGCCCGTGTGGAATACGACCAGATGAAGGCACTCGAGGGAGCCGACTTCGTATATGCCAAGAACTGGAGTTGCCCTGGTGTGAGCAATCCCGCCGACTATGGCAAGATTATCTCCAAGGACATGTCTTGGACCGTTGATGCCGCCCATATGGCAGTTACCGACAACGGAAAGTTTATGCACTGCCTTCCTGTTCGCCGTGGTCTCATCGTCACAGATGATGTCATTGAGAGCAAGAACTCACTTGTCATCCCCGAGGCAGCCAATCGCGAGATTTCAGCCACAGTGGTAATCAAGCGCATGCTCGAAAGTCTGTAATTATGGCAGCTCATAATGAATTGGGCAAATGGGGCGAAGAAATGGCAGCCCGCTATCTTTTGGATAACGGGTATGCCATTATTGAGCGCGACTGGCGCTACCAGCGTCGTGATCTCGACATTATTGCCTCCAAAGACGGCATACTCATAATCGTTGAGGTCAAGACGCGCCACAATACTGATTATACGCTACCAGAGGAGGCCGTAGGATATGATAAAGCCAAATCAATTGCCATATCCTCCAATGCGTATGTAAAAACACATCGGATAAATATGCCTCTACGTTTCGACATCATCGCAGTAACAGGCTCTCCCGATTCTGATTATACCATCAAACACATCCCCGACGCATTCTACCCGCCGACGAGATAAATACCCAAAAAATCATTTTCTAACTACATAACTAAAAGAAACAACATGAAGTTAATAACCCAAAAATTAGTAGGCTTGCTTTTCCTTGCAGCCTTGAACCCGACAACAGCCTTGGCACAAACCGAGCCCAAGGTGGAGTATTTCGACATTTCAGATGTAAGACTAACGAGAAGTGCATTCAAGCATGCAGAGGATATGGATATACAGTATCTTCTCGCCCTCAATCCCGACCGACTGCTCGCTCCATATCTTAAAGGAGCGGGACTTGAACCGAAGGCCGACAACTATCCCAACTGGGAAAACACCGGTCTCGACGGACACATCGGCGGACATTATCTATCTGCTCTATCCTTCATGTATGCCGCCACAGGAAATGAGGAGATAGGGAGACGTCTCGACTATGTGCTTTCCGAACTGAAACGTTGTCAGGACACAGCCGGCGACGGCTATCTATGCGGTGTACCCGACGGACGTAAGATGTGGAAGGAGATTGAGCAAGGCAATGTGAGGGCAGCCACCTTCGGACTCAACGACCGATGGGTGCCTCTGTATAATATCCACAAGACTTATGCCGGACTGCGTGATGCTTATCTCGTGGCTCATCGCGAGGAAGCCAAGGATATGCTCATAAAACTCACCGACTGGATGGAGCGCACCACTGCCAACCTCACCGACGAGCAGATGCAGGACATGCTAAGAAGTGAACATGGAGGACTCAACGAGACCTTTGCCGACGTTGCTGCCATCACGGGCAACAAGCGTTATCTGAAACTCGCCCACCGATTCAGTCATGAAATCATACTTAATCCTCTGTTGAAACAGGAGGACAAACTGACGGGTATTCATGCTAATACCCAAATCCCGAAGGTTATCGGATTCAAGCGAATTGCCGACATAGAGAAGAACAACGAATGGAGTAAGGCAGCCGATTTCTTCTGGCAGACCGTTGTCAACAACCGCTCAATCACCATCGGTGGCAATAGTGTGTATGAGCATTTCCATCCTGCCGACAACTTCGAGTCGATGCGCACCAGCGAACAAGGTCCCGAGACATGCAACACCTATAATATGTTGCGCCTCACGAAGTTGCTGTATGCCACATCAGCCGATGCAAAATATATGGACTACTATGAGCGTGCGCTCTTCAATCATATCCTTTCCACCCAAGACCCTGTGCAAGGTGGATTTGTGTATTTCACCCCAATGCGCTCAGGTCACTATCGCGTATATTCACAACCACAGACGAGCTTCTGGTGTTGCGTGGGTAGCGGACTGGAGAATCACGCCCGTTATGGCGAGATGATTTATGCCCACAAGGGCAATGACCAGCTATACGTCAACCTCTTCATCCCCTCAACACTCGAATGGGGCGACATCAACATCGAGCAGTCAACATCGTTCCCCGATGAAGAAGGCACAAGCGTCACCGTCACCTCAAAAAAAGGAAAAAACAAGAAGTTCACGCTTAACATTCGCGTGCCGGAATGGGTGAACGCCAACGAACTCTTGCTCACCATCAACGGCAAGACCGAGAAGGTGGAAATTTCCGACGGATATGTCAAGATAAACCGTTCTTGGAAGGATGGCGACAAACTGCACATCTCCATGCCCATGCACCTGAGAGCTATCGACATGCCCGACCACTCCCACAACTACTCCTTCCTCTATGGTCCTATCGTCCTTGCCTCACGTATGGGCACCCAACGTCAGGACGGCATGTTTGCTGATGACAGTCGAGGAGGCCATATCGCCCAAGGCCCTCGCCTGTCGTTGCAGAACATGCCTGTGATTGTGGGCAGTACAGATGACATACTGTCACATATCTCAAAGACCGACGGCAAGATGGAGTTCACCCTCAAGGGAGTAAGTCCAGAAAACTATGAGGGAATGAAACTCGAACCGTTCTATCGCATACACGAGTCACGATATATGGCATATTGGCCTGTGTTGTCAGCATCCGAGGTGCAGAAGCGCCAGGAGGAAGTGGCACGCCAAGAGAGTATAGCCCAAGCACTTGAGGCACGCACAGCCGACAAGGTGACATGTGGCGAGCAGCAACCCGAGAGCGACCACTTTGTCAAGATGGAATGGAGCGAAACCGGCAACGACGGAGGAGTGCAATGGCGCGAAACCCGCCAGTGGTTCTCCTATCGCATGAAGACCAACGGTCGCAAGGTGACTGCCGTACGCATAGCCTTCCGCCCAGAGAATAACCGTGATGCCCGTGTGCTCATTGGCGACACCGAGATTGGTTTATTTGCCACTGCCCCCAACGGCATCATCAAACTGCCCGTGAAGTCAGACATCATCGGCAAATCTGAAACCGTCACTCTCAAGATAGCCAAGGGCAACAAGAATATCACTCCACATATCTATGAAGTGAGATTGATAACTGACAATCCTTGATTAATCATAAATCTGATTTTGCAACCAAGCGGTTGGCAATCATGAATTATTATAGTAATTTAAGTTAAATATTCGGGCATATATATCATAAATATAAAATATATTATATATCTTTGTAGCCGAATTTAAACCCAAAGACATTATGATTAAAAACTTTATTGTAACTACTCTACTATCCACCATGTTCGGACTGCCGATGCATTCCCAGACTACATCGTGGACTGCCGACAACGGCAATGGAACATTTACCAACCCTCTCTTCTATGACGAGTTTTCCGATCCAGACATCCTGAGGGTGGGCGACGACTATTACCTCGCTGGCACAACCATGCACACCGTGCCCGGACTTGTGATACTACACTCGCGCGACCTCGTCAACTGGGAGAATGTCAGCTATTGCTTCGACCGATTCGACTTTGCCGATGATGCATTCTCCCTCAAGAACCACAAGGAGATCTACGGACAAGGCATCTGGGCTCCTGCCATCAGATATGCCAATGGACAGTTTTATGTCTTCTCCAACATCAACGGCAAAGGCCTCCAATGCTTTACAAGCAAGGACATCAAGGGGCCATGGAAACATCACAACATGGAAGGACGCATATACGACCTCAGCGTGCTATTTGACGATGATGGCAAGATATATGCCATACATGGCTATGGCGAGGTTCACTGCACAGAGCTTAAGCCCGACATGAGCGGACCTATTGATGAAACCGACCGCATCATCATACCTGAGGGAAATGCCGTGGGCGAGGGTCATCACGCATATAAGATAAACGGTATGTACTACATCATCTCCACTGACTACCAACCCAACGGTCGCACCCTCTGCTCACGCTCAAAAAGCATCTGGGGACCATATGAGACTATCACCATCACTGCCGACGAGACATTCGGCTATCATGCGGCATCGTTGACAGAGGTGAGGGGACGTATCGTGCCTGACGGCACAAAATTTGGACTGGGTCCCGTCAATCCCGACGCCACTGCATGCACCAACATACATCAGGGCGGCATCGTGCAAACACAGACAGGGGAATGGTATGCCCTACTCATGATGGACTTCCACTCCATAGGACGCACAGTGACCTTGGCTCCCATCACTTGGAAAGACGGCTGGCCCATGCTCGGACTCGAAGGCAACCTTGGTCGTGCCCCACGCACATGGTTCAAGCCCAACATACCTGGCACTGGGGATATCAAGCCTCACGCACCATACGAACGCAACGAAGACTTCAATGGCAAGTCGCTCGGACGTGTATGGCAATGGAACCACAATCCCGATGATACCATGTGGAAATTGAAAGGAGGCAAACTACAGTTGCGCACCATGCCTGCCGAACAACTTATGTGGGCCCGCAACACGCTGACCCAAAGAGTAATAGGACCGTCGAGCATCACCACCGTCGAACTCAATGTCAAGAATCTCAAGGACGGCGATGTGGCTGGTCTTGGCAACATCAACGTGCCTTGTTCATGGGCAGGCATTGTCAAGGATGGTAAAAACATAAAACTAAGATGCTTCGAACAGCTCAACAACGACACCATAGATAAGCAGATAGCACTGGCCGACGGACGTATATGGCTGAGATTCGATGGTGACTTTGACAACGACCAGGGACACTATGAATACTCCACTGACGGAAAGACATTCAGCCCAATAGGAGGCAACATGAAACTCTCCTATCAGCTCATATCCTTCCAAGGCTCACGACTTTCACTCTTCGCTTTCAACGTAAAGGGGCAGAAAGGCGGCTATGCATTGTTTGACAACTTCACAGTCGAGGAGACCAAGGCCGACCGCAGTAAAAACATACCTTACGGAAAGACTTTCCGCATCATCAACCTTGCCACCGGACTTCCCATGCACGCCACTCCCCACGGACTTGTATATGACACGCGCGCAGATGACAAGGGCGACCTCACCCAATTCCGCATCATCGACCGCGGCAACGGTAAGGTCATCCTCCAGTGTAAGGATGGACGATACTTGTTTGTGGCAGGCTATGGCATAGCAGGCGACGTGCGACTTACCGCCGACGAAAGCAAGGCTGAGGAGTTCTTGTGGCAGGACTACCTCGACAAGGAGTTCATGCTTATGTCCACACGCACCCATACATATATAGGAAAAAGCCCAACGACAGGCAGCCCCTACTCAATGGACTTCAAGGGTGCTGATCCCGCAAGACGCAACGGAGCAGTGTTGAGATGGGAGGAACAATAAACCTCCCTCTCTGAGACTCTCTACTCCCAACACTCGATGTCCTTCTCTATTTCGGGCATCATAGAGCGATGGAACTCCGGATTACGGCCTTCTTTCTTTTGTGCTATATAATTGCGCAAGAGGAAGAAGGCTTTTGGTGAGAGTTGGATGATGGCCACAAGATTGACAATCGTCATCACTCCCATCGCCAAATCAACAATGCTCCAAGCCTCCTGCAACGATACCAATGCTCCAGCCATCACCGTCACTCCGGTAATGATGCGGAAGAGGTTGATATACGACATCTTGCGGGTGATAAACCTGATGTTGGTCTCGCCATAGAAATAGTTGGCGATGATGGTGCTGTAGGCAAAGAGGAAGATGGCGGCAGTGATAAAGAGGCCACCTGCGGGTCCGATATGATGCTCAAGCGAATATTTGGTAAGAATGATGCCGTCGCGACCACTGTCATAAATGCCCGAGAGCAAGATGATGAAAGCCGTACACGAACAAACGACGATAGTGTCGGTGAACACTCCCAACGCCTGCAGCAGTCCTTGTTTCACGGGATGCGATGTATGTGCAATGGCAGCAGCATTGGGTGCACTACCCTCTCCCGCCTCATTGCTGAACAGTCCTCGTTTCACTCCTTGCATCACGGCCACACCAAAGGCTCCACCCACAGCCTGTTCCAATCCGAAGGCACTCTTCAGGATAAGAACAATCATTGCCGGTAGCTCGGTGATATTCAGTAATATGACGATCACTGCTATAATGACATATCCTATGGCCATAAACGGCACGACAATACTTGCGAAATGACTGATGCGACGTATTCCGCCAAAGATGATGATGAGGGTGGCGATAGTGATAGTGAGACCTATCCACTTGGCATCGATGGCGAGCGAGTCGGCAAGGGCGTCACACAGAGTGTTGCTCTGTACCACCTGATTTGCCATACCGAAAGTTATGGTGATGAGAATGGCAAAGAGCACTCCCATCCATTTGCGATGCAATCCATATTGCATATAATAAGCCGGACCGCCATAGAACGAGTCCTCACCCTTGCGCTTGTATAATTGGGCAAGAGTGGCCTCCACAAATGCCGTTGCAGCTCCGAAGAGAGCCATCATCCACATCCAGAACACCGCCCCCGGACCGCCTACGAATATTGCCGATGCCACACCGGCGAGATTTCCGGTGCCCACACGACTTGAGAGTGATACGGCAAAAGCCTGAAACGCACCAATCTTCTGGTCGCCAGGTTTCTCCACTATCACCTTTATCATGTGGCCTATCATGCGAAACTGCACCCCCTTGAGCCTGAGGGTGAAATACAACGCACAGAACACCAGTAGTGTCACGACTACATACGTCCAAAGATAATCATTAAGTACATTCAATAATTCAAACATAATTCAAAACTTTTCTTTAATTATATATTTGGTTTGTGTTATTCTTCTATCGGTATGATCTCGCATTTGTTCCATCCAGCCGACCGCCTATATGCCTCCACCGACTCCTGAGGCACCTTCAATCTAATACCCTTGGCCTCCTTCTTGTCAAAGATGTCAATGGCATTCTGCGGCACGACCGACATATTTCTTATCTCTCTTAGCGAAGAGCATCCGAGGAAGTTATACTGCCCTATCTCCTTCACATTCTCAGGAATATCAATCCGCCCGATGGCATGACATTGCCAGAACACCCCACGCTCTATAGTGCGCAATGAAGAAGGCAGACTCACCGTCGTCAAACTGTCACACTTGGCAAAGGCGTCGAACCCTATGCTTTCCACTCCCTCAGGCACATTAATCTCACGTATGGCGGTGATGCTGAAGCAAGCTATCGGTATGCGGCGGATAGAGTTGGGCAGTCTCACCGACTCCAACTTGACACACCACCAAAAGGCGGTTGGTCCGATGTATGTCACTCCGTTGGGAATATCTGCCGAAATCATATTCTTACATTCCTTGAACGCTCCCGCACCTATGCGCCTGAGAGTACTCGGGAAGCATACCGTCTCCAAATGCATGTCACCCTTGAAAGCACTGTCGGCAATCTCCGTCACATTATATGTACGCCCACGATATTTCACTTGATCGCTGATATAGATATTCGGTCGCTCGTTGCCTCTCGTCCTTCCGATGAGCGCACATGTGCCGCTATCCTCCGACAACACCATATATCTCATGCCATAGGTATCGCTGAACGTGTCATTTCCTCTCTCCAAATACACTCCCACTGCTGCCGCCATTGCCAGCACTATAGCTATCAGCCACATCCACAGGTGCTTGCCGCCTCTGTTAAGCCTTCGCATAATATCCCCACACGACTGCCATCTCCTCTCCTTCTCGTCGTGCAGGCATCCCTCCATAATCTGGCGTATGGTCCTTGACAATTGGTATGTCCTGCCGTTGTCGTTGAGTCTGTTGGCGATATATTCTATCATCTTGCCCACAGCATATATGTCGGTACGTGCATCCACAGAGCCACTCGCCTTCTGTTCGGGAGCGGCAAAGGCGTCGGTCATTCCCGCCGACGATGGATAGCCATAGGAGTAGCTTAGCCCGAGGTCGATGATTCTCACATCCGAATTGATCGACGTGAGCATCACGTTGGATGGCTTGATGTCCATGTGCACCACCTGACTGTTATGTATCTCTTCCAGTCCCTCCAGCAGTTGGCCGAGGAATTTCCTCAGATTGCTTTCATTGCGGAAAAAATCGGGATGAGTGGAGATAAACACATCCACCGTCTCTCCCTCCACATAGTCCATCACTATGCTGCACTCCCTGGCGTCATCCGTCATCCTCCTGTAGCCAACGACATAAGGCGTGTGTTCAGCCAACAAGCTCCCCAGCGCATACTCCTTTCTGAGCATGTCGCGCAAGTCGCCATTATCGAGATACTCCTCTCTGAGCGACTTTCTCATCACCACCCTTCCGTCGATTGTCTCTCTCGCAATGACGCAATAGGCGGATTGCCATTCATTAGTTTTTTTGGCATTGTCTATTGTTATAAACTCCGATGTTTCCACAGCCTATATCAACAATTTTCTTTTTATATCAATCTGAGTCTTCACCTTCTATAAAACGGAAATAAAAAATGAGTTATGACTGGTTGCAAAGATAA
>CAMBOI010000046.1 GCA_945869265.1 uncultured Prevotella sp. | reverse complement strand
ACCTTAGTGCTGCAAATCACGACAAGCAAAAATCATCAATGACATGGCAAAGGTACAACATCTTTCTGGAATAAGCAAGCGATTCCGTTCGAAGGGTTCGATTTTTATGATTTATTTAGAGTTACGTTTGGAATCATCGGTGACAGGTTCATCGACCCTAAAGAGTGAACCAATGTACCTGTCCCCATGACCCTACGACACCCACTCCTTGAAGGACAAGGAGACAGGAGTGGCAAAGTAAAGGGGATACAGTTTTTGGCCCAAATCTATATAATATTTTCCCTCACTTGCTCGAATAACTCACGGCAACGAGCTGGGGGAATCTTCGCCTTGACGCCTACAGCAAGGAAGTCGTCATAGGCGGGACGTGACGTGGAATTGACAGAAGTGGCATGCTCGCCATTGTATCCCTCTGTGGAATGGGTCAAGTCGTATGCGGGAGCCAGATGCCATATCCATTTGCCTTTGTCATTACGTATCACCATAAAACTAAAATTCTTGCAATGGTCGTCCTTGTTGTCTGCAAGATAGTTGAACACCATACGCCGGAACATGTCTTCCACGTCGTCCTTGTTCTGAGTGATATAACCCGTGAGGGCAAGAAGATTGGTATAGTCAAGCACCGGTTCGGATATTGACACTCCGAGAAGTCCTCCGGCTGTAGCCACATGTATGCGCTCGCCATCAGGCGAAATGTCAAAACGTCGTGTAGTGAAATACTTTCCGTTCACAAGTTTGAAGTCTGGGACATCAATACCACAACGTCTTGCAGCCTCATTATACCTGTATTCCTGAATACCTATGTCATGAGGGTCGTAGGTGTGACGAAACTTCACTATCCAATGGCCTTCATTGTCCTCGAATATGGCCTTAGGACGACATCCTCCACTGTTTCCGCTGTTATATAAGAGCAGTGAGGCATCATCATCTTGGCGTTCATCCAACACTTCCAAAGCCTTTTGTTGCAGTTCATCAAAATCTGTATAATTCTCGTCCAGCGGAATCCTCGTTTCAGGATAGTATTCCAGCGCACCCATACCGCTGCCGCCTACAATGGACAAGCGGTCGAGCGACGACAAATTACTGTCGTCTATCCCTTGTTTCATCAATGCCTTATGGAGCAGATAACGTCCGTAACCATCTGGAAGGCTGTCTTCGAACACTCCAAAATTACCATAGAACGGACGAGGCTTAGCTATGAAAAGACCTTCACGCAATGGCAGTTCGAGAGGGGATATGCTGAATCCGTCTGCAAGCCAGCCTGCATCATATTCGAATGCACACAGTCTGTTGTCGGGAGTGAGCGACAAACGTCCCACTGTCCTCGATTGATATTTCACTGTCAGTCTCTCTGTTTTCATATCCTATGTGCCTTTTTCTTTCCCGTGTTCTTGCGTATCTGCAACAGTTCGTCCATAGTGGAGTATTTGGGTTGACCAAAAATATGTCTCAGTTCAGAAGTGTAGCCCAATGCCATGGCAATGCCTATAAGATTTTTCAGCGAGATAAGTCCCTTCTGCTCAAACCTTACTATATTGCTTACAGCCACACCTGATTTCTCCGCCATCTCCTCGCGAGTGATGTTCTTCTCAATCCTGCGCTTGCGGAAGTCGTCGGCAATCCCCTTTGCTATATCATCGGGATTGTCAAGCATATAGTTTTCCAAAACTGATAAAATATTGTCCATATCGTCTGTTGTTTATAAGAAACAAATAAAATATTGTCAGTTGCAAAATTACCGCTTTATTTCAATATATCCAAGAAAAGACTTTTATTTCTTTCAAACATTAAAGTTTTTTAATAGAAATGAATCATCGGGGACAGGTTCATCGACCCTAAAGAGTGAACCAATGTACCTGTCCCCATGACCCTTATCTTGTCAACAACAGATTTAACAGAGTTTTAAATCTTTTATTTGGTATTGTCTTCGATTTGTATTACCTTTGCCGAAAAATTGAAAAATCGGCAATGATAACTCTAATATTATTCACAATAGGTGCGGCATTCGTGCAGCGGACAACCGGATTCGGATTCGGTATTTTCATAATGACCGCACTGCCATTCCTGATGCCTTCATACGGCGAGGCCACTACCCTCTCGGGACTGCTCGCATCGGTGACATCTATGATAATCACGGTAAAGTACAGGCGCGAGATTGCATGGAGGAAACTACTGCCTATACTCGCCACATTCCTAGTGACAAGCTTCTTTGCCGTCAAAATACTGTCATGGCTCAGAGGCGATATACTGAAATACGTGCTTGGCATAACACTCATATTATCTGCCGTTTACTTCAGTTTCTTTGCTGCAAAGATTAAGATAAAGCCAACGCTTGGTATGCAGACCTTGCTCGGAACCCTTTCGGGAATAATGGGTGGATTATTCGGTATGCAGGGACCGCCTGCCGTACTGTATTTCTTAGCCGTGTCGGAGTCGAAGGAGAGATACACGGCACTGGCACAAAGCTATTTTCTCTTGGGCAACTGCATGATGACTATTTACAGGGCACAGTCGGGATTTTTCACGCAAGAGGTCGTCACGTCATGGTGCTATGCAGTGCCAGCCGTACTCATCGGTACTTACCTTGGAGGTCTTGTGTTCAGCAAGCTTTCGCTCCCCATACTGAAAAGAATCGTGTATCTCTATATCGGAATAAGCGGTATTTTGGCTATTGTGACATAGTACCTGTCCCCATGACCCTAAAATGCACTAATTCGCAGTTGATTTGCTATTTTCTTCAGAATTATTTTGCTTATTTCCAAGAAAATGAGTATCTTTGCAGTCAATTATATGCAGATGAGAAATGAATGACACAAAGGGGACATTGATACGGCTGATGAGAATGGCTGTGGGCTGCGAACCTTATGAGCCAATGACACTCCCGGAAAGGGAGTGGAAGGTGGTTTATATGCAGGCATGCCAACAAACGCTCACTGGGGTGATATATTGTGTAGTAAATCGGATGAGTCGCGACGTTAGCATACCCAAACCTCTACTGATGGAATGGACCTTGAAAGCCGAAGCTATACGCGGATTCAACGCAAAGATGAACGCAGAGGCTGCAAGGCTAACGCGATGGTTTGGCGAAAGAGGACGGAAGACGGCAATACTGAAGGGACAAGCCAACGCACGACTGTATCCTCACCCCGACGAACGGCAACCCGGAGACATCGATATATGGGTGGAAGGCGGCAGGGACAGCGTCGTGAAACTGCTGGGCGACGAGGGTGTTCTGGACACAAAGGACACCGTGTCGTATCATCATGTGCACCTGAAGAAAAACGCAAGCGGTATCGCGGTGGAGGTGCACTTCCGACCGTCGTCAGGTAATTACAACCCCATCACCAACCGCCGACTGCAACGGTTTCTCGAAAAGGAAATCCTGCTGTCGGAGAGTTGTCCCGAAGGCTTTGACGTGCCCACCTGCAGATTCGCCCTGATAATGCAGATGGCGCATATACAAAGGCATTTCCTCTCGGGAGGCATCGGACTGAGGCATATCGTGGATTACTATATGCTGATGAAGATTTCATCTGAGGAAGACCGCCGATTTGTAGCCTCCCAACTGTCAAGGTTCGGACTGCGGAAAACGGCAGGAGCGGTGATGTGGATGATGAGCGAACTGTTCTCAATGGAGAGCGACTGGATGATATGCCCGAAGGATGAAAGACGTGGCAGATGGATGCTCGACGAGGCATTAAAGAGCGGAAACTTTGGATGGTATCAAGAAAACCGCCGAAAGGGATACTGGCAAACCGTAATCAGTGTCATACTGAGACCGATAAGGCTGATGGGATTCTCATTCCAGGAATGTCTGTGGATTAATGTCAAGTTTGTGATCTATATCATACGCACAATCCCCAAGAGGATTAAATACAGAAGTTTATCACTAAGATATGTTCACGAAGAATGACAACAAGATATTATAATGTGGCACAACATGTGATGGCATTGACTGCCGGGGACGACATCTTCGCATTGCTCGACAACTGCCGTCCGTTTGAGGTGACTCCGTCGGAGCCGCTGATAAGTGTCGTGATACGCGAGAATGCTCCCCTACCCGAGACTTGGACAGAGGAATGGCGACAGGAGGAAGAGGGCGACGAGATAGCATGCGGACATTCGGAAGGTAATCCGTTGTTCGTGTTCCGCTCGCATGGGAAGATGGCAGGCTGGATGGAATGTGGCAGCGACTATCGCAATGCGACGGTATATACGGGCGAACTGCCCAAGTTGGCTATCGACAACGCGATGATGATTGCATTTGCCCTTGCCACGGCGGAAATGGACACACTGCTGTTTCATGCGTCGGTGGTATGTCGCGGAGGAAAGGCATATATGTTCCTCGGACCGAGCGGAACGGGCAAGAGCACTCACACCCGATTGTGGCTCAGATATATTGACGGCAGCCGACTGCTCAATGACGATAATCCCGTGGTGAGGATAGAGGCTGACGGGAAAGCGGAGGTGTATGGATCGCCATGGAGCGGAAAGACTCCGTGTTATGTCAACGAGCATTATCCTTTGGGCGCAATAGTGAGGCTACGTCAGGCACCTCATAACGCCATCCGACAGATGTCGCCCATCGAGGCATACGCCACCATGGCATCAAGTGTGTCGGGAAAGAGGTGGGAGAAGAACATCGCCGACGGACTGCATCGTGCGCTCAACTCACTGACTGCAACGGCAAGAATGTGGCACATGGACTGTCTGCCCGATGAGGCGGCAGCGAAAATGACAAGCTCAACGATATGAACGACAACAAGATAATTGACGAGGCTGTGGCGCTGATGAACGAAGGATATAGTGTGACTCTGCCTGTTTCGGGGCGCAGCATGCTGCCATTTATCATCGGCGGCAAGGAGAGTGTCATACTCGCTCCTCCTGCAGGGCTCAAGCGCGGCATAGTGGCATTGGCATGGGTGGAGAACAGAAGATATGTGCTCCACCGCATAGAGAGGATTGAGGGCGAGAGGGTGACGCTGATGGGCGACGGAAATCTTGTCGGACGCGAACACTGCTCCATAGGCGACGTCAAGGCTATTGCCACTCATGTGGTGGACAGTAATCAAAAGCGTCATTATCTATACACCCGTTGGCGCAAGACGGCATCCGAAATATGGTGGGCGCTATTGCCCTTAAGACGATATATATTGAAATTAAAAATTTAGAAGATATGAAGAAGAAAGACGGAATGGTGCTCCGCGAAGTATGCGGAGAGAAAGTGCTGGTGGGCGAAGGACTTGGAGCCGTGGATTTCGGCAGGTTGATAAGTCTCAACGACACTGCGGCATACCTTTGGGAACAGCTCGACGAGGATTCGGACATCGACTCCTTGACTCAGGCATTGTGCAAGGAATACGATGTGGAACAAGAGGTGGCACGACATGACGTGGAGGCCATCTTGGAAGAATGGATAAAGACCGGAGTGGTGGATAGATGAAGTATGCAAGGTGGTTTATAGACAACTCGCGCGGCATAAGACTGAATATCCTTGTGCGCATAATGGCAGGACTGCTGCAGACGGTGCTTGCACTGTGCGTGGTGTGGCTGAGCAAGAGGCTCATCGACGACATCGCCATGACGGGCACTATGGGCGAGATGGCTGTGCAGGCATTGCTGATAGCTGCTGCCGTAGTGGCGGGGGTGAGCATACGCCAACTAAACCAATACCTTGCCAATAAGGCATTTATCAAGAAGGTGGCGGAACTGCGCCTCGCTATCTTCTCGCAACTCTTCAACCGACGATTGTTTGAGGCCAATGATATACACTCGGGGGACGTCACCTCGAGGATGGCCAAGGACATAGATGCAGTGAGCGAGACATTGGCTGTGCAACTGCCGCAGGTGGTGGTGATGACTATCCAACTGGTTGGAGCGTTCCTACTGATGAGATGGTTTGACAGCCGACTGGCATGGGCGCTCATTCTCATCACTCCACTCGCAATAATCATCGGTAAGTATATCTCCCACCGACTGAAACGTATCACTCTCTCGATACGCGAGGATGAGAGCAGAATAATGGCGAGGATACAGGAGAGTGTGGAATTGAATGTTGTGCTGAGGGCATTACAGGGCGAGAGATGGATGCAGGACAGAGTGGAAGAACTACAGGACAGGCAGACCGCCAACTATATCCGTCGTTCACGGTTTATGGTGTTCAGCCGGTTTGCACTTGGTTGCACATTCGGC
Source organism: uncultured Prevotella sp. (assembly GCA_945869265.1). GTDB lineage: Bacteria > Bacteroidota > Bacteroidia > Bacteroidales > Bacteroidaceae > Prevotella. Next base: position 13,169 of record CAMBOI010000046.1, on the reverse strand, counting down.
TTGGGATATATGCTCGCCTTTGTGTGGGGAGCCTACGGACTGCGCACGGGGGCAATCACATTCGGAGTGATGACATCCTTCCTTCAACTCGTAGGACAGATACAACAACCTATCCTGTCATTGCTCGGCGCGTTTCCGTCAATCATATACAGCACTGCCAGTATCGACCGGCTGAAGGAAATGGAACATGGCGAGGAGAAGCAATCATGCGACGGCAAAGACATCACTACCCGCACATTGCTTGGCATACGCATGGACAACGTGACATTCCGATATGCCAAGGGCGACAGGGAGGTGATGAGTAATTTCTCGCATGACTTCCGTCCGGGCACCAAGACCGCAATACTCGGAACAACAGGCGCAGGAAAGACAACGCTCTTCCGACTCATACTCAATTTCATACAACCCGACAGTGGAGAGGTGACATTCTACGGGAATGGATTCACTCATGCTGCCGACAAGAGCATGAGGAAGAATGTGGTGTTTGTGCCACAGGGAAACACTCTGATAAGTGGCACGATACGCAATAACCTGCTGATGGCGAAACCGGATGCATCCGACGAGGAACTGCATACTGCACTTCACACATCGTGTGCCGACTTCGTCTTCGATTTGCCGCAAGGTATCGACACGGTATTGTCGGAACATGGCGGAGGATTGAGTGAGGGACAAGCGCAACGCATAGCCATAGCACGCGGACTTCTCCGACCCGGTGCCGTCTTTTTGCTCGACGAGATAAGTTCGGCTCTTGACGAGGACACGGAGCGAGAATTGTTCAGTCGCCTTTTTGCTGCCCGTCCATCCACCACCATCCTACTTATCACTCACAGAAAGAAAGTGGCGGCACTATGTGATGAACGCCTTGAGATTTGAATCATCGGGGACAGGTTCATCGACCCTAAAGAGTGAACCAATGTACCTGTCCCCATGACCCAAATGTCCCCATGACCCAAAGTGGGTAGATTACAAACCATATTGGGGAATGTGGAAGGATGGTACTAACTTTGTAGCGTTCCTTAGTTTTGCACCCGAAATAGTGCGGAATGGTGTGTATAATTGTTAAATTGTCAGAATATTGAATAATTTTCCGATGATTATGATGCTTATATGAAATAAAATGTGTATTTTTGCAGAGCAGATATTATATACTGCACGAAAAGTAAAGCCAGAAAGTATGGCAGTTTTATTAAAATAAATGGTATGCCACAAATTAGTTTCTTCTATGGGATAGTAATCCTGATGTATTTTTTGCCGATCATGCCCCTGCTCATTTCCATGCCTGGTATGGAGATTTCAAGGTGATTGTCAGCATAAAAGATGGTGTTGTGAAGGGTGAAATGCCTGGTCGCGCATTGAAAATGATTCTGGAATGGTTAGAGATTCATCGAGAAGAACTTCTTAGTAATTGGGGAAAAGCCCAAAATGGAATGCCATTAGATAAAATTGAACCACTAAATTAATTTGAACTATGTTTATAGAGGTCCTTAAAGCTGAATACGTTGATGGTTACCGCATCAGATTGTGGTTTAATAACAATGTCACAAAAGTGGTTGACTTAAAGTCATCACTTAAAGGAATTGTGTTTGAACCTCTGAAAGACTTGGATTTCTTTAAGAGGTTTTCGGTGAAATACAATACCGTGGAATGGGAAAACGGCGCTGACTTCGCGCCCGAATACCTATTGACATTACCGAATGAAATGTAACTCAGAATCATCGGGGACAGGTTCATCGACCCTAAAGAGTGAACCAATGTACCTGTCCCCATGACCTGGTTCATCGACCCTAAAGAGTGAACCAATGTACCTGTCCCCATGACCCTTCTAATGTTCTTCTTCGCATATGAACAGTAAGTGTTGTGTCCAACTTTATGGGTTCACTTCAGGACCTGTCCCTATGATTCTTGATAAATTGCCCATGTCTTTAGTGTTGGTCGCTCCATAGTGGCTCGTCCTGCCAGTTGCCTGATGGGAAGCCCATGGCGGCAATGTCAACCATAGGATACTTATCAAGCAACGATATTAAATCATCCTTGAAAGCGTTGTTGCTCCAAATGATATCAACAAAATGTTTCAATATGCAGAGGGTGAAGAATATTCGTCCTTGCCTTACATTGCTGCTCACCCAATGAGTCAATGGTCTAGTCATGGTAAGAGTACGAAGAGAGAGTGAACGGTTCCAAAGTCTGGCGTGATGACAACAGGAATTTCTTGTTAAAGTAACCACTGTCATCCACGATATGAAAACAGGAATGGTCAAACTGAAGTGTTTTGCTATTCTCTTGCGGATTTTATTGCTTGCTATATTGTCATAAATCCTTGTCAATGTTCCAAGAGGAATTATTTCCGCTATCATCCATGAAGGAGGATATGGATCTTCGTAAGTTTGCTTGAAATGAGTGATGAAATCCTCTCTGCTGGTTTGCAGTTCCTTGTCTATTAGCGACATGGTTTTCTCAAACTTATCTGCATTTGCAAAATAGGTTCGATTAGTCAACCAAAACACATCATTTGTTTCGGCACAGGCAATATTTACGATTGCACTCCTAACGGCAATCTCTATGCGTTCGATTTGATTGAAAACAAGTTGTCTTAATTCTCTATCGAACTCATATAGTTTTAATGCTGTTCCTAATGTACTTCCTGGTTTAAATAAATGTTCTGACTTAGGTGTTAACAAAAAAGGATAAAAATAGCCTGACAACCGATAATATCCAATGGAACTAATAATTCCAGTGGCATCATCTGTATCATCGCAATCCAAGCCTCTGCTTTGAAGTATGGATATTAGTTCAAATGGTGATGAATATTCCTTATTGTATTTCATAAAAATAAAACGACCCGCCGATTTAAGCATCGTCGAGAGGCTTGGCGGGTTCTTGTGCTGCAAAGGTACGACTTTTATTTGAGTTGTGCAAGAGTTTGGAGAGAAAAGTGATGATTTGACGGACGTTTTTAACAGTTGTTGGGTGTTTGGACGTGCAAAATGCGGCATTTACGAAGTTGGCTTGCATGATATGGGGTTTTTCCTTACTTTCGCAGCGGATTATTATTCGCACATTTCTCATTGTTATAGGAACTCATCAAGCTTCGCAAGTGGCGAAATTGTAGCGGGAAGGCGGCTAAAAACGTTAAACTGTTGTAAATATCTGAGAATTTTGATGCTTGTTCGGGAGAAAATTTGTATTTTTGCAGCGCAGAAACTATGTTTGACTGCAATATAAACAAAATAATACTCAAAATAATACTTCATTAGTGTCCCGTTAAAATCGGGACGTAGTTAAAATTAATATTTAAACCCCGGAAATAGGGGATAATCGAGTTCTTTGACATCGTTGAATTTAGTCTTATCGAACAGGTCCCGAAGGTGAGTTTTGTCCGTGAGCGATATGCTAAGAATTTGCAAAACCTCATAGGTAGAGCGTTTCAGTTTCATATCATAGTGGACAATAGCTACAAGACAATATGTTATGATGGCAACAGCAATCTGGATGCGCACAGCATTCTCTGAGGTACCCCAAAACTTCTTAATCTTAAGATGCTGTTTCAGCCATTTGAAGAAAAGTTCTACCAACCATCTTTTCTTGTAAAGTTCAGCAACTTCGAGAGCAGTGAGTTGCTTGGCGTTGGTGAGAAAAGTGAACTCGCGTTCTTCTTCCTCATCATAGAATCTAACGAGTCTGAATGACTCTGGATACTTCTTCTCGGACATGTAACCTGTAAGTTTTACCTCGGCATCAGTAAGTACATTCTTTGGCATACGTCTCTTCCATTTCACGGTCTTGTACTTCAAGTTCGTCTTGGCTCTGACTACATAGAAAGAGCCTGTCAGGTGTATCCTATAGAGTTCCTTAAATGAGTCGTAAGCCCTATCAAATATGTAGTAAGCATTTGGCTCATAGAGGATTGAAGACATTGCTGTCGAATCATGCTTTGATGCGGTTGACACTGTATAGAAGGCAGGAACCTGGGCCTCAATGTCGTACAAGACATTTGCTTTGACTCCACCTTTCTTCCTTCGGAACTTTGCCCACGGAAACGTAGAGAGACATAGTGAAATCGTAGTAGAATCAAAAGCATACTTCTTCCCCGGAATATCCAGAATGTTGGTTGCTCGTTTTTCGCAAGCTTCCTTCATCATGTAGAAAGCAAAGTCTTCAAAGATTCTACAGTCGCGATTTTGGTTGGCTGAAGCAAGGGTCGTTTTGGCGATAGGTTCACGACCGACACCAAGATGATATTGCTTTGCTCGATGTGCCTCAAAAGCGACTATCAGATCACGCAAACTCTCTCGGTTACTCAGTTGGCCAAACATCATTGCAAGCAGTTGGTTCCAACAAGTGAAATGCTTTACATATCGATTTCCATCGTACTTGCGAACGTAGTTGTTGAACTGGGTCCTGTTCATAAAAGCGGTAAGTTGTGCGAAAACGTATTTGTCTTGATTCATGTGCAGTCATTAATTTGGCTGCAAAGATACAAATTCAAATCCGTTTCATTGCAAAATACGCCGTAATAGGCTATAATTCAATTATTTCAAAGAGCGATTAGTCCACTTTAACGGGACAGTAGTGGGCAACAGCAATCAAGGCAATACCTACCCTCTACGGGGAAGATGCAATCCGTTTTCGCGAGGAAATGGAAGCCAACGAAAGGGCTTTCCTGGCTCGCGAACCCAAAGATCGAGACAAAGACCCATTCATCGTTGAAATGCGTAAAATGTTAGAGCGATCTGGTTTGAGATGAAAACAAGAATACAGAGTATATGTACTCTTGAAGTACTTAACAAGGAAATCCTTGACGAGTGCGAAAGTTTCTCATGCTTTACTGTGTCAAGTTAAAAACTCGCCTGATGTATTGTGACCTACTTTCAGAATAAATAATATAAATAGTATATGAAGAAGATGGAATATACAACAAAAACTGGATTATAGATACAGAGCCTTCCGCAGGTGTCAGACAATGGCACAGGCGGAAGGCTCTTTGCGTTTGTTTGAATCAACCTCAGTAAGGTTATGGAACTCGTATATATCTTGAACAACAATAAAAAATAATAATAAGAACATGAAACATTTATTTCTACTTTTTGGCTTCTTGCTTGCAGCCTTCACAGCGCAAGCAGCCACTATCACACAGACAGGAGTCCAACCCGTCGATGGCGCAGGACTCTATTACAATCTCATTGACGACGGCACTGCCCAAGTATCAGGTCAAGGCACTTGCGGCAACGAAGTGGTTATTCCGGCAACAATCACTCACAATGGAAAAACGTATGATGTTACAGGAATAAACAATTATGCGTTTAGTGGAAATTCAATCAAATCAGTGTCGGGCGGAGAGAACATTACAAGCATCGGCGTATCAGCATTCCAAGCTTGTTCTCATCTCACTTCCATAGGGAATTTGCTTGATAAAGTCACAAATATTCCTAGCAAAGCTTTCTATAACTGTACTGCCCTCATCGGAAAAATCACCCTCAATGCTGCAATTACAAATATCGGTGAATCTGCATTCTATAACTGTACAAACCGAGACCTATCACTCAGCTTCACCAACCTGACAAATGCCACAATAGGTGAGAGTGCATTCAGTAATAATCGCTATGGCGATTTCACGGGGCTCAAGTCGATTGCCGGTACAGCAAAGAGCATCGGTGAATATGCATTCGATAAATGTTATAATCTCACATCTATAGGGAATCTGCTTGACAATGTCACCGATATTCCTAACTATGCTTTCTATAGGTGCTCTGCCCTCACCGGAGAAATCACCCTCAATGCTGGAATAAATAATATTGGTGTTTACGCATTTAATGAATCCGGCATTTCAAATATTTACTGCCTTGCAGCCACACCACCGACTTTAAGAAATGGAGCATTAGGCGATAATGATCTTGCTGTTAAGGTGCCAAGCAGTGCTGTCAGTGACTATGAGTCAGAATGGAGAAGCAGTTATTCAAATTTGACCATCTCCGCCGGCGACCCTACATCAGCCACCACAGCCGCCAACAGCGGCTCAACGACTCATTGGGCTACATTCAGCAACACCTATTCAAACAGTAAACTGAGCGTGGAGGCAGGCAAGACACTGACGCTGTATAACGCCACTGTGGCTGACGGAAAGCTGACACTCACTGAGCGCACCGGCAGCATGGTGGCTAAGGGCGAGGCGGTGCTCGTAAAGACCGATGCAGAGACAGTAAGCGTCACTCCGCTCGAAACAACCGACTTCGTGAAAGCCGAAGACAACGACCTCTTGGCAACACCCGAATACGCCACCATCCTCCATTCGCAAGATGGCTGTAAGTACTATCGACTGACATATAACAACGTAGAGAGCAAGACAGGCCTCGGCTTCTACCTCGGCGTGGCAACGGTGGATGGGGTGAAGAAAACCGATGGCACTTACCTCAATGCCTCGCCCTACAAGGCATATCTGAAGGTGACCGTTGAAGCAGCCACAGAACCAAGTGCTGCCGCCCCCGCCCGCGGCTTCGCCTTCCCTGGCGACGATGGCGAGACCACTGGCATAGAGTGTATCACTGTAACCGACGATAACATGCACCGCAATGGCAATGCCGACGACATCTTCGACCTGCAAGGCCGCAAGGTGAGCAAGCCTACGAAGGGAGTGTATATCAATAATGGAAAGAAAGTAATAATCAAATAAAACAGAATGATATGATGAAGAAAAAATATATCAAGCCTGAGATGAAGGTGTATGAAGTGGGAACTCAGCAGATACTGGCAGGGTCACCTCGAATTGTTAACGAAGGTCCCGATGACGGTAATGACGACATGTGGTAATAAAGTGTAATATATTATTCAAATAACAGTTGGAGGCTGCAAGCGGTAAAATGCCGATTGCAGCCTTCAGTGTGTTTGTAGGATAAGCGTCAACTACAAACCAAAACCAGCGAACTACAAACCAACTTTGGCAATTGGCATGAATACTTGTTTGTTTGCACTCCGATAAAAAACAAACAAGTATGAAAAAGTTACAAAATTTGATGCCTGTGTCGGTATTTGTCAAGGCATTCTGCAAAGTGATGAAAACCCTTGTTGAAGACGAGGTAGTGGTAAACGACATTATGTTGCAACTGAGCAAAGAGATGGCTCTGACGCACAAGGAAGTTCCGAGAGTGCTATTCCTGAAGGGGAGGGAGGAAGATACTTGTATAGTGCCGAATGAAATTGCGTGGATAGGAGCTGAAGGCAGTTATGTGTGCTTCCACATGGCTAATGGAAGACGCGTACTGATGAGCGGCAGTCTGCATTCAGTCCTGAGTCAGCTTTACGAGGGCGGAATCGACTACTTTGTGCGCATACATCACTCCCACGCTGTCAATCTGTATCATATCAAGGCTCGAAGCGGGAATATCCTCTTTGTTGGCAAAGATGGCTTGCCTGTAAGCAACAAGTACAGAAAGAGTTTTTCAAATTACTGTCTGGTGATAACGAAACGAGTGTAAATATGCCCAACTACAAACCAAATCCAGTGAACTACAAACCAGACTTTGGTTTTTCATGATGTTGGGGTAACTTTGCATCATCAACGTTGATAAAGGCGGGTCCTGAAAAGCCTAATAGTAAAGAGAGTAAGGAAATTATACAGTAACTCTATATGACAAAAGAAGAATTCTTAACGGAATCATCGGGGACAGGTTCATCGACCCTAAAGAGTGAACCAACGTACCTCTCCCCATGACCCTTGGTGTGTAGATGCCCAACTTTGGTTTGTAAATGCCGCATTTTGTATCTCCCACACCCAACATCTGTTAAAAACAACCTCCATTTCCACACTTTTTGCATAAAAATGGCTGCGGCTCGGCAAAAAAAACAAGTAAACTTGCTTTTTTGCACTCACCTTGCACATTTTTTCCTCAAATTCCTTGCACAATCCAAATAAATGTTTTACCTTTGCAGCAACAGAACTCGTTTGCATCCCATTAGAACTGCAGGCGAGTCATTTTTTATTAAGAATCATCGGGGACAGGTTCACTTCAGTCCGTTGGTTCACTCTTTCGGGTCGATGTACCTGTCCCCGATGATTCATATCCAAATCTATTTTTATTTTTTCGGCAACTGTTTCATCATTCTGTCAAAGTCGCTTTCAAGCTGTGCCATTTCTCTCTGGCGGTAGATTTGGAACTCCTTTTCAGCCTTTTCCATGGCCTGTTTATGAGAGATGTGCCCTTTACCTTCCAGCAATTTCCTCTTTAGCATGATTATCTGGTTGTCGAGTGCTGCCACCCAGTCGGCCATTCTCATTTCCTGCATTTCCAATGCCTGAAATTCAGCGTAGTCAAGGAATTGGGACACCAACAGGTTCAGTCTTTTCAGTTCCTGTTCCGTCAGATAGTTCTTGGCTATCTTCACATCGTCCTTGGTGATATAGTTTCCCTTGAAGTTTGTCATACCTACCATCGGCTTGTCGCTATCCACACGTTCATAGATAACTTCCGCTGCCGTGTGTTCATGCACAGCAAAATGCAATTTGTTCTGAACTGTGGCAAAGAAATCTCGTGTCATGTCGCAACGAGGGTCATAGTCAATGGATGTTGCATAAATATCCGTAACCTGCTGATAGAAGTTGCGTTCAGAGGCACGAATGTCTCTGATGCGTTGTAGCAACTCCCGGAAATAGCGGTTGCCGCCTTGCTTCAATCGCTCATCGTCCATCGTAAATCCCTTTTGGATGTATTCGTGTAGCCGTTCTGTCGCCCATCTTCTGAAGCGCGTCGCCACCTGCGATTGCACACGATAGCCAAGAGCTATGATGATGTCAAGATTATAATGTGCAATGTTGCGTTGAACGCTACGTTTGCCCTCTTGGCGAACTAATAAGAAATCCTTATAAGTTCGATCTTCCTGTAATTCAGCGTCTTTGTATATGTTTTTAATGTGCATTGATATATTCTCTTGCGTAGTATCATATATCTCCGCAAGCTGTGCCTGCGTGAGCCATACGTCTTCATCAGAAAACCGTACGTTCACCTTGGTAATACCATTGTCATCTTGATAGATGAGTATTTTATTCTCTTTTTGTTGCATAATCCAATTATAAAAATGATGGTTATTCTATCTTATCTTTTATATCCAATTCTATTGCTTTTGCATATCGAAAACTAAACATTTCTCCAGGTTCAAACTCCAACATGTTCTGACAAACAGGTCCGCCATCGTCCATTTCAAAATACAGGGGGCAAAGCTGACTCATTGCTTATTCATAATGTAATTCTATAAGCAATCCACTGACAGGATAATACAACAGTTGTGCCAAAACTATTATTTCAGCTGCTTTAAGTGCATGGGCATAACATTCAAATTAATAAAGTCGTTCCAACTCACCCACCAAATATTTCCATGAACCAATGTTCCTGTCCCCATGACCCAATAATCTCATAATGGTATAAAAATAAAACGACCCCCGATTTGAGCATTGTTAAGAGGCTTGGGGGTTCTGGTGCTGCAAAGGTAAGACATTTATTTGGATTGTGCAATGATTTTGGAAGAAAAGTGTGGAAATGGAGGTGATTTTTAACAGTTGTTGGGTGTTGGAAATACAAAATGAGGTATCTACAAACCAAATAGGGTCATCTACAAACCATATTGGGCGGTTCGGAGGATTGGATGTAATTTCGGGAATCATCGGGGACAGGTTTATCGACCCTAAAAAGTGAACCAATGTACTGAAGTGAACCCAAGAAGTTGGACTGGTTAATTCCTCATAAGCTAAGTAAGAAATTAATTTCCTATAAGGTCACATGGATGATTTTTCGCCATTCACGAGATTACGGGGGGGCATTCACGGGATTGATTGTACTGTTGTCATGATTATTGTTATTTTTGCATAGTTAATTGAACAGTAAAATAAAATTCATTAACTATGAAGAAAACGAGAAATGACAAGACTACGAGAAATGACAACATCGGATGTAAGAATCATTCGTGCTCTGGGGCGTGCATGTTCAAACTGCTTGAGCTTCGTGGTGTGGATGAAATCAAAATGGTGCCGATTATGGATGTGGCATGGATTGAGGCGGATGATTACTGTGTATTATTTCATCTGATCGATGGCAGTGTGACATGCCATACGGTAAGGTTGGGAATATTCATGGAAAGAGTATTGAAGAATGAATGCCTTATCTTCAGGCGCATCCACAGGTCGTATGCAGTGAATGTCAAACATATTAAAGGCAGAATCCACAATATGCTTCAAGTGGGCAATGAGCTGCTGACTATCAGCGACTCCTATCTTGATGACTTCAACAAGGATGTCATCGTTGTATGTAATCCGGACAATAAATCCCCAAAGAACAAGAAATCCCCAAATAATAAGGACAAAGACAAATGAACGAGGTGAACTATTTTTCCTCCCTGCGCGACAAGGAGCCTAAGCTGGTGGCGTGGGAGACGGTGGCGACCGAGATACGCAGCGACAGGTTGGCCGAGGTGTGCCGGCAGTACAGGGCATTGCTGCCCCACTATGACAAGGCGGTGGAGGAAGGCGACAACGACAAGGCGGCAGCCTTCAAGTCGAAGCTCACGGCACTGAAGACCCAGTTGCCCGCCATCATGCCGCAGGTGAGGCTCAGCGGCGGTCGCACAGCCGACTGCATCACGGGCTACGAGCGGTATATGATAGTCGATATCGACCACATACCAGCCGACGTGTTCGACATGACCGTGAAGATGGTGAGAGACGACTTGCACTCGCGCCTCACCTACATCACCATCTCCGGGCGCGGACTGCGAGTGATAGCCGAGGTGGAGGGCGAGGTGACAAATGAGAACTTCCGCGACGCTTGGCTCAGTGTGAATGATTATTACAAAAAGCTAACATCGCTCGACTACGACACGCAGTGTGGCAACAACACGAGGGTGTGCGGACTGGCTCATGACCCCAAGGCCGTGTTCCGCCCCTGCCCAAAGCGCATCAAGATAGTGCGCCATGAGACTAAGGCCAAGACAAAGAAGAGGGTTGGGCGGCCGCCCAAGGTGGAGCGCATAGAGGACAGGGTGATGGAAATGGTGGAGGCCGACGGGGCGGAATATATCGACGGGCGGCACAACGACTATATCACGCGCTGCCTCCACCTGATGAATCGCTATGGCGTGCCCAAGAAGAAATGCCTGGAATGGGCTGTGGAGCAATTCGACGACTACAATGCCACGCACCGCGGGTCGCTGCAGAACATGGTGAAGAGCATCTATACAAAGTATAGCAACGACCACGCCACACTCTCTTCCGGCACAGGCAAGGCATCGGTGAAGCAGGTGGAAAAATACGTCGCCAACCACTATGACCTACGTCGCAACCTGCTGAGCTACCAACTGGAATATAGAAAATTGAAGGTTGAAGAGGGAAGGTTGAAAGTTGAAGATGCCCATGCGCAGCAATTCAATATTCAATATTCAATCTTCAAGGCAATCGATGACCACTTCGTCAATTCCCTTTGGCGGCAGATGCAGAACGACGGGGTGATGACCGACCTGCAGACCATCAACACCATCCTCGGTTCCAACTTCGTCACCGACTACCATCCCTTCCGCTCGTGGCTCGACGGATTGAAGCCGTGGGACGGTTCAACCGACTACATAAGGCAGTTCTTCTCGATGGTGCATTGCAAAGATACTTCAGAAGAAGAATTTCATTTCTACACCCGTTGTTGGTTCTTGGCGATGGTGGCATCGGTGCTCGACGACAAGGTGGTGAATCATCAGATTCTCACCTTCATCGGCGAGCAGGGCACGTATAAGTCATCCTTCATGCTCAACATCCTGCCGCCCCATCTGCGCAACTACTTCGCCACGAAGAACAACTCATATCAGCTCGACAAGGACGACTATCTCATGCTCGCCGAGAACATCATCATATCGCTCGAGGAGATCGACTCGATGACAATGAAGGAGATCAACCAACTGAAGGCGTTCACCACAATGCCGCAGGTGAAGGAGCGTCCGCCCTACGGGCGACACAAGGTGCTCATGCCGCGAGTGGCGTCGCTATGCGCCACGGGCAACAACCTCACCTTCCTCACCGACCAGACGGGCAACCGCCGCTGGCTGCCGTTCCACGTAGAGAGCATCGACAATCCCTGGACTACCGTCATTCCCTACGAGGGAATGTATGCCCAGGCCTATGCACTCATCGAGGCGGGCGAGCAATACTGGCTCAACGACAAACAGATAAAGGAGCTCAACGAGCGCAACAAACAGTTCCTCACGCCCGATCCCGCCACTGAGATGATTGTCACATATTTTACTATACCACGCACCGAATCGGAGACCAAGTATATGACCGCCTCGAAGATAGCCGCCAAGTTTGCACCCCGCCTCACTATCAGTGCCACGAAGATAGGCATTGCATTGGCAAATTTGGGGTATGAGCAGATGAGAAATAAGAATGGACGCTTTTGGAAAGTGGCCGATAGGCCTGAGAAAGAAATTGACAGTAGAATGCCCGCTGAGGAGCCCGAACCGCTGCCGTTTTAAGCCAAAGGGTGACAGGGTGACACTATATATATGAAAATCTCTGGAAAAATTAAAAAATAGGCTTTCCTATAATAGGGAATCGAATTTTTTCGTTATTTTTAAAAGTTTCTATATATAAGTGTCACCCTGTCACCCAGGCAATAATTGCGCAGCCATTGACTTCATTTAAAAATCATGAAACGTAGAGATTTAGCGACTCAGTATTTCCCCGACCGCAAGCCCCGCGAGGCTGTGAGGTCGTTGTTAGGGTGGATAAAGAAATGCCCCGACCTTGTTTCGGCACTTGACGAGCTCGGGATGCCATATCGCAAAATGCGGGAATTATCCGTAAAGCAAGTGCGGCTTATCAAGGAATACCTTGGGGATCCGTAGGTCATCCGGATAGGGCATTCAGATGGCATCTGATTGCCCTATCCTAACCTCATCTGATTGCCCTATCCTAACCTCATCTGATTGCCCTATCCTAATGCCATCTGATTGCCCTATCCTAATGCCATCTGATTACCCTATCCTATCCTCATCTGGATAGCACTTATGCACAGTTATGCACATCCGCCAATAAAAAATGTTGTACCTTTGCATCGAGAAATAAAAAACATTGTCTAACTTTTTAAATTGATTAAAACATGAGTAAAGCTTACAAAGTAACGAAGCGCACGGTGATGTTCGACAAG
>CAMBOI010000045.1 GCA_945869265.1 uncultured Prevotella sp. | reverse complement strand
CCAACAACCTTTGGACATATTTCCAAAATGTATTGAATTGGGCAACCACCAATTTTAACATGAAGAAATTCAAGAAGATAATGAAAGGTCTCGATTGGGCATATCTCTACGACACCTTCCATGAGCAAACTCTTGACATTTCAGCAATAGAGGAAGAGATATCCCGTCTTATGCGAGATAGCGACATTCAAAAGCCTCTTGGCATCATTCCCTATGTCCTTACCCGTGACGAGCGTCATCTCGACCTACGCTCCTTCCCCGACGACGTCAAGCTCGCCGTATGGGAAAAGCAGCATCACGTCTGTCCCCACTGCCAAAAGGAATTCCCCTTCGAGCAGATGGAGGGCGACCACATCACCCCATGGCGCGAAGGCGGCAGAACCATTGAGTCCAACTGCCAAATGTTATGCCGGGAATGTAATAGAAGAAAAGGTAGTAAATAAAATAATATAATATAGTTGTTTTTTAGAAGTTGCACCCGACACGAATTAGGGCTTTGTTATGAAATATTTTAAGTTTCAGCCAATCATATTCTTTATGTTTTTTGTTTTGTTGTGTTCTTGCAACAGTGAATTCTCAAGATATCAAAAAAAGGATAAAAACCACCTTGAGATGGCTCATCTTATTGGTAAAGTAAAGAGTGTTACCCGTTATTATGATGGGGAATTAGCAGACATACAAACTTATAACAAATATGGCTTTACAGAAGAAGAACTTGATTATAGTGACAATGAAATCATAAAAAAGACGACATACACATATAATGTGTTTGGCAAGATTGCACAAGAAGAAATAAAAGACAAGATTTGTTGCAAAGCGTATATAACAAAATTCGATGAACAAGGAAATTCCATCGAAGAGTATGAAGAGATATACGAAGTTTATGATGAAAATTCGGATGTAACTATTGGAAAGAAATTACAATATACATATGAAAACAAATACGATAAATTTGGTGGCCTAATCAGTCGCAAATGTTTTAGAAGGAATGGAACTTGCCAATTAATGACAGAATACAATCAAGACGGGAATCTTTCTGAAGAAACTGAATATGATGAGGACGGTTCTGTTATCAGAATTACTGAATATTCTTATAGTGGGAATTATTTAGCTGTTGAAAAGACAACATATCCAAATCGTCATTTTATGTATTATATTTGTTATTATAATCACAAAGGGCAAATAGAGAAAAGGGCAAAATTGTATGAAGATAAAAGTGTATATGAAAAATCCGAATATTTTTATGATTGCAATGGATATGTATTTAAAGAGATTAGTACCTGGGTTGTAACTATTGCATATAAACCTAATCTTAAAACAGGAGACATTTGCCATACTATTACATTGTATGATCGGGACAATCATGGGTCAATAATAAAAGAAACAAGAATGACGTATTATCCCAATGAAGATATGTCTAAGCCAAAAGAAGCAGATGAAACCCTAAAATTTCAATACAAATACGATGGGCATGGTAATGTTATCTATGAGAAAAATGCAGAAAACGAGGAGGTTAAATATGAAATCACATATTATTGAACCACTCTTTTGAACATGGGGCATTTGAAAAGGGTACAGACTCCGTTCACAATGTTAATCGTGGTAGGTGTCTCTCTTATGTCAAAGTTTGCAGGATGGCAATTGAAAGGTCCTATTGCATCGCGCATCGGAGCCTCTGTTTTGAGTTCTTAAATGTATGAATTACCCTATGGTCTTTTGACAGCTACTATTCACCTTCAGGCATTTGTTTGTATAATATTTGTGAAAACACCATTATTATTCAAAAAAAAGAGTTTGCTATTTGAAAATAATTATTAACTTTGCACCCAAAATCAAGATTAATTGTTTATCGATCAAATGACACCACTCAATATAGAGGCGAGATACCCTGAGTATAAGGAAGCTCTTCTATCTGCTCTTACCAAAGAGAAATGTCGTGAAATTATTGATTCAACAAAGGAGATGAAGTTATGGATAGAGACAATGCTATAAGAATTGCAAGGCAATACAAGGATGCCATTTCTGACCATTTCAATCCTACTAAGGTGTATCTATATGGGTCGTACAGTAAAGGCACTCAGCGCGAGGATAGTGATATTGACATAGCTGTAGTTGTCCCTAAGATGGTGGGCGACTGGTTTGCCAATGTGCCGTTGCTATGGACAGCAAGCCGAAAAATCAATGACCTAATTGAGCCAGTGTTGATTGAAGAATGTCATCCATCGCCTCTATATGAGGATATTATGAAAACTGGTATTCAGTTATGATACCAAGGATTAAGACGCTTGCGGTATTGGATGACTTCCGTCTTGCCGTTGAGTTTGATGATGGCTATAAGGTCATCTATGATGTAAAGGAAGATATTGAGACGTTGCCATCGTTTCGACCTTTGTCGGAGACTTTCGGCTTGTTTGGTCAAGCGCAACTTGACAGTAGTAGGACGTGTGTGTATTGGAATGATGAAATAGATCTTGCCAGTGATTGTATCTACGAATACGGAACGGCAGCTTAACCTTGGCTCATAAAGATTGATAACCTTGCTTCAAATGAAAGTATATTGATTCCATCTTGCCTTTTATCCATGTTATTATCCCAAGCAAAAATGAATCAGTGCACTCATCCTTCACCCTTCACCAATCGTGCCACAACCCCTGTGTTTATCGGGGGGGCGAGAGGTGAAGATTGCTCTCAGAACCTTCACCCAACCTTCACCTCCCGATAGCTTTTGTCATTTGTTTACTCGTCATGGCAGTCTGGCAATTCTGGATTCACACATAATGTATTACACAAGAGGGAAGCCTCTTAGTGAAGTGTTAACTTGTTAACGCGTAACTTGCATTGAAACGCATTTTTTACTTTAAAAGAAATATTTTATATTATTTATAACATTTTACTCTAAGAGGCTTACATGTACTCACTATAGTTATTATAAAGTATTCACCATAGCTATCATAAAGTATTCACCATAGCTATCATAAAGTTCTCACTATAGTTATTATAATTTTATTAGAACAGGCATCTAATCTATGTTCCGCACTGCGGAACGTACATTCACCACTGCGGAACGTACATTCACCACTGCGGAACGTACATTCCGCAGTGCGGAACATAACTCAAACATAGGCTTCACATAACATTATATTACCCTTTGTGATAAAATCTGAATAGATAGAGTGAAATAATCAATTCGCTCTGTTCACTACATGCGACAATAGTCATATCACTAAGGATTTATCTAACGACTCTGGTGAATTCTGGTTGCTCGTCCTTTGCCACAGTGATATATACTTTGGCCGAGGCTGTAAATTCTCCTAAAAGTACCATCCTATATCTAATTTACTCAACTTTCGCAAGTAGGGGGAATGTTTAAGAAGTTGGGCAAATGCGAAACTTAAATAATTTAACTAGTTGAAGAAATAAAAAAAATCCATAATGTTTTTCCGATTGGAAAAAAATGATTACCTTTGCAACCGAAATAACTAATAACAATTTTAGTCAGACTATGAGGAGAAAAATTATGGCTTTCTTGGCAACATCGTATCAACAAGCACTTTGTCGGTCCCGAAAAGGGACCGGGAATACACCGTGAGGTTTGTGCCGACAGGATGTAGTTTGACAAGAAGGGACGAATCATCCCTGTCAAGCCTACCCATGAAGGAGTTACGCTTAAGTAAAAAAACAGTGCTTTATCTGCCCAAAATGGTAAAAAATACATGATTTTTTGATTTTTTGGCAAAAAAAACGAAGAAAATGCTTGCTGATTAAAAAAAAAGTTGTAATTTTGTGGCTGCTAAAGACTAAATAATGATTTCCAGGTCATAATAAGTTTTTAAAAAATGAATATTAGTGTTTCAGGTGAACAAGTGACATATATTGTTATACCTGTCAACATTTGATATACAATTATTTCAATAGGTGTCTTTTTAAGGTAAGGCCCCAGGAAGTGTAGTGATACTGTATCCTGGGGTGTTTTTTTATCTATTTTAATACTTATCTTCTATAGAAACACAATATTTTTTTGCTTGTTTCGCAAAAAAGTCGTAACTTTGCAGCCGAAAAGTAGTTTTAGCTTTAATTATGATTGGAAAGAAAAGAAGATGGCATGCCTTGCCAGGACAACCGCTGACTGATATGGACAAGCGGATTATAGAATTGGAAAAACGCGGAAAGCTCGTTCCCACGCGCGACCTGATTAAGACTCCCGAACAGATTGAGGGTATCAGGCGAAGCGGTGTGGTGAATACGGGTGTGCTCGACGAGGTGGCCAAACATATTCATGCGGGAATGAATACCCTCGAAATAGATAAGATATGCTATGACTATTGCACTAGTCATGGTGCAATACCTGCTTGTTTGGGATATGAGGGATTCCCCAAGAGTGTATGCACAAGTATTAATGAAGTGGTGTGCCACGGTATTCCCAAAGAGGAAGACGTGCTCGAGGAGGGTGATATCGTGAATGTAGACTTCACTACCATTCTCGATGGATATTATGCCGATGCCTCGCGTATGTTTATAATCGGCAAGACAACTCCCGAGAAGGAGCAGTTGGTGAGAGTGGCAAAGGAGTGCCTCGAAGTGGGTGCCGAGGCTGCCAAACCATGGGGATATGTGGGCGACATCGGTCATGCAGTGCAGAAGCACGCTGAGAAATATGGCTATGGTGTGGTGAGAGACCTCACTGGTCATGGCGTGGGGTTGCATTTTCACGAGGATCCCGAGGTGTCGCACGTAGGACACCGAAATACTGGCATGCTGCTCGTTCCGGGAATGGTGTTCACCATCGAACCGATGATCAACCAGGGCACATGGAAGGTGTTTATTGATGCCGACGACGAATATGGTTGGGAGGTTATCACTGGCGACGAATTGCCGAGTGCACAATGGGAGCACACGTTCCTCATGACCGAACATGGAGTCGAGATTTTGACTTATTAATATATAATAAGGTATAAATGGAAGAAAAGAAGGATATTTATATACTCGGAATAGAGAGCAGTTGCGACGACACGTCGGCTGCCGTATTGCGAAATGGCGTGCTGCTGAGCAATGTCACCGCAAGTCAGGATGTGCACAAGGCATACGGTGGAGTGGTGCCCGAACTGGCTTCGAGGGCGCATCAGCAGAATGTCGTGCCCGTGGTTGACCAGGCTATCAAGAAGGCTGGTATCACCAAAGAGCAACTGTCGGCTGTGGCTTTCACCCGAGGTCCTGGATTGATGGGCTCATTGCTCGTGGGCGTCAGTTTTGCCAAGGGCTTTGCACGTGCCCTCGGTATTCCGCTTATCGATGTCAACCATCTTCAGGGACATGTGATGGCGCATTTTATCAAGGAGAGCGACGACGACATGTCGGCTCCCCCGCTGCCGTTCCTCTGTCTGTTGGTTAGCGGAGGCAACTCGCAGATTGTCAAGGTGAACGCATACAACGACATGGAGGTGCTAGGACAGACAATCGATGATGCTGCCGGTGAGGCTATCGACAAGTGTTCGAAGGTGATGGGACTTGGTTATCCCGGAGGACCGATAATCGACCGACTGGCACGTCAAGGCAATCCCCATGCATATAAGTTTGCCGAGCCTCAGATACCCGACCTCAACTATAGTTTCAGCGGACTCAAGACCTCCTTCTTGTATAACTTGAGAGACTGGGTGGCTGAGGATCCCGACTTCATCGAGAAGCATAAGGAGGATATTGCGGCAAGTCTTGAGTTTACCATCGTTGACATATTGATGAAAAAGCTGCGCAAGGCAGCCAAACAGACACGCATCAAGCATGTGGCAGTGGCTGGTGGAGTGAGTGCCAACAACGGGCTTCGCAACGCATTCAGGGAGCATGCCGAGAGATACGGCTGGACAATCTACATTCCCAAGTTCAGCTACACCACCGACAATGCCGCCATGATAGGCATTACGGGATATTACAAGTATCTCGACGGGGAATTCTGCAATATCGATGCCCCCGCATTCTCAAAAGTGACATTCAAATAACTTTAAAACATAATTACAGATGGATTTTGAAAGCAAAATAACCAGTAGGGAGATTAGTCAACTGCTATGGGAGAGAGAGATGACATTAGGTACGGCGGAAAGCTGTACGGGTGGACGTGTGGCCGAGGCAATAATTGCTGTGCCGGGAGCATCGAAGTATTTCAAGGGCGGCATTGTGTCGTATGCCGACGAGATAAAGGAGAGAATACTTGGGGTTGACAGACAACTCATTGAAGAGAAAACTGCCGTATGCGAAGATGTAGCCGTGGCAATGGTGAAGGGTGCATGCAAAGCTCTCAACACCGACTATGCCATCGCCGTCACAGGAATAGCAGGTCCCGGCGGAGGCACTGCCGAGATACCCGTGGGTACAATTTGGCTCGCTTGTGGCAATGAGGACAACGTGGCTACATGCCAACTGACCGAAGACAACGGGCGCGACAAGAATCTCTCTGAGGCCACTCATACGGCACTTGAAATGTTCCTTGAATTCCTAAAAGGTGAAGAAAAAGTCAGTGAGGACGACGTAGAGCCGCAAGGTGAGGTGAAATGGGGCTCAAATTGACCCAAAAACAGTCCCAAATCGAAAGAAATCTTAAAAAATCGCATAAAAGATTGATTTTTAGGAGTAAATATTTGGAGAATTCAAAAAAAGTCGCTACCTTTGCACCCTGTTTGGAATAAGTTAGTAAAAAGAAAAGAAAACTTAGATAGAAATGTCGAAGATTTGTCAGATTACAGGAAAGAAGGCACAGATAGGTTGCAATGTGTCTCACTCAAAGCATCGCACAAAGCGTAGCTTTGACGTAAACCTCTTCAGCAAGAAGTTCTACTATGTAGAGGAAGGTTGCTGGATTAGCTTGAAGATCAGCGCAGCTGGTCTGAGATTGATCAACAAGGTCGGACTTGATGCAGCTCTTAAGCAGGCTGTGTCAAAGGGCTTTTGTGAGTGGAAGGACATTAAAGTTATAGGAGAATAAACAGCATGGCAAAGAAAGCAAAGGGCAATAGAGTACAGGTGATTCTGGAGTGCACTGAGATGAAGAACAGTGGCATGCCTGGTACAAGCCGTTACATTACGACTAAGAATCGTAAGAATACTCCTGAGAGAATGGAATTGATGAAGTACAACCCCATCTTGAAGAAGATGACACTTCACAAGGAAATCAAATAATAACTTTTTTAAATTTAGCATTTTTAAGAAATGGCAAAGAAAGTTGTGGCTACCCTCCGCGATGGTAATACGGATGGTCGCTCTTATTCAAAGGTCATCAAGATGGTGAAGAGCCCTAAGACTGGCGCTTACATATTTGACGAGAAGATGGTTCCTAACGAGCAGGTTAAGGAATTCTTCAAGTAATTGAAATCATTATTCTATCAAATACAAGGCTGCAACGCGTAATTCGTTGCGGCCTTTTATTTTTCTTTCCATTATGGCCTTTTGTGATACTATTATGAGTGGATTTTTAAGCGAAATACGTGATATTTAATTGATTATTTGCACTTTTTGTAGGAAAAATACTTATTTCTCAAAAAAATATTGTATTTTTGCAATCAAATTGTACAATTATGGGAATATTCGGCTTTTTCAATAAGAACAAAAAGGAAACCCTCGACCGTGGGTTGGAAAAGACAAAGACAAGTGTATTCGACAAACTGGCACGTGCTGTGGCGGGAAAGTCGAAGGTGGATGATGATGTGCTCGACAATCTCGAGGAGGTGCTCATCACAAGTGACGTGGGTGTGGATACCACATTGAAGATTATACGTCGTATCGAGGAACGTGTGGCTCGAGACAAATATGTGAGCACGTCAGAACTCAACGGCATACTAAGGCAGGAGATTGCTGCACTGCTTTCGGAGAACAATACAGATGACAATGACAACTGGGACTTGCCTTCTGACCATAAACCATACGTCATCTTGGTTGTGGGTGTGAATGGAGTAGGCAAAACCACCACTATAGGCAAACTCGCCTATCAATTCAAACAGGCGGGAAAAAAGGTATATCTCGGAGCTGCCGACACATTCCGTGCCGCTGCCGTGGAGCAGTTGTGTATCTGGGGCGAGAGGGTAGGAGTGACCGTCATCAAACAGCAGATGGGAAGCGATCCCGCATCAGTGGCGTTCGACACATTGAGTAGCGCCAAGGCAAATGGTGCCGATGTGGTGCTCATTGACACTGCCGGACGACTGCACAACAAGGTGGGACTGATGAACGAGCTGAAGAAGATTAAGGACGTGATGAAGAAGGTGTTGCCCGAGGCTCCCGATGAGGTTATGCTCGTGCTTGACGGCAGTACCGGACAGAACGCCTTTGAGCAGGCTAAACAGTTCTCGGCTGTCACTCAGATAACATCTCTTGCTATCACCAAGCTCGACGGAACAGCCAAGGGAGGAGTGGTTATCGGTATTAGCGACCAACTCAAGGTGCCGGTGAAGTACATTGGTTTGGGAGAGAAGATGGAAGATCTGCAACTCTTTAACAAGAGTCAGTTTGTGGATTCTCTTTTCAAGGTGAACGAATAAGCATACGAGGGTCGTAATGAAGAAAAATACAATAGATATAATCACAATGGGCTGCTCGAAGAATCTCGTTGACAGCGAGACTCTTATGAGCATGTTCGAGGCCAGGGGCTATCATTGTGTTCACGACAGCAAGAACCCGACAGGGGAGATTGCAGTCATCAATACATGTGGATTTATTCAGGACGCTAAGGAGGAGAGCATCAACACAATCCTTGAATTCGCACAGGCAAAGGCGGAAGGACGTCTGAAGAAACTCTTCGTAATGGGATGCCTGTCACAAAGATACCAAAAGGAACTTGAGGCAGAGATACCCCAGGTGGACAAGTTTTATGGTAAGTTCAACTACAAGCAGTTGCTTGCCGACCTTGGCTCTCCTATGGATACATGCAATGTCGTGAGGCATATCACCACTCCGCGCCATTATGCCTATCTTAAGATAAGCGAGGGATGCGACCGCCATTGTGCCTATTGCGCCATACCAATCATCACTGGCAAGCATGTGAGCCGACCGATGGATGAGATACTGCAGGAGGTGAGACAGTTGGTGGCCGACGGAACAACCGAGTTTCAGGTCATAGCACAGGAGTTGACCTACTATGGGGTGGATATCGACGGCAAGCAGCATATCGCCGAACTTGTGGAGCGTATGTCCGATATCCCTGGGGTGAAGTGGATAAGGTTGCATTATGCCTATCCCACGCATTTCCCATGGGAACTGCTTCGCGTGATGAAGGAGCGCGACAATGTGTGCAAATACCTTGATATCGCCTTGCAGCATATCTCTGATAATGTGCTTGCGAGAATGAAGCGTAATGTCACCAAGGATGAGACTTACAGCTTGATTGAACGTATGCGCGAGGAGGTGCCGGGGATTCATATACGCACTACTCTCATGGTAGGTTTCCCTGGCGAGACGGATGATGACTTCGAGCAACTTATGGAGTTCACTCGCTGGGCACGATTCGAGCGTATGGGAGCATTCGCTTATTCAGAGGAAGACGGTACGTTTTCTGCTGATAATTACGAGGATGACGTGCCCGAAGAGGTGAAGCAGAGTAGGCTCGACCGACTTATGGCATTGCAGCAGGAGATAAGTGCGGAAATTGAGGCTGAGAAGGTGGGAAAGCGACTCAAGGTGGTGATAGATCGCAAGGAGGGCAACTACTACGTGGGCAGAACAGAATACTGCTCGCCTGAGGTTGACCCGGAGGTGCTTATCCCTGCAGACGAACGCCTGCTGAAGGTAGGTAGATATTACGACGTTAAGATAGTGGATTCGGAGGAATTCGACCTCTATGGAACAACAATAATTAAATAATTAAGAACCAGAGTATGAACAACAAGGATTTCATTTCACGCTTAGCTCAACGCACCGGATACAGTCAGGTGCCTACGCAGAGAATGGTGACCAACGTGATTGATGCCATGAGTGATGCTTTCCAAGATGGAGACAGTATTGCTATTGATGGCTTTGGACTCTTTGAGGTAAAAAAGAAAATGGAGAGGGTGATGGTGAGTCCCACGACTCAGCAACGCATGCTTGTACCACCAAAATTGGTGCTTGCATTCAAACCCATTGCTGCATGGAAAGAGAGAATCAAGAAGGGAGGGGAAGCAGATGAGTAAGCTGAATGTTTTCGATCTTAGTGGTGTCCTTATGTCCAAGAACGGACTTGGGGACAAAGAGTCGCGTCGCTTTGTAAAGGCAATATTCGACGTCATACAGGAATGTCTTGACGAAGAAAAGGTCGTAAAGGTGAAAGGGCTTGGCACATTCAAAATAATTGAGGTGGACGACCGCGAGAGTATTAATGTTAATACAGGTGAGAGGGTTTTGATTGAAGGTCATTCAAAACTCACATTCACTCCCGACAGTGTGATGAAGGAAATTGTCAACAAACCATTTTCGCAGTTTGAGACTGTCATTCTCAATGATGGTGTAGATTTTCCCGAACCGGCAATAGAGGAGCCCATCTCCGAAGACCCCATTCCTGAAAACCCCATTCCCGAAGACCCCATTCTCGAAGATTCTATCTCCGAAGAACCTATTTTCGAAGAACCCGTCGCCGCTGATCCTGGATTGTCCGATAAATCACAATCCGAAATCAATGCCGAGCAAGAAATCCCGTCTCCCGAATCGCCTATTGTAGAGTTTACGGAAGATGGTGATAAGGAAGATACATCTGATGTAGTCCCCCCAACAGATGAAGCCCCAACAGATGAAGCCCCAACAGATGAAGAAATCAATGATGAAGAAGAATCCAGCAATTCCACTCTTCGCTGGGTGTTGTCGGGAGTTGTAGTTCTGTTGTTGATCCTTGCTGCTGCTTATGGCGGTTATCTTTATGGCAGGTATGAAATTTCGGAGGAAATGGCATACAAGCAAATGAAGGCTGATCTCAAGGCTGCGGAAATGACAGTGGAGAAGGCAAAGGAGGCTGTCGCTAAGGATTCGGTGGAGCAAGAGATGGATGCCACCAAGATTGGGGCAATATCCGTAGATAAGGAGCAAGAAGATGCTGCTAAGGACGAGTCTCCCAAGGAAGCAATCGCAAAGGACCAAGTCGCCAAGGAACAACCTGTCAAGGAAAGTGCCGACAAGTATGAGGCAAAGGACGTAAGGGTAAGAACAGGTGCCTACCGTATTATTGGAGAGGATAGAGTGGTGAAGGCCAAGGCCGGTCAGACGGTTGAGGATATCGCCACCAGATTGCTTGGTCCCGGCATGTCGTGCTATGTCGAGGTGTATAATAATCTCGATGGCAAGACAACATTGAAAGAAGGACAGGCAATAAAGATACCAAAATTGCAACTGAAAAAAAGGAGGTGAGTCTCATCTCCTTTTTTTTGTTTTGGAACGTAATTAATTGCACACTGTATTTTAATGTGCGCAATTTCAATCTAATTCGTACTAAAATACATTAAAAGTCGCATAAATTATTCTTTTTTTCGGATATAATGCATTATCTTTGCAAAAGTTATCCAAGTAGATATCATCATTTATTGAAATAAAAAATACGAAATATAATGTTTGAAAATTTAAGTGACAGACTGGAACGCTCATTCAAAATACTGAAGGGCGAGGGAAAAATTACCGAGATCAATGTGGCGGAGACGCTTAAGGATGTTCGTAGGGCTTTGCTTGATGCCGACGTTAACTATAAGGTGGCAAAGAACTTTACGGATACTGTCAAGGCCAAGGCATTGGGTATGAACGTGCTTGCTGCCGTAAAACCAGGACAGCTGATGGTGAAAATCGTTCACGACGAATTGGCTGAACTGATGGGAGGTAAGGCTGCCGAACTCAAATTGGAAGGTAGGCCGGCCATCATACTTATGTCAGGACTTCAAGGTTCGGGTAAGACTACCTTCAGCGGAAAGCTTGCCAATATGCTTAAGGGCAAAAACCACAAAAAACCACTGTTGGTGGCTTGCGACGTCTATCGTCCTGCTGCCATTGAGCAGTTGAAGGTTGTGGGCGAGACTGTTGGAGTGCCCGTATATACCGAGCCCGACAACAAGAATGTTGTGGAGATTGCCAATAATGCTATCAAGGAGGCAAAGGCAAAGGGCAACGATGTGGTTATCGTGGATACTGCCGGACGATTGGCGGTTGACGAGGAGATGATGAACGAGATAGCCACCCTGAAGGATGCCCTCAATCCTGATGAAACCCTTTTCGTTGTTGACTCGATGACTGGTCAGGATGCAGTCAATACAGCTAAGGAGTTTAACGACCGACTGGATTTCGACGGAGTGGTGCTCACAAAACTTGATGGTGACACCCGAGGTGGAGCTGCATTGTCTATTCGTACTGTTGTCACAAAACCAATCAAGTTTGTGGGAACAGGCGAGAAGATGGAGGCTATCGATGTATTCCATCCCGACCGTATGGCCGACCGTATTCTCGGTATGGGTGATATCGTCAGCCTTGTAGAGCGTGCACAACAGCAATTTGACGAGAAGCAGGCAAGAGAGCTCGAGAAGAAGATACGTAAGAATAAGTTTGACTTCAACGATTTCATGAACCAGATTCAGCAGATTAAGAAAATGGGTAACATTAAGGATCTGGCTGCTATGATTCCTGGAGTGGGAAAGGCTATAAAGGATGTTGACATCGATGATAATGCATTCAAGTCGATTGAGGCTATCATCAATAGTATGACTCCCAAGGAGCGCACTAATCCCGAGATACTCAATCAGAGCCGACGCATGAGAATAGCCAAGGGGTCGGGTACGAATATTCAGGAGGTGAACCGCTTGCTAAAGCAGTTCGACCAGATGAGAAAGATGATGAAGGTGGTCTCTGGCATGAACAGCAGCAAGATGATGCAGATGGCTGCGGCTATGAAAAATATGAAGGGCGGAATGCCGGGATTTTAAATGAAGAATGAAGAGCGAAGTATGAAGAGTGAAGAATGAAATTTGATATAATATGCAATTAATAGATGGAAAGGCTACTGCTGCCGCAATAAAGCAGGAAATAGCAGATGAGGTGAAGGCTATTGTTGCCGCTGGTGGCAAGCAACCTCATTTGGCTGCCGTACTCGTAGGACATGACGGCGGTTCGGAAACATACGTAAAGAACAAAGTGCTGGCATGTGAGGCATGTGGCTTCAAGTCAACACTTATCAGATATGAGGATGATATCACCGAGGAAGAACTCTTGGCTTGTGTGGATCGTCTTAATAAGGATGCAGATGTGGATGGATTTATTGTACAGTTGCCATTGCCCAAGCATATCGACGAGCAGAAGATTATCGAGGCAATCGATTATCGCAAGGACGTTGATGGTTTCCATCCTGTAAATGTAGGCAGAATGGCTATTGGACTGCCATGCTTCATCTCTGCCACACCCTTGGGCATCATCACATTGCTCCGCAGATATGGCATCAAGACAAGCGGAAAGAAATGTGTAGTGCTTGGACGTAGTAATATCGTAGGCAAACCGATGGCCCAACTTATGATGCAGAAGCAGTATGGAGACAGTACTGTGACGGTATGCCATAGTCATTCGGCTAATCTCAAAGAAGAATGTCGCGAGGCGGACATCATTATTGCTGCAATTGGTCGTCCCGACTTTGTCACTGCCGATATGGTGAAGGAGGGGGCAGTGATTGTTGATGTTGGCACAACACGTGTGCCCGACGCATCGCGCAAGAGTGGATACCGCCTCAATGGAGATGTCAAGTTTGACGAGGTCGCTCCAAAGTGCTCCTTCATAACTCCCGTTCCAGGTGGTGTAGGTCCCATGACAATATGCTCGCTGATGAAGAACACGTTGGCGGCAGGCAAGAAGGAGTATTACAAGTGATGTCAAGCACGCAGTTGTATGGTGACTATGGAAAGTCGGGATTATTACAAGCAGGGTAATGAGTGCAGGCGAAGGGGCGACTTCGGGGATGCAATAAATTGCTATATCAAAGCTATAGAGTTGGATCCCGATAGTCCTGCTGTTGAAGCAAAGTCAATGCTTGAAGACATACTTAATTTCTATAATAAGGATGCATATAATCCTTGAAAGAAATGGATTGAAGTTTTTTAATTTACCAAGATATGAGCAAAATTAGAGGTGCCATAGTGGTTGATACCGAGAGGTGCAAGGGATGCGCATTGTGCGTGAATGCCTGCCCTCAGGATGTCATAGCTTTGGCAAAGAAAGTGAACGTCAACGGTTATCCGTTTGTCGAGGTTGTCTATCAGGACAACTGTGTCGGTTGCGCTTCTTGTGCAATCGTGTGTCCTGACGGATGTATTACTGTTTATAGAAAGAAAATGGAGGATTGACATGAAGAACGAAACACAGGAAGTGACATTGATGAAAGGCAATGAGGCTATAGCCCGTGCCGCCATCAGATGCGGTGTTGACGGATTCTTTGGTTATCCCATCACTCCGCAGAGTGAGATTATCGAGACGCTTGCACTTGACAAACCGTGGGAAACTACGGGTATGGTTGTGTTGCAGGCCGAAAGTGAGGTGGCTGCCATCAATATGGTGCATGGTGCTGCAGGTGCTGGAAAGAAGGCTTTCACGTCTTCGTCAAGCCCTGGTGTGGCATTGATGCAGGAGTGTATATCCTATATGGCAGGCTCTGAGATTCCGGGAGTTGTGGTAAACGTGCAGAGAGGTGGCCCTGGTTTGGGAACTATCCAACCTTCGCAAAGTGACTATCTGCAGGCAACAAAGGGTGGAGGAAATGGCGACTATAATGTCATCGTACTTGCTCCAGCATCTGTACAGGAGATGGCCGACTTTGTTGATTTGGCATTCGAATTGGCATTCAAGTACCGTAATCCGGCAATGATTCTGAGTGACGGTGTCATCGGTCAGATGATGGAAAAGGTGGTGTTGCCACCATATAAGCCTCGCCGTACTGAGGAAGAAATCAGACAGCAGTGTCCTTGGGCTACTATTGGTCGCACTAAGGATCGCAAACCGAATATCTTGACTTCGCTCGAACTCAAGCCTGAGGCTATGGAGCAGCATAACATCCATCTCCAGCAGAAGTATGCTGAGATTGAAGCCAACGAGGTTAGATACGAGACTTTGCAATGCGAGGATGCCGAATATATTATTGTGGCATTCGGAAGCGCAGCCCGTTTGGCTCAGAAAGCTATCGAAATGGCACGTAATGAGGGAATAAAGGTCGGTTTGTTCCGACCGATTACTCTTTGGCCTTTCCCAAAAAAGCAAATCGACGAGATTGCGAGTGGTAAGAAAGGAATTCTTGTTGCAGAGATTAATGCCGGACAGATGGTTGATGATGTGCGTCTCGCCATCAATGGCAAGGAACCTGTGGAATATTTCGGACGCCTTGGGGGCGTAGTGCCCGAACCCGATGAGATTGTTGATGCCCTAAAAAATAAACTCATGTAGATTATGGCAAGAAACGAAGAAATAATTGCACCTGAGAATCTGGTGTACAAAAAGCCTGAACTGATGAACGACGTGCCTATGCACTATTGTCCTGGCTGTAGCCATGGTGTCGTTCATAAACTTGTTGCTGAAATTATCGAGGAGATGGGTATGGAGGATAAGACCGTGGGAGTTTGTCCTGTCGGTTGTGCTGTCTTTGCATACAGATACCTTGACATCGATTGGCAGGAGGCGGCCCATGGGCGTGCCCCCGCTGTGGCTACGGCCATAAAGCGCCTATGGCCTGATCGGCTCGTCTTCACCTATCAGGGCGACGGCGACTTGGCATGCATAGGTACTTGCGAGACAATACATGCCCTCAATAGGGGTGAGAATATCGTCATCATCTTTATCAATAATGCTATTTATGGTATGACTGGAGGACAGATGGCGCCTACAACTCTTATGGGGCAGAAGACGAGCACTTGTCCTTATGGTCGAGAGGCTTCGCTTCATGGTTATCCATTGAAGATAACCGAGATTGCCGCCCAACTTGAGGGTACGTGTTATGTCACCCGTCAGAGCGTTGAGTCGGTTGCTGCTATTCGTGGTGCAAAGAAGGCTATACGCAAAGCCTTCGAGGCTTCGATGGCGGGTAAGGGCAGTTCGCTTGTCGAGATTGTCTCTACATGCAACAGCGGTTGGAAACTCTCTCCTGTTCAGGCCAACGAGTGGATGAAGGAACACATGTTCAAATTCTATCCCAAGGGGGATATTAAGGACACTATTCAGTAAATTAAACAGATAATAGTGAGATTATTATGAAAAAAGAAATTATTATATCAGGATTTGGCGGGCAAGGTGTCTTGTCAATGGGTAAGATTCTTGCTTATTCTGGTCTTATGGAAGACAAGGAGGTCACATGGATGCCGGCTTATGGTCCTGAGCAGAGAGGCGGTACGGCTAATGTTACTGTTATTGTCAGCGACGACCCGATTAGTTCGCCTATCCTCAGCTCATTTGATGTGGCTGTGGTGCTCAACCAACCTTCACTTGACAAGTTCTTGCCGAAAATCAAATCAGGAGGTATTCTCATCTATGATAGCTATGGCATTATCAATCCTCCATCAAGGGATGATATTTCTATCTATCGTATTGATGCCATGGACAAGGCTGCCGAAATGAAGAACTCCAAGGTATTTAATATGATTGTGCTCGGAGGCTTGTTGAAGGTTTGTCCCGTAATAAGTCATGATGGTGTGGAAAAAGCCTTGTATAAGACTCTTCCTGAGCGTCATCATGGATTGATACCATTGAATATGCAGGCACTTAAGGAGGGAGCGGGAATTATTCAGTTACAGGCTTAAACGCTGTATTCCACCACATTCCACAAGATGCTCGAAGCATCCCTCTGCGGGGAATAAACCGGCATATATTCCTGCGCAAAGCAATACACCGCCGTGTGAGAATATCACCACACGGCGGTATTCTTTTGTCTTTAACTCGTCAAGAAAATTTGCCACTCTTCTATACAGGTCAGGAAAACCTTCACCTCCTGTAGCTCTTAAATGCATATAGTCGTCATACCACATCTGTAGGGCATCGTCCTTGATTTCGTCGTATTTCTGCATCTCCCATTCGCCCATGTTCATCTCTTTCAGACGGTCATCTTTTACTGGATTACTGAATCCGCAGTATTTCGACAATTTCATCGCCCTGGTCAGTGGCGAAGAGTATATTTTGTCTGGTACAATACCGTCTGAAAGTATCTCCTTGAGGTTCTTTGCTGTTTGCATAGCCTCTGCTTCGAATGTGTCAGCTACTGGCACATTCGACCATCCGTAGCAAGTGCCTTTGGGCACGCCTACTCGTGTGTGTCTTATCATTATTATGTCCATACGATTGCAAAAATACAAAATATTTCCATATTACTGAAAAAAACATCTAAAAAATTTGATAAGTTGATGTTTTTTTTGTACTTTTGCATCATGAATGGATTATCTCGTATAATATATGTGTTTTTGGTACTTGTCGCTTTCATTTTCCCGACTATCTCTTTTGCTGAAGGAAATGTTGTCGTGACAGGGCAAAATGATATTGGTGACAACGGAAATGTATCCCAACCGGCTATTTCCAACAGTATTCTCTATATATGCTCATATAATACAGACTCAAGAAGTACTGCTGCAACTCTTGAACCTTTTGTAAAGCGATGCAATGAAATCGACCCATCACGTCAAGTTATTATTGAAAGTATGGAATGTACCAGTCTCAAGGAGCTGTTTTCATTTAAGGGCAGAATGAAAGTCATTCTCAATAAATATATTGCAAATGGACATAGTCCGGCACTTATTGTACTTATGGGGCGTGAGGCGGTTTCTACATATTTGTCTTTGGATGAGCCTATGTATAAGAAAATACCTATAGCTGTGGGTTCATGTAGCGCAAATATTATTTCTCTTCCAAGTGATTCGATGGATATTCGTAATTGGAAACCGGTATCTAAGGATATACGGTCTGATTTTCGTGACTTTAATATTGTAGGTGGAATACTCAAGTATTTTGATATTGATAAGAATCTGCAAATAATAAATAAGCTGTATCCAAAAATATCGGATATTTATCTTCTGACCGACAATTCCTTAGGTGGAGTGGCGATGCAGTCTTTGGTAAGGACTAAATTGACTGGTGCGCACGCTGGCAAAATTCATTATATTGATGGAAGAACTGCGTCGTATGATGAAATACTTAAGAATATCAGACGGTTGAAGAATAATTCGGCTCTCCTCTTGGGAACTTGGAGAGTAGATTGTAATGAGAATTTTGCATTGGGCAATTCTACAAAACAGATTCGGGAGGCTAATCCAGAATTGCCTGTGTTCACCATTTCTGGAATAGGAATGAATGGCCTTGCTATTGGTGGCTATTATCCTGATTTCCGCCTTGAAGGTGAGAGATTATCTGAAATATGTATGGCCTATTTGGAAAATTTCGAGTCGCAAGGACTTGTTTATGTTTCCAATAGTTCAAATTTTGATTATCAGCTTATTGAGAGTTTCAAACTGTCAAAGGATAGCTTGCCTTCGCAGAGCAACTTATTGAACGCTCCAGTATCGTTTATCGAGGAATACAAGGATTGGTTTATTGGTGCCGGTGTTCTTGCTGTAATACTAATTCTTTCACAGTTGCTCACACTCCATTTTATGTTTAAACTGCGTAGAATGAAGGAAGAATTGCAGGCTCAAAGTGAGGAGTTGATGATAGCTAAGGATAAGGCTGAAGAATCTAACAGAATGAAATCTGCTTTCCTTGCTAACATGAGTCATGAGATACGCACTCCTCTCAATTCCATTGTCGGTTTCTCCAGTTTGTTAACAAGTGATCAAATGACGCTTTCTTCTGAGGAAAAGGCGCACTTCAGCGATATTATTAAGCAGAATTCTGATGCATTGCTTAATCTGATTAATGATGTACTTGATTTGTCGCGCATAGAAACTGGAGGAATGGTTATCAATATGAAGGATTGTGATGTAGTAGCTTTGGGAAGATCTGTTGTAGAATCAATGATTGTAACTTGCCGTAAACCGATATCTTTTGATTTTCAATGTGATTTCAAAGATTTGGTTATTTCTACAGATGAATCAAGGCTAAGGCAGGTGCTGGTAAATCTTATCACTAACAGTATAAAATTCAGTGAACAAGGAACAATTCTCTTGTCTATAACCAAGAAGGTTGATGAGGGTTTGTTGTATTTCTCCGTTACCGATAACGGATGTGGAATACCGGAGAAAGATGCCGAACGTGTTTTTGAGCGATTCGTGAAACTTGACCAATTCAAACAAGGTACAGGTATTGGATTGCAGTTATGTCAACAGTTTACTACTCGACTTGGTGGAAAGATTTGGGTTGATACTACTTATAGAGATGGGGCAAGATTCATTTTTACCCATCCTATTTAATAATAAGGTGTATTTTTATTAACTTGCATTTTTTTGTTAAATTATGTTATAGATTATGCAATTATCCATAAAATATTTGGTGGGTTTAAAAAAAGTCCGTACCTTTGCATCCGCTTTCGAACAAAAAACGATTCTTAAGCACTAAAAGAAAGAGTTGGCTAAGCCGACTTTCCAAAAAGAAAGAGTTCTTTGAAAGACTTACATAAACAGAGAAGTAGTACAAGAAGCGAACCGCTGTGTATTGAGACTTTAATTTTTCAATATTTTAATTTTTCAATATTTTCAAGCGGTTTGGGTAGAAGATACGAACCGTCAATTTGTTAACAGATTGAAAGTTTGCTTTG
>CAMBOI010000044.1 GCA_945869265.1 uncultured Prevotella sp. | reverse complement strand
CGTGAGAAGCGTTGTTCTCAAAAGCGGGTGCAAAGGTACGCACTATTTTCCAAACTACCAAATGTTTTGAGGAAAAAGTGTCGAGATTTAACAGTATTTTAGAATTAATACGTGTAGGTACGACACCAAAAGGGCTTACACCTTATTATATTATTAAATAAGCTTATTGTATCGTTATTTGATAATCTGCCTTACTGCAAACCATAGATGCATAAAAATCGTTGGTATCTTGCCATAATGATGGCACATTATCTGATATCGCTCATTCAAAGACTCGCGATGATGAATGGTTGACTGCCCCTCCTCAGTGTAATTTGCCACAACCAAATGCAGATTCAACAATGGCAAGTGTCGGATTTCAGCCTCTTTCATAATTCGGATACACCAGTCAACATCAGCAGAGAATCTATAGCGGCAATCGTATGGAACAGTCTTCGCAATATCAAGTCGGGCATAAAACGCCTGATGACACACCAACATTCCATGACGGAAAGAACGCCAAGACAAATTAGCGGGAGGCTGTAGTCGTCTATGGCGAAGAAACCTGCCGTCATTATCCACAATATCAGTATTACCATATAACACAACCGGCAGTTTCTCCCTTGAAACACCTTCAAGTCCCACATTACGTGCGATATTAGACAACACCTCAGAATCTGGGAAAAAATCTCCTGCATTAAGAAACAGCACATAATCACCCGACACCTGACAAAGTCCTTTATTCATAGCATCGTACAAACCGTTATCGGGTTCTGACACAATACGTATCTCATGCCCGTTAGAAGCTGCATACGAACGCTGCATATAATCCTGCGCCACCTGTAGAGTGTCATCAGTAGAAGCACCATCGATAATAACATGTTCCACATGAGGATATGTTTGGGAAAAGACACTGTCAACAGTCTTTCCCAACACATTGTCAGCATTATATGTTATTGTAACAATAGAAAAAGTAATCATATCCTATAATGTTTTAAAGCCAAAGCCTGATTATATACCTCAATATATCTCAGGGCAACACTATGCTGTGAATAGCAAGCTGCCACCTTAGTCAGACAATTCATCCTTACACTCTCCCTGTCGGCTACATTTAAAGTCCAATAAATACCCTCTGCCAAATCATCAGCGTCACGATACTTTGCGACATATCCCGTTCTAACATGGTCGATCATTTCAGGAATTCCACCCACCCTAAAACCTACAGACGGGACTCCACAAGCCATCGCTTCCATTATTGTATTTGGCAGGTTCTCTGACAACGACGGAAGCACAAACACATCCACCGAACGATAGACGTCAACTATACGTCTGGTATCATTGACATATCCCAATGGAAAGACCTTAAAAGGTATTTTTTCCACTACATCCTCAGAATGTCCTCCCAAAACAGCCACAACCGTATTATCCTTCATATCAGGATGTTTCTCTATCAAAATATGACATGCCTCAACCAAAAAATCCATACCCTTGTTGGGATTAGTGGCACGTTGCGAGACAAATAGAATCACCTTTTTGTCAGATGGAAGTTGCACGGCATTAGCTGCCATAGTCCTGTCCCCAGGACAATAAGTTCTGGTATCTAGCGTATTGGGGATGGCCGTAACGGGGTGGCCTGCGAGAAGGGCGCTTCTTGAGGCTTCGGAGGCCAGCCATTTGCTACATGCCACAAACGAGATGTCATACATGTCATATATGCCCTTTTTCTTTCTCCAAACCTTATATGACAAGTCTTTGTCCCCTCCTCCACCTGGCAGGATACGGCAATTAGAACAACGACTGGCATATTTGCGGCAATCCATGGCGAGATGACATATTCCCGTCGCAGGCCAAATGTCGTGCATAGTCCACACCACAGGTTTACCGCTATCAAGAATTTTGCGTATCACATTCAACGATATGAATCCCTGATTAATCCAATGAATATGAATAACATCCGCTTCCTTAAACTCCCTCATTTTTGTAATATCCGTTCCGATGTTGGCAATATCAATCTCGAATAGATGTTTCCTTGTGCAATGCAGATGAAAGAAAATCACCAACCTCTCCCACAGGAAACGCCATTGTTGAATAAGAGACTGCGACAACCCCACCACGGATATGTTGTCAGTCTCCTTGTCTCTGACGAGCATCTTAGCCTTCACCCCGTTATTATTAAGGGCATCCATAAGTCTGTTGGCAGCTACGGCAGCTCCACCAGTTTTTTCACTTGTATTCAGTATGAGAACTCTCATCTATATATCGTAATTAATAAATCCAATACTAAATTCCCTCTTTCGCATTACGTCGCCCATTGGGGCGAGTGAATGTGGAAGAGGGAATCTTTAAACCGTCATATTAGGCGGCATTTAGAACTGTAGAATCTGTAGCACTTTCATCACAGTCTTCGAGTGCTTGATTCTCCAGAGTCCCTGAAACTGCTTAATGTTCTGCGGCAACAGGTTGGTGTCTCTTAGAGAACTTAGATATTCTCTCAAAGGTCTTCCTGGACGAGTTTGGTCGTCCTCCATCAGTCCATTACGTGCCAACTCATTGTTGGCTTCGATTTCATTGATTTCCACTTTGCCCATTTTCGACATATAGTCGTCAAGGCATCCCTGAATGAGTGATAAATTACAGTTGAGCATACGCATATAGTTTTTTAAAGTCGATGCAAATATAGATAAAAAACACATAAGTTGTATCATTTGAAAGGATAATTTGTTTCAATTTAACAAAAATAAAAGGTATATTCGGGTAAATTACATACTAATTTAAAAAATATTCATCATTTGTTTCGCAGTCTCAAAAAAATAGTGTAACTTTGTAGCCAAAATAGTAAAAACATAAAATTTAGCTAAAGATATGATTCTATTTTTCAGAACTTCATCCAAGAGCGTGATAGCAACAGGAGTTGACCATCAGCTCAATGAAAGCGAGATCAAGGAACTAAGTTGGCTTTACGGAGACGCAAAGCTTGAAGA
Organism: uncultured Prevotella sp.; assembly: GCA_945869265.1. Taxonomy (GTDB): domain Bacteria; phylum Bacteroidota; class Bacteroidia; order Bacteroidales; family Bacteroidaceae; genus Prevotella. The sequence goes on along the minus strand of CAMBOI010000044.1, from coordinate 17,321 downwards.
AGGCGAACGCCTTGATGGGTATTTTGTCGGTCCCCGACGCGAAATGATTACTCCTTGGAGTACCAATGCTGTGGAAATTACGCAGAACATGAGCCTTTCAGGCATACTACGTATCGAGGAGTATTTCCCTGTTGACTCAAAGGATGCCGACCACGATCCTATGCTCCAGCGCATGTATGACGGTCTCGATCAGACCATCTTTACAGTGAAGCACGATCCCGAACCAATCAAGCGTGTTGACGACCTTGAGAAATACAACGAAGAAGAGGGACTTGCCCTGTCTCCCGAAGAAATCGAGTATCTCCACAATGTAGAGAAGCAACTGGGTCGTCCTCTCACCGACTCTGAGATATTCGGATTTGCCCAGATCAACTCCGAGCACTGCCGCCACAAGATTTTTGGTGGAACATTCATCATCGACGGCAAGGAGATGGAGTCTTCATTGTTCAAGATGATCAAGAAGACTACCGAAGAGAATCCCAATTTTATTCTTTCAGCCTATAAGGACAATGTAGCTTTTGCACAGGGTCCTGTGGTTGAGCAGTTTGCCCCTGCCGACCAGTCAACAAGTGATTGGTTCCGCACCAAGCCTATTGAGAGTGTCATCTCACTGAAGGCAGAGACCCACAACTTCCCAACTACCGTGGAGCCATTCAATGGTGCCGCTACTGGTACTGGTGGTGAAATCCGCGACCGTATGGGCGGTGGAGTCGGTTCGTGGCCTATTGCCGGAACTGCGGTATATATGACTTCCTATCCCCGTCTGGATGGTGGACGCGACTGGGAGGATATTCTACCCGTGCGCAAGTGGTTGTATCAGACACCGGAGCAGATACTTATCAAGGCTTCCAACGGAGCCAGCGACTTCGGCAACAAGTTCGGCCAACCGCTTATCTGCGGTTCGGTGCTCACCTTCGAGCATCAGGAGAAGGGCGACACCCGCTATGCCTACGATAAGGTTATCATGCTTGCCGGTGGTGTGGGATATGGCACCAAGCGCGACTGTCTGAAGAAAGAGCCACAGAAGGGCAACAAGGTAGTAGTAGTGGGTGGTGACAACTATCGTATCGGTCTTGGCGGAGGTTCTGTATCTTCTGTAGATACAGGCCGTTACAGCAATGGTATCGAATTGAATGCCATTCAGCGTGCCAACCCCGAGATGCAGAAGCGTGCCTACAACCTCGTGCGTGCCCTTTGCGAGGAGGATGTCAATCCCGTTGTCAGCATCCACGACCATGGTTCAGCCGGTCATGTCAACTGTCTCTCCGAGCTTGTTGAGGAATGTGGTGGTAAGATTGATATGGCTAAGCTGCCTATCGGCGACAAGACACTGTCTGCCAAGGAAATCATTGCCAACGAGAGTCAGGAGCGCATGGGTCTTCTCATCGACGAGAAGCACATCGACCATGTGCGCAAGATTGCCGAGCGCGAGCGTGCTCCGCTGTATGTAGTTGGTGAAACCACCGGCGATGCCCACTTCTCATTCGAGCAGGCAGACGGTGTGCGTCCATTCGACCTCGACGTTGCACAGATGTTCGGTCATTCACCTAAGACCGTGATGGTTGACTCTACCGTTGAGCGTCATTATAAGGATGTGGAATACGACAAGAGCAAGATAGATGAATATCTCAACCGAGTTCTTCAATTAGAAGCGGTAGCTTGTAAGGATTGGTTGACAAATAAGGTTGACCGCTCCGTAACCGGTAAGATTGCCCGCCAGCAATGCCAAGGTCGCCTCCAGTTGCCATTGAGCGACTGTGGTGTAGTAGCCCTTGACTATCGCGGCAAGCAAGGTATTGCCACTGCCCTTGGTCATGCACCCCAGGCAGGACTTGCCTCCCCCGAGGCTGGTTCAGTATTGTCGGTAGCCGAATCTCTTACTAATATCATCTGGGCACCATTGGTAAATGGTCTTGAGAGTGTAAGTCTCTCAGCCAACTGGATGTGGCCTTGTCGTTCACAGGAAGGTGAGGATGCCCGCCTTTACAGTGCAGTGAAGGCATTGAGCGATTTCTGCTGCGCACTCCACATCAATGTGCCGACTGGCAAGGACTCCCTGTCAATGACCCAGCAATATCCCGATGGTCAGAAGGTAATAGCTCCGGGCACCGTGATTGTATCAAGCGGCGGTCAGGTGTCTGACGTACGCAAGGTCATTGGTCCTGTTATGGTAAACGACAAGCGTGCCTCATTCTATCATATCGACTTCTCGTTCGACGAGCAGCGTCTCGGCGGTAGTGCATTTGCCCAAAGTCTTGGTAAGGTGGGCGATGATGTTCCCACAGTGAAGAACCCAGAGTACTTCGCAGATGCCTTCAACGCAATCAATGAGATGATTAACCGCCGTTGGATATACTGTGGACACGACATCAGTGCCGGTGGTCTTATCACCACTCTCCTTGAGATGACATTCGCCAATATCGAGGGCGGTATGAACATCAATCTCCACAACATCTGTCGTGACGGTGATATCGTGAAGACCCTCTTCGCCGAAAATCCTGGCATCGTGGTAGAGGTTGCCGAAGCTTACGATGAAGACTTCCGCACATACCTTGACGAGCAAGGCATAGCATACGCAAAGATTGGTTATCCCACACCTGACAAGCGCACACTTACTGTGAAGTGCGACGAGTGGGAGCACTCATTCGACATCGAGGCCTTGCGCGACGTATGGTATAGCACATCATATAAACTCGATCAGAAGCAGAGCTTCAACGGAATGGCAAAGAAGCGCTACACCAACTACAAGAAGCAGCCTCTTGAGATGATTATGCGTTCCGACTTCGATGGTACATTCGAGCAACTCGGTGTTACTCCTGATCGCAAGGAGATATCAGGCATACGTGCTGCCATCATCCGCGAGAAGGGAACAAATGGTGACCGCGAGATGGCATATTCACTCTATCTCGCCGGCTTCGACGTAAAGGATGTGATGATGACCGACCTCATCAGCGGACGCGAGACTCTTGAGGACATCAATATGATTGTCTTCTGCGGTGGTTTCTCCAACTCCGACGTACTTGGTTCTGCCAAGGGATGGGCAGGAGCATTCCTCTTCAACCCCAAGGCTAAGGAGGCTCTCGACAAGTTCTATGCACGTGAGGACACCCTGTCATTGGGTATCTGCAACGGTTGCCAACTTATGGCAGAACTCAACCTCATCAATCCCGATCACAAGCACCAGACTCACCTCTGCCACAACAACTCGAAGAAATTCGAGAGCCAGTTCCTTACTCTCAACATTCCACGCAACAACAGTGTGATGTTCCGCACCCTCAGCGGTTGCAAACTAGGTATATGGGTAGCTCATGGCGAAGGTCGTTTCTATCTGCCTCAGCCCGAGGACAACTATAATGTAGTGGCAAAGTACAACTACGCCGAATATCCCGGCAACCCCAACGGTTCCGACTACAACGTAGCAGGTATCTGCAGTGCCGACGGTCGTCATCTTGCCATGATGCCCCACTTGGAGCGCGCCATCTTCCCATGGCAGAATGGTTGGTATCCACGCAGTCGCCGTCAGGACGAGTGCACACCGTGGCTCGAGGCTTTTGTCAATGCACGCAAGTGGATTGAGGAGAAATTGAAAAAATGAGAAATTGAAATATTGAAAAATTGAAAAATTAAAGTTGTTTTGGACAAGTTTTATTTGACAAGTTTCAAGACATTCTTCAAGATTGGCGTATTCACCCTTGGTGGTGGATACGCCATGATACCTATTATAGAGTCAGAGGTAGTAGAACGTCAGAAATGGATTAGCAAGAGTGAGTTTGTTGACACGGTAGCCATAGCGCAGTCGTGTCCTGGAGTGTTTGCCATCAACCTCAGCGTGTTCATAGGTTATAAGATGCGCAAGGTGAAAGGTGCCATCTTCACAGCCCTTGGCACTGCCCTACCCTCCTTTCTCATCATCCTTGCCATAGCGATGTTCTTCCGGCAGTTTGAGGACAATCCCGTTGTTGCTGCCATGTTCCGCGGCATTCGTCCTGCTGTAGTGGCACTCATTGCTGTGCCTACACTAAAAATGGCAAAGACGGCTAAGGTAACATGGTCCAACTGTTGGATTCCCATAGCCTCTGCCATGGCGATATGGGCATTGGGCGTTTCACCTATTATTATAATAATACTGGCGGGAGCGATAGGATACGCTTGGGGAAAGTTGAAGATTGAAAGTTGAAGATTGAAGGTTGAAAGATGATTTTTATATATTTGTTCATAACATTTTTTCAGATTGGTCTCTTTGGATTTGGAGGAGGCTACGGTATGTTGTCATTGATTCAGACTGAGGTGGTACATAATCATCATTGGCTCACCACCGAGCAGTTTACGAATATCGTGGCGATAAGTCAGATGACCCCAGGACCTATCGGCATCAACTCCGCCACTTATTGCGGTTATACCGCCGTACACAATGCGGGCTACGGCTATACCATGTCGATGCTTGGCAGTTTCACTGCCACCTTTGCCCTTGTTCTGCCCTCATTCATACTAATGATTCTTATCAGCAAGATGTTCCTCAAGTATATGAAGACCCATGCCGTGCAATCTGTCTTCAATGGCTTGCGTCCCGCTGTCGTCGGCCTTTTGGGTGCAGCTACACTCCTGCTTATGACTCCCGAAAATTTCAGTTTGCCCTCAGTCAATCCCTGGCAGTTCTTCATCAGTTGCGGTCTCTTTGCCGCCACCTTCTACGGCACTTATTTCCTAAAGATCAATCCCATCCGCATGACTATCTATGCTGCCTTGGCAGGATTAGTTTTGTTGTATTGATAAGAAGACTGAGAATCTACTGCCTTTGCCGAGTTGTGACTTCACCTTTATGCTGCCGCCAAGACGACTGACGATGAGCTTACAGATACTGAGTCCAAGACCAGTGCCCTGCTTAAACTCGTCCTTCTTGAAGAAACGACTGAACACCATCTTCCTGTCCTCCTCAGAAAGTCCGATACCCGTGTCCTGCACATACAATTCCACCTTACCCGTCTGTATGTCCTTCTCCCATCCCAATGTGACAGAGCCTTCGGGGGTAAACTTTCCGGCATTAGTGAGGAAGTTGCCAATCACCTGTCTCAGTCGGCTCTCATCCACCTCTATTATGGCATCTTCTGCCGGATGTACAAAATTGAATACCAAATGATTTGGCATCTGCACCTCAAACGTATGGAAAACACGCTCCATAATGTCCTTCACCGACCACGGTTTGATGACGAAGTCCATCTGTCCCGACTCTATTCTCGACACGTCGAGGATGTCGTTGATAAGTTTCAGGAGGAGTTCATTGTTGGTATGTATCGTATCGATAAATAGTTTCTTATCCTCCTCGGTATAGTCATTTCCTGGCATAGCAAGCAAGTCGGAGAATCCTACGATGGCATTGAGCGGAGTGCGTATCTCATGACTCATATTGGCAAGGAACGACTCCTTGAGCGTAGCTTCCTCTGCAAGTTTGCGGGCTTCTTCCATCTCCTTTTCCCTATGCTTGAAATCGTCAATATTCATAAGCATACCATACGATTTTACAAACTTGCCTTGCTCATCGCAAATACCCTTGGCGCGTATTTGATACCAGTGCCACTCTCCATTACCATAGAAGTCGGCTTGTACCTCACCTGAAAAAGCCTCACCCCCATTAATAATATTCATACCATAAATATAAAAGTCCTTACTGTCGGGATGGAGCATTGCCATAAAGTCGCCTGGAGTGAGGATTCTGGGCTCGTATCCATAATACTGCCAGAAGGCATCTGTGATATATATCTTCGTCCCAACCCTCTCCCATGCGAAAGTACGACTGTCCTGCACTGCCATGGCATATAGCAAGTTCTCCCTCTCCAACTGTGCCATCACCTTTGCCTTCTGCTTTCTCTCACGAATGAAAAGACGTAACAGGATGATGATAATGACAATCATTACTATTGAGCCCGAATACATCAATAATGTGTAGAGCAATGGATACTTCTCTATCCACGGCATTCTCATGACATGATATTCTGTTGGCAAATTGTCGGTCGAGAACTTATAATTCTTAGCCACCTGCCAGTCGAGATAGTAATCCTTCTTTGATGGGCGTATCTTGATGTTCTTGGGCTTTGCTCCTGCGAATATCCTTGCTGCACAATTAGCCATATCAGCGGTAATTGTCTCTATCGAAGCGAAGTATCCGCCAATAAATGGCGTACCCTGGTCGCAGAATCCCATCGCCGTTGTCGTGAGCATAGGCCAATGGTTGGTGGATTTAATAATCTGCACCGGTGTCGGGTCATACTTCGACTGTATGTATATCAAGTCCTTGAACATCCTTGTCACCCTGCGGAAGTTATCTCCGTCGTTGGGGTCAAGAGGTTCGGTAATCTTACTGTTGAGATAAAGATATCTGAGCGAGAGCACTGTCATGGAGTATTTGTCACTGTGCTCGGTAATCAACTCCGTCACGCTATGCTCCCAGTTGAGATTGTTGATTACAAACTGTGCCTTTTGCAGTTGGCTGTCTATCTCCGCCCTCACCTTGCGGTCGAGGTATGCCTTGTTGAGCATCACGAAGGTTTGCTTTTTGCCTGTCAGTTTATATGCCGCCTCTATATTCTTCACTATGTCAATAGGGTCGCTCACTCCCGTTACATTATCGTGGCATGACAACTGGTCCCAATTAGGGAATTGCACTCCACCGAACACCACCGGAACTGTGTGCATCATTGGGGTGTCAATACAAAGAGTGGAATATGTGGCTTGGTCGCCAAAGAGCAGTATCATGTCAAGGTGTTTGTGGGCATTAGCCCTCTCCACTATCTTCCTTGCCTCCACAATCTCGCGGTCTGCCTCCCAATGTGTGCAATTAAGATAAGCAAAGGTAATGTCGGCATCCACTCCCTTATCCTTCAAGGCCTTGGCAATCAAACCTTCGCAGTCGGCAAATTGATATGCCGACTTGGCTTCGGAGAACATCACAAGAATATGCGGTTTGTCGTTTTCTTCCTCACTGTCAGAGACGAACGTACCAGGACATATCACTTCGGTTGTGACAATGCCGCATATAGCTGTGATTGCCACAACCACCGCAACGAATATCCAACCTAAATACGACTTCTTCATACCTAATACTTAATTCAAGAAAACCGAAAACCTCGTACCCTCTCCAAGCTTTGACTTCACCGTTATATCACCATCAAGACGTATGGCTACAGCCTTGCAGATGGATAGTCCAAGACCTGTACCTTGCTGGAACTTATCCTTTTTGTAGAATCGGTTGAACACCATCTTGGCATCATCGTCAGCCAGTCCACAACCAGTGTCTTCTACATATATCTCAACATCATATCTTCCCGTTGCCCTCTGCCATCCTATGGTGATTGAACCTTCCTTAGTGTATTTCACTGCATTGGTGAGGAGGTTATTGAAGATAATGTCGAGGCGATTCTCATCCACATCCACACTCTCATCACCTCCGTCGTCGGGTATTGCCAAGCGGAAGTCAATAGTATCGGGCACGGTGTCTTTATATTTTTTATAAGCATTAGTTACAATTGCACTCGCACTGTGTGTCTTGATGACGAACTTCATCTCTCCCGACTCCACACACGACAGGTCAACAATGTCGTTGACGAGCTTCAGCAGCAAGTCGTTGTTGGTCAGAATGGCATCTATGAACATTGCCTTTTCCTCGGCAGAATACTCTTCTCCCGGCATTGCCAGGAGCTGCGAGAATCCCACAATGGCATTTAGCGGAGTGCGTATCTCGTGACTCATGTTGGCAAGGAACGACTCCTTAAGTGTTGCCTCCTCGGCAAGTCGGCGTGCCTCTACTAGCTGATACTCCTTGAGCTTGTAGTCATCCACCTTGAGCAGCATACCGTAAGAGCGGATATATTTTCCATTGCCGCTAAAGACGCCCTTGCCTCTTATCTGATACCAATGCCACTCTCCATTGCGATAGAAGTCGGCCTTCACCTCGCCCGAATATGAGTCACCACGGTTAACCAGCTCCACACCCGATAGATATTCCTGGCGATAATCGGGATGTATCATTTCCACGAATTCATCTACGTCGCATACATGAGGCTCATGTCCATAGTGACGCCAGAAGGTGTCGCTCAGATAGATGGCCTCGCCGTATCGCTCCCATGCGAAAGTGTGACTGTTTTCCACAGCCATATTGTAAAGCGTATTCTCACGCTCCACCTGTTTGAGGGCCATGTGCTTCTGTCTTCTTTCCTTATATACTATTCTCAACAGTATGACAATTACGATGATGGCAATAACCCTCAAACTATAGTTGATAAATATATACAAGCCCGGATGCTTATCCTTCCACGGCATGTTGATTATCTTGAAGTCATTGGGAAGGTTGTCCTTGGTATATCCATGCTTCTTTGCCACCTGCCAGTCCATCCAATAGTCCTGCTTGTGTATTCTCACTGGTATGTCGGTGGTTTTTGTGCCATTGAATATCTGTGCTGCCACTCCCGCCACGTCATTGGCAATGGTCTCGGCACCGGCAAAATATCCGCCGATAAACCTACTGGCCTGTGCTCCGAAGTCAAGCCATGTGGCTGTGAGCATGGGTTTGGTGCTACTCATATTCACCATCATCTGCGACTCTTGGTCGTATTTCATCTGCACATAAGTCATCTTAGAGAATCGGCTCATAGCAAGCATAAGGTTCTCGTTGCCAAGCGAGTCCTGCTTGGAGTCCATGTGGGTGTTCTGCTGCAGGTTGTAGAGCGAGAAGGGAGTGATAGAGTATATCTCGGGCGGAAGGTTGAATATCTCGAAGAGCGTACGCTCCCATCCAATATTATCCACGATGTCTTTCCTTCCGGCTATCTGCTCCTTTATCCTCTTCTTGCACATCTTATCGAGATAATGAGAGGATAGCAGAGTGTTAACGGCATGAATGCCACACAAGCGTCCTGCGAGATAAATGTTTTCTACAATATTCGTACTGTCCTTGTATCCCACAAGATTGGGATTTTTCCTTAGCATACCCTCGTTGGGAAATGCCACAGCTCCAAAAACCACTGGCACAGTGCGTATCATGGAGTCCCGGGTAGTCATCACCGAGTAGGTCACCTCGTCACCGATAGTCATCACCATATCGGGGAATCCTTGCTTGCCCGCCTCATTTAGTATGCGTCGAGCCTCATCCACCTCCTCGTTATGGCTCCATTTCTCGCAGTCGAGATAGAAATAGGAAAGCTGGGCATTGATGCCTTTTCTCTTCAATGCCTTTTCGAGTGACTTCCTGAAATCCCCATAACAATGCATTCCACTATGTTGTGAGAATATCACCACTATTTTCTTTGTATTGTCGTATTGACAAGCATAAACGCCGAAAGCCATGGCCACTACGGCCACAGCTATCGCTATAAGATATATGAGTTTTCGAGTCAAACGAATCATTTCTTCATTCCTAATTCCTAATTCCTAATTCCTAATCCCTAATTCCTAATTAAAAATGTACTTCACCCCAATCTGCATTCTCCAGCAGTTGTCGGTGTTGCGAAGGACATCAAAGGTATGGTCAACGAGCTTCGTCACACCCTCCGAATCCTTGTAGCTCGCAAGTTTATAGATGGGCTGGTTGTTGGCGTCCACACGGTTCTTGGCATCCACCACAAGTGGTTTCACGGCCGCACTGGGGGCACTCTTCTGCAATCCCCACTTACTACTGATGAAATTGCCGAAGTTGAGTATGTCGAAGTTGAGCTGTATGCGGTTTACCTGCTTGCCCACCTTCACCTTCATCTCTTGTGTGAATCTCACATCGAAACGGTTATACCATGGGTTGAATGCTCCGAATGCCTGTGCATATTCACCCTTGTGCTTGCTCAGATATGGATCCTGGTTGATAAAGTTCCAGAAGGCTTCCTTCTGTTCATCCACGGTGAAGGTGACTTTGTTGGAGGTATATTCCATAAAGTTCATCTCGTCCTTCGACTTGGGGATGTAGATGAGGTCGTTTGACATACCGTCGTTGTTGAGGTCGCCATTGTATGTCACACTATACGAACCGTTTTTCTGTCCTGAGTAGAACACCGAGATACGGGTTGACATCAGGTCGTTGGCATAGCTCACCTTATATGCTGCCGAGGCGATGATGCGATATGGAGTATAGATATATCTGGCGTTCTGAGTCTCCTGGATATTTATACCGTTCACAGTGGGAAGGTTGGTCATGGCATTCTCCACTTGGTTACTCTGCAGACTGTTCATAGTCTTCGATGCCGTCCATGTATATGCCAACATAAGGTCGAGGTTCTTCACTGGTGTCATCTTCACCTGTGCCATGATATTGGCAGAATAACCCTTGTTGGTATTCGTCATCTCGTAGGCATATCCGTTGTCGCCATGTATTCTCTTCTCCACGTTGCCAGGATAGAAGTAGCGGTTGTCGGGACCTGCGAATCTCTGTGCCGTGGCTTTGTCCATATCAATATTGGCATCGTAGGCGGTGATGGCATTGATGTCCTTTGAGTATGTTCCTTCCAAAGTGAAGAGGTTGTCAAATCCCAATGGAGCCTTCCAGTCGAGGGCGAGGGTTGTCTTCCACACCTGTGGCATCTTGAAGTTCTTATCCACGGTGATGAGGTTGCTAACTGCTCCCGGTTGTGTCGGGAAGAGCTTTTTCTGGTCGTCGGGCAAGTTGGGCACTACCTCGCTGAGCACCTGCTGCGGTGTGCGCACTCCACCAGCAAGATACTGCAACAGAGGATTTGCTGCATTTGTTATCTGCACAGATGTCTGGAGCATACCTGATCCTTCCTGCATCTTACTGAAGAAGATAAGAGGGAAGCGACCTGTGAAGATACCCGTACCTCCACGGAATCTCAGTGATCCGTCCTTTGTCACGTCGTAGTTGAATCCCACTCTCGGCGAGAAGAGCATCACGTTGCTAGGCCATTCACCGGTATTGAGTCGTTTGCCGTTGAAGTCGAGGTCGGCAACTGACGGATTCTCATATCGGTGATTGGTGTACATAGGCATATCCATACGCACTCCGAGCAAGAGACGCAGACGGTCGCTCAACTGCCATTCGTCCTGAAGATATGCCGACAGTCGGTTGTAAGTAACATCCGACAGGGCACGCTCCTTGCCAGTCAGCGACCAGCACATGGCGAATGCCACAGGAGCTTTCTTCTGCAGGAAGTCATCGTAGGAAGCATAGCGATAATAGCCTGCTCCATATTTCATAAAACAATTGCTTGCTTTGGTGGATTCAAATCCCGCTCCTACGGTTAGGAAGTGGTTGCCAAGTGAGATATTCATATTATCTACTACATTCCAACTCTTCTCATTGATTCCGTTGAGCCATGCGTACGGGTCGTAACCTGCCGACATATAGGCATGGTTCTTACCGTCACCATCGTATGGCTTCATGATTTCAATACATGGGAAGGCGGCATCACACTCGCGGTTGTTGGCATCGTTGAATGTGAACGATGCGCGCAGTGTGTTGGTGATATTATTGCCGAAACGGCTGTTGAGCTCGCCAGTGAGCGAATACACGTTATCCACCTTCTTCCAGTTGCTGCCGTCGAACACCATAGAATAGATGCTCACTCGTCCGTCGTTCATACCCATTCCGGGACTTGAATAGCTATTGTCCTTCTTACCGTTGGTCTGGTTATAGCGCAATGTCAACTTATGGTATTTTGATATGTTCCAGTCAATACGGGTCATAAGTCTGAAGAACTTGTTGTCGCCAGTAAAATCGTTGTACGAACCGGGATTCCATCCGTACATCGACTGGAGGTCGGAAGCAAACTGCTTCATGTCCGACTCTGTCACTCTTGATATGAGGTTCTTGCCGTCTTCCACTCCGTCCTTGGATGCCTGCCACTGGTGGAGCTGAAGCGGGGTGTTCTCAAGTTCTGCACTTACGAAGAAGAAGAGTTTGTCCTTGATTATCGGACCTCCGAGAGTCAAACCGTATATGGTGCGCTTGATGTCTCCACGTGGAGAAGTCAATTCCTCGCCATCCACCCTGTTGCCTCTCAAGCTCTCGTCCTTATAGAAATGGTAGGCCGAACCACGAAATGTGTTCGTACCCTTTTTGGTGACGGCATTGATAGTGGCTCCCATGAAATTGCTGTTCTTCACATCGAAGGCTGAGTTAACAATCTGGATGTCTTCAAGTGCCTCAAGAGCGAAGGGAGTACCCGCTCCGGGCATCTTCTCGCGGTCGAGTCCCATATTGGCGTTGAAGTTGGCACCATCAATACTATAGTTGTTCATTCCGCCGTCACGTCCGCCGAACGAACCGCTACCTATATAATAAGGTGACATAGCAAGAATGTCCTGCAGCGTACGATCCACAGTGGCCTTGTTGTCGATGTCCTCAGCCGAGATACTCTCCGACGAACCGGTCTTGCGTAATGCGGCTGCCTGACCTTTCACAATCACTTCCTGCAACTCGTTGCCCGTTATCAACTCAACATTGCATGAATATACTTCACCAAGGCTGATGCGCTTGATGTCGATAACGCTCTTCTTGTGACCTACATAACTCACTTCCAAGCGATAGGGTCCACCAGGTGTCAGTCCGGTAATACGAAACTGTCCTTTCTGGTTTGAGATAGCGGAATAGGTAATTCCCGATTCCACTTCAGTTAGTTTGATTACGGCTCCCGGCAGTATATCATCACTGTCGGATGTCGTTCCTGTTAGAGTTGATGTGGTGTTTTGTGCAATGGAAAACACCGAGAAAACCACTGTCAGATACAGCATCACTGCTGATCTTTTCATAATTTCAATTCCCATAAAAAAAATTCTGTTAATACTTTCCTCGAGCGCCGTCGAGGTTTTTCCATTTCTCGTTTTGGTTTTATTCCACATAAAGTGTGATTAGTCCAATTATTTATTTCCGAATGCAAAGATAATCATTTTTTTAGACTTTTCATCTACAAACTATTGAAATTTAGCCAAAATTAACTAATTTATCGTTAACTATGCTTAATATTGCGAAATAACAAATAGTCCATAGGAGTTTTTGAACAGTATATGTTTGCATCTTTCAGAAATTATTAGTACTTTTGCAATCCGATTTTCAAAGTAATATATTATATATGATTGTAACGGCTAATGATATTATATCCACACTTCTCTCCATGGGAGATGAATGGCAGAGGGAAAACCTCATGCGCTTCTTTAAGACCGGGAAGGGTGAATACGGCGAAGGCGACAGGTTTATCGGTATTAAGGTGCCCGACACTCGTATCGTTGTCAAGGAAGCGAAATTGAGGGTTCCGCTATCCGAGATTGACATTCTGCTTAAATCCGAATGGCACGAGGTGCGATTATGCGGATTTCTGCTTCTTGTAGAGGAGATGAAGGCTGCCCTGCCCAAGTCGCGACAAGTGCCTACGGCAAATGCCGAACGACGCGAAGAGATAGCTCAATTCTATCTGCGTCATGCCCGAAGGGCCAACAACTGGGATCTTGTGGATATGTCGTGCCCGAAGATTCTCGGTAAATGGCTGCTTTATCCACAAGCCGACGGCAACATGCCCGACCGACAGGTGCTCTATCGCCTTGCGGCAAGCTCCAACCTATGGGAACAGCGCATTGCCATGGTGACATGTTGGATGCTCATCCGTGCCGACCAATACGACGACACCCTTAGGCTTGCAACCCTTCTCCTCCCCCATCCCCACGACCTCATCCACAAGGCTGTGGGGTGGATGCTGCGCGAGGTGGGCAAGCGAGACATGCCTACACTCGAAGCCTATCTCGACGAGCATGCTCACGAGATGCACCGCACCACACTAAGATATGCCATAGAGAAAATGGACAAGGACAAAAGACTTTATTATATGCAATGAATAGGATTATTGAATGTTTCAAGGAGGCTGTGCCTGCCTCATGGAAAAGCACCAAATGGCTGCTCAAACTGATGATTCCCATATCATTAGCAGTCACACTGATGCAACATTTCGGAATACTTACATGGATAGCGACATGGATTAACCCGCTGTTCGTTCACTTCGGTCTGCCGGGTGAATCAGCTGTGGCTTTTATCTCGGGAGCCACGGCTGGCACATACGCAGGTATTGCCGCTATGATGTCTATACCACTGACAATGAAACAGGCCTCTATACTTGCTCTCATGATTGCCCTTTGTCATGCCTTGCCTATGGAATGTGCCGTGAACAAGAAGACGGGGTCTTCGTTTTGGAATATGGGCGCCATACGTATCATCATGGCTCTCATCTGTGCCTTCTGTCTCAATATCATCTTGCCAGATATGCAGGGAAAGTATATCTATCTTGGTGCCGAGGCTGACAGCAGTTTCTGGGAAGTCATGAAAATATGGGGAGTATCCCAGATAAAGATGTCGCTGATGGTGGCTTTTATCATCTACTCGCTAATGGTCGTACAACGGATGCTTGAGGCCTATCGTCTGCTCGACCCATTATCCAGGCTTCTATCACCGCTGATGAAACTCTTTGGTTTGCCGCGACATGCCTCATATATGTGGCTCGTAGGCAACGTATTGGGCATAAGCTACGGCTCGGCAGTGATGGTCGAACTGGAGGAGAAAGGCCTTGTGACACGTGAAGAGGCAAACGATGTCAACTATCATCTCATCATGAACCACTCCATGCTCGAAGACACTATCGTATTCGCTGCCACCGGCATCTCCGCCCTACTTCTTATTACCACACGCCTCTGTTTCGCTCTCCTTTTGGTGTGGGGAAGGAGAATTGCAAAAACTGCGATATAGCGCTCATTTACGCTATATCGCAGATGTATAGTTTCTAATGTTATGTACTTATAACTTAGAGATTGATCTTGAATCCGGCATTCACCTTCACACCGTAGTATTCCACCTGCATTGTGCGGTCCTTATTGCCCTGATAGTAGCGTAGGGGCTGGTTGAGCAGGTTGTTTGCCTCGGCAAAGATTGTGAACTTGGTATTCTTGCCCCATGTGTATGAGGCGTTGAGGTCGAGGTAGTTCACCTTGTCGTAGTAGCGGTCGAGCTCACGGCTTCCTGTATTCATCTGGTCGATGAATGATGAAGCGAAGTTGTAAGACAGACGGATGTTGATACCGTTCTTCTCAAAGTAGAGAGATGCGTTGGCTGTATGCTCAGGAGATCCGGCCATCTTCACATCGTCACCATCCTCAATACCGAGACGCGAATTGTAGTTGCGAGTGGTAGAGTGAGTGTAAGTGTAGTTGCCATAGAAACCGAGGCAACGGAGAGCAGGAGTGATGAAACCGAAGTCGCGCTGATAAGCAGCCTCAACTCCATATACACGAGCGTCGTATGCATTCATGTTCTGTGTCACCTCGAAGGTGTCATTATTACCGGTCAGTCCGAGTTCTGCACCAGTGTAATATCCGAGAGTTTCGATGTTGACGTTCTTGACATCCTTATAGAAGAGACCGAGACTTACCATACCGATGCTCTTGAAGTAGTGGTCGATAGAGAGGTCGAGGTTCCAAGATGTGGTGGGCTTGATGTTCGGGTCACCGATAGTAGCCTCCTGGTCGGCGAGGTTGAAACTCTTGTTAGCCACGAGAGCTGAGTACTTGGGGCGTGAGAGAGTCTTTGTGATAGAAACTCTGATACTTCCGTCCTCGCTAGTCTTGTATTTTAGCAAGAGGCTTGGCAGGAGGTTGGTGTAGTCGTTCTTATACTCGCCAGTTGGTTTGAGTGATTCGTTCTCCTCCTCATCCATGATATAGTTCACACCGTTTGTCTTGAGACGGGTGTTCTCAATTCTCAATCCGAGTGTGGCATCAAGGCGATTGCCCAGTTTCTGGTCGAAGCGGATATAACCTGCATGTATCTGCTCAGTAGCTTTGAAGTTGCCGGCTTCCTCCTCATATACTTCAACACCATCAGCCTTGTCGAAGTTGATTTTGCCCATATAGTCCTTGCTTACAAACTGTGTTCCGATAGGATACTGGCTACCTGGCATAAATCCGTCGCGCACTTCGCCAACAAGATTGTCTTTCCAATCTGGGATATACTTGTCAGCGGCGTCAGAATAGTCGTAGTATTCAGTGTTGCGCTCCTTCTTCTTGACTGTGTATTTGTAACCAAACTTAAGTGTGTTGCCATAAAGACCCTTTGAGATGGGGAGAGTGAAGTTGATACGCTCCTTGAACTCATTCTCCTTGATGGCCTGATCAGAATTGGTGAACTCGTCAATCTTCCACTTTGCAGCATTGAATGCAGGGATAGGGAGAGTTGAGTAAGGCTGCTCCAAACCGACATCCTTGAATGAATCGCCGAAGTTGAGTTCATCACTGCCTTTTAGTTTCAATCCGATATAGCGCTCATTGGGACGGTCCTCTGTTGCACGAGAGTAGCTCGAAGCCCAGTCCACCTTTAGATTACCGAAGTTGTGCTCACCATCGAGAGTGAAGTCCATTGTCTGCTGTCTCTCAAGACGTGCACTCTTATTGTCGTCAGAACCAGCCTTTGTCTGGATAACCACGCTCTGGTCGCCTGCATCAGAGTTGAGTTTCTTATAGCTGATACGATAGCGGTTTTCCCAGTCGTTACGACGGTTGTATATACCCTTGAAAGATATTTTGTGCAATGGGTTGAACTGGTAGTCGAGTGCGAGAGAACAGCTCTGGCGCTCACGGGTTACATAATACTGACGAACCTGAGCCTCTTTGAGCTGCACTTCGCCCTTCTTCTCCACATATTCAAACTCGGTATTGTCCGAACCGCCTGGAGCATACTGATAAGAGGCACTTGCCATGATACCGAGTTTGTTGTCGAAGAAGCGGTCGCCCCATGTTCCACCAATGTTCCACTGCGGTTTACCAGAAATCCATGTATATCCCGTTGAACCTGTAAAATTGAGTACACGACGGAACGGAGTGTTCTTTGTAACGAGGTTGATTGCACCACCTATGGCATCACCATCCATATCCGATGTCACAACCTTTGACACCTCGATAGTCTGCACCATATCTGCAGGAATAAGGTCGAGCTGTACATTACGTGTATCACCCTCGGCAGAAGGCAAACGGTTACCGTTTACTGTAACAGAGGTAAGGTCGGCACTTGTTCCGCGCACCTGTCCGAAGCGAGCCTCGCCCTGGTCATACTGCACGTTGATACCGTTGATACGCTTCAGGGCGTCACCAATATTTGAGTCGGGGAACTTGCCCACCTGGTCGGCACTAACCACGTTGGTCACACCCATAGAACTCTTCTGCATCTGCAGTGCGCGTCTCTGTCCTGAGAATGCACCCTTAACGTTCACCTCGGCGAGTTCCACACCTTCATTCATCACGATATCCTCAACAATCAACTTTTTGTTGTTTGTGATTGTCACCTTTTTATATATAGGATT
>CAMBOI010000043.1 GCA_945869265.1 uncultured Prevotella sp. | reverse complement strand
TAGGTAACGGTCTGCAAAACCGTGTAGAGCAGTTCGACTCTGCTAGGTACCTCAAAAGAATATCCGCAAGACGTTGTTTATCAACATCTTGCGGATTTTTCCTTTTTTGTGCTTTCTATCCCAAATTCAAAAGCCCATTATGGATGTCTATTCCTTATATGATATTCTTAATCTTTCACAAAGCTCTTCGTGCTCCACTTCATCGACTTCCACCTATATATAAATATAAGACCTCGGATATTCTCGTCGAGCGCGAAGCTCGCCCACATGGCTATAAGGCCGAAGCCCCAGTGCACGCCCAACAGATAGCTCAGCACTACAGATACAAGCCACTGCACAGTGATGCCCACGTAGAACTGGAAGTTGACATCGCCCGTGGCCCTCAGTGCCTGAGTTGCCCAGATGTTTATGGCACGGCCAATCTCCAATGCCACCTGCACCCACATTATTATAATACCAAGACTAACAATCGCCTCGTTGTCGGTGAGCCACGACAACACCTTGCCTCCGCACATGGCGAGCACCACCGACAACGATGCTGCCGTGATGATGGCAACACGACGGGTGTAGCAGCCAAGGATATACGCAGTCCTCACCCTTCTTTCGCCCACAAGATGGCCTATCAATATGGCTCCGCCTTGTCCCATGGCTATCGAGAAGACGCACACCACGAATGCCATGTTCCAACAGTAGGTGCGAGTGATGAGAGCCTCGTTGCCGAGCATGTTGATGAAGAACGTGATCACCACCTGCGAACCGCTATAGCTGATTTCCTCGCCTGCTGCGGGCAATCCAATCTTCAGCAGGTTCTTAAGCTCAATCCATGGGAACGGACGGAACAGTCGGGTAGGGAAGGAGGGTATATGCTTGCGGAACAGGATGACAAACAGCAGCACCATGCTCACTCCGCGCGCTATACTCGTGGATATCGCCGCTCCCTCCACTCCGAGGGCAGGCATGCCAAACTTACCGAAGATGAGGGTGTAATTGCCGATGATGTTCAGTATGTTCACCACCACTGTCACCATCATCGGATATTTAGCCTTGCCGGCACTGCGCAGCGATGCCGATATGGCAAGTGATATGGCTTGGAAGAAGGCAAACGCTCCCACAATGTGCATATAGCTCACGCCCTCACTTAGTAGTTCGGGGCGCAAGCCCATCATCTTGAGCATGGCAGTGCAACCGAAGTAGAGGCATGAGCTGATGATGATACCGCTCACTGCATTCAGCACAATGGCCATTCCAGTGGCTTGCACCATCCTCTCCTTGAGTCCGGCACCGAGATACTGCGAGCAAAGCACTGTCGTTCCAAAGCTGATGACCTGGAACACCAACACCGCCAAGTTAACTATCTGGTTGACCACACCCACTGCTGCCACCGAGTTGTCGGAGTGTTGGCTGAGCATAATCGTGTCCACCACTCCCAACAGCATCACCAATGCCGTCTCAATGAATATGGGCAGCACCAACTTGCCGAGCCTGCCCTTCATACTGTCGTTCTTTATAAGCCAAATCATTATACTGAATGTTTTTCGCTTGCAAAGTTACAAAAAAAACAATAAATGTGGCATTAACACCCAAAAATATGTGTGTTCGCACACAACAAACTTGATATTGGTCAATAGATACGCGATTTTTTCAACTTTTCGTCATAAAACTATTGACTAATACAGAAAAATGTAGTACCTTTGCATCGTCAAAAGACAAAAAGATAGAAAATCGTTTTAGATTACGACATACATGTTATTTAGGTTTTTAGTTATTGGTAATAAAGATTGTTAGTTATTTCGATTTAGGTATTAGGTAATTAGTGAATTACTTCTAAGGTAAAGTTAAAAAAGATTATTTCAGGTAACACGAAGATGTAAATGTTGAAGGCAAGGCCGTGAGGCTTTGACCTTCGAAACATCTTAAAAAAGCAAATTGATGAAATTTGAGAGATAGAAAGCATTAATTTACATGATACAAAGTTATTTGGTGTGCTCCGTCCGGAAGTGATTCCAGACGGAGTTTTTTTTCAATAATGATTAGTCAAAGAATCCCAACGACCTTACAGCGTCGATGGCATTGTGGATATAACCGTGGCCAGTGATGGGCCATGTGAATCCGAGGCGGTAGAGCACTTTTGTGGTGAAGTCGGAATTCCATTCTATGGGTCGCAGAATGTGCTTGCTCGCCTTGGATTTATATGACACCAGTCCGCCAATCTTGTCGTCCGCCCCATTTTCGAAAGCCTTCATAAGATGTTGCTGGAACACATTGTCTTCAACCATATCAATCTTCATGCCCATGTCGTTCAACATCTGGATGATGTCGATGAGGTGGACACGATGGCGATTGTAGATATGGAATACGGTGAACTCGGGATTGGTGTCGGACAGCATCACTATGGCCTTAGCCACTGCGTCGATGGGCGAGAACTCATATTCCTTGTCAGCCAAAGAGACAGGACAGCATCCGAGAGTGGTGTAGCCTCTCAACGTGCGCATAAAACCGTTGGTGTTGAAGTTTATCTGGAACTCACCGTCGTCATTGCGGCTCATGAGATTGCCCACACGCACTATCTTTCCTTTTAGGCCTGACGGCACAAGATTGAGCAAAGCCTCCTCGCCGCGCGACTTGGTATCGACATAGACGTTATAGGTGGTGTCCTGACCGAAGAAGAGGTCGCTCTCGTAGAACTTGCGGTTGATGTCAACGGCATTATCCACATTCAATCCGCCTACACTTAGCGTGGAGACATGAGTGATACGGCGACCGGCGCGAAGACACATCTCGGCAAGATACCTCACGCCTTCCACATTAACGCGCTCCAAGGAGTCGTCATTGCTGAAATGCTTAACTATCGCGGCGGCATTGATAAGAGTGTCGAACGGCAGGTCGGCAAGACTGTCAACAAGTGTCTTGTTGTCGATTTCTCCGTCGATACAGAATATGCGCTTGCCAACAAGGTCGGCATACGACTTGTTGAAATAATAGAAGCAGATACCTTCAAGGCGTTCTTCGGGAGAGTCGAAGCTTCCCTTGCGCACAAGGCAATACACCGTGGCATCAGTATTCTCGATGATGTAGTTGAGGATATGAACGCCAAGGAATCCTGTCGCTCCGGTGAGGAGGTAGGTGTGGGTGGGCGTTATGTCTAATAGACCGACATGCTCTGAATTGTTATAAACGAGAGCCTTGCGCCATGGTTGGTCAACCGTAGTCTCTGATTCCTCTTTATCACTATCAGTAGCAACCTCAACAGAAGAAGACGCGGAATCATTGACTTCCTTTCCCTCCAAATAAGCGGCAAGTTCGGCCGGCATGGCATATTGGAATATCTCGGAATATACCACATGCAATCCCTTGAGCATACACTTCATCGCTACCTTGATGGCGAGGATGGAAGTGCCGCCAATAAGGAAGAAATTGTCGGTGATGCCCACGCGCTCCAATCCGAGCACCTCGGAGTAGATGTCGCAGATAGTCTTCTGTAAATCGGTCTTTGGAGCTACAAACGAGCTGGTAGTCTCTTCTTGTTTCAATTCGGGAGTGGGCAATGCCTTCTTGTTCACCTTCTGATTCTGGTTGAGCGGAATCTTGTCAATCTGCATTGTCACTGCGGGCACCATATAAGGTGGTTTCCTCTCCTGGATGAAGGCGTTGAGACTCTGAACATCCACCTTTTCGTCGCTGACGATATAGGCGCAGATGAACTTTCCGCCACCAGGGGCATCAAAGGCCTGAACAGTGGCATCCTTTATCTGAGGATATTCCCTCACGACAGCCTCCACCTCGGTGAGTTCGATGCGGAAACCGCGAATTTTTACTTGGGCATCCTTGCGACCCACAAACTCGATGTTGCCATCGGGCAGCCAGCGCACTATGTCGCCAGTGTGATATATGCGCTCATATCCATCCTCGTTTGAGAAAGGATTTGGCTCGTATGCCTTGGCTGTCTGTTCGGGGCGATTGAGATAGCCGCGTGAAATCTGCGGACCGGAGAGACACAATTCTCCCGGGGCACCAATCGGCAGAAGATGTTTCTGCTTGTCGATGACGTATGCCTTCATGTTATCCACGGGGCTACCGATAGGCACATTGTCCTTTATGCTTGTCATAGGATAAGCAGTTGAGAATATAGTACATTCCGTAGGACCATATACATTATAGAATTTATATGGCTTATCCACCTCACAAGGAACGAGTTTTTCGCCTCCAATACTGAGATGGAACAGGGAATGGTTGTCAACACTTGTGGCAAACATTCGGCCCACTTGGGTTGTCATAAAACTATGTGTGATGCCCTCGCGCTCAAAGTATTCATTGAGGGCGATGATGTCGAGGCGTATTTCCTCGGGGATGATATGGGTGGAGGCTCCGCAGGTGATGGCTGGATACATGTCCATCATGTTGGCATCGAAACCATAACTGGCGTAGGCAGCCACTTTGTGCGCGGGATGGAGGTTGTAGTAGCGCTGATACCAATGGCAGAATGCCACGATGTTGCGATGCTCTATCTGGCAGCCTTTTGGAGTGCCGGTGGAGCCGGAGGTGTAGAGCAGGATGAAGAGGGAGGAAGGGAGAGGGGAGAGGGGGAGCCGCCCCGAAGCGAAACTTCGGGGAACGGTGGCTGAGGGACTGGAGGCGGTGGTTGTTATTTCGTCGATATAGAGGATGTCGCCTTGATATTCATTTACTTTGGGACGGAGGGAGCGGTCGCAGATGAGAAGGCGGGCATCGGCATCCTGCATCATGAAGTTGAGACGCTCCTCGGGATAGGTGGGGTCGAGGGGCTGATAGGCTGCTCCTGCCTTAACGATGCCAAGTGAGGCTATCGCCATATATTCGCAACGGGGGATGAGCACGGAGACAACCTGTTCGCGACCAATGCCTCGCTCGTGTATCATCCATGCGATGTTGTCGGAGATAGTGTCCACCTCTTTATAGCTATAGTGGCGTCCGTCATATACCACGCAGTCGTTGTCGGGATACATGGCGGCAGCCTTGCGGAAGAGCGAGGGGATGGTCTGTGTGTTGTCGTAGTCGCACTCTGTGCGGTTGAAGTTGGCGAGCCTTGCCATTTCAGCGTCCGATAACGGCATTTTCCATTCACCACATGGCAGGTCGGGATGATTCACGGCATACATTATCATCGTCTTCATCTGGAATGCCATATTCTCCATTTGCTCATTAGTGAAGGCAGCTGTCTGGTATTCAAGAGTGATGAGTTGCAATCCTGCTTTGTCGCTGAGATTGTAGTTGACGCGAACAGTAAGAGGCAGATGTGACTCATAGTGCTCCACAGCACGGATAGTCTTCGACTCACCAGAGTTGGACACTACATTATATCTGATAATAGACTCTACATCCCTGCCACGGCGAGTGAGTTCGTTGGCATATACATTAAACGGGCATCGTCCGTGAGACAAACCATCCTTCAGTGTGGTCTTTGTATCAACCAAGAGGTCGGTGAGTGATTTGTCGGGGGAATAGGAGTAGGGAATGGCAAGTAGATTTACGAACATGCCATCGCATTGTCTCATGTCCTTTTCACGGGTGTTGAATGCCGTAGAGAGAACGGTTTGGGGATTGCCGTAGATACGGGAGAGATAAACCGACAGCATTGCCGATGTGAAGACGAAGGGAGTTTTCCAAGTTTCATCGGCAAAGTTAATAAAATAATAAGGAATGAAATAATAAATTTAAGGAAAATATTGTTTTCGCTTTAATTATTATCTAAATTGACCAAAAATTTCTCGATTGACAAAAATAAAAACTATAAAAATGCAATTTTCTTTAAAAACAGTGTTGAACTTCAAATTTTATTATTATCTTTGCAATTAAGAATCAAACAAAAATGGATATTAATACATTATAGTTATGAATAAACTAAGAAAATCATTTGTCCTTTTGTTGGTATTGTTGGTATCGACATTAGCGGTAGCTGAGACTACCGAAGAACCTGTAATAGGAATAGTAGGCCGCACGGATTGCGGTAGTTTCTGGCGTTATGACTTCAACTATGAGACTGTTGATGCCGACGGCGAGACTCCCATCGTGCTCTCCGCCGCCATCTTTATGACCCATGATGTGCACGACAAGGAAATTAAAGCCAAGGGATGCGGATTGATTAACCACTATACCATCACCGACGACAAGGAGCGCCCTACCAACGTGACTGATTTTATTACTCTCGAAGGAGTGCTTGCCAACTCCAATTACATTATGATTGAGTCCGACGGATTTGGATTCGGTATTGATGTCAAGCGCAACCAGAAGTATCTGCAAGGCAGGGCTACTGCACGAGAGAATATCGATGCCTTCCTTGCCGGACGCAAACTGATGGAGGCTGAGGGATATGAATTTGAGAACGTGGTGCTCAACTTGGGTTACTCGCAGGGCGGAAACTCGGGAATGTGGGTCAACCGACTTGTGGCTGAGGGCTATCGCAGCGATGAACTGCCTAAGATTGACTATTGCATCATCGGTGGCGGACCCTACGACATGTATTCACACTACCGCAAGTTGGCTGAGGATAATGTGTCGCAATATCCTGTTGCACTGCCGCTTATCCTCAGCGGAATGATTGACGCGGGAGGATATAAGGTGAAGAACGAGGACGTGTTCAGTGACGACTTTGTGCAGTATCTGCCCGAACTGTTCGACTCGAAAACGCATAACACAGACTACATTAACGATTTCATATATAAGACGTATGGAAATGCCGACGACAAGAGTCTGCCTTTAGAAAAAATAGTGAAGCCGGCATTCTTCGACGAGGAGAGCGAGCCGATGAAGGATATCGTATATCACTTGAAGGAGAACTCCCTCGTATATGATTCATGGAAGCCGGAGAAGACTGATAAAATAACATTCTATCATTCACCTTCCGACGAGGTTGTGCCCTTCCTCAATCAAGAAAGTATGGAGAGGCATCTGCTCGATAATGGCTATACTTCCTTCGACATAGATGACTCATCTACAGAAGGTCATACTGATACAGGTAAACTTTATGTAATGTACACAGCATTGCTACTTAGTGAATTCGTCCCCACAGGCATGGAGGATGTGTTCCGCGAGATACCGCGTGAGGCAACGCATGACATATATAGTATCGACGGTCGCCTGATACGCAAGCAGACTACGCTGAGAGAGGCATTACGTTCGCTGCCAAAGGGCGTGTATGTAATCAACGGACGTAAGATGGTGAAGGATTAATAACTTCTGTAATAACAAAAGAGCCTGTCGATTCGAAAGGCTCTTTTTATTCCGCAGATTATTTAGCATGTATGTAATTAATAGCTGCACTCAACTGGTTGTCTTCATGGGTTTGCCTAAATAGCTGCTCGTCATACGGCACAGTCTCGTCGGGAGTTACTCCCACACCTTCATACAGTGCGCGTTCCTCGCCATATAAAACAAGGTAGGTAGGCAAATATACAAAATGATTATCATCACTCGAACCGAATGTGCCTGAATAGTCTGCATCATATAATCCATTGAGCACACAAGTGCCGCCGTATGTTCGATTACCGATGAGATGACCATTGGGCAGGTGCTTTATGAATGAACTTGCAGCCTCGGCACAGCTCACAGATCTCATATCGCAGAGTCCTACAATCTTGGCATCCTTATTGAGCAGGTGGCACTTATGGGGTGACACGTATGTCTCAACAAAGGGGTCGTAGTCATATAATCCCGTACCGTTTTTCCTTCGTGATGTGAAGAGCAGTCGCGGAGTGTCGATAAGTGCTCCCAACACCGTCCATTGGTCTTTCACCCATCCACCACCATTACCTCTTACATCAATAATCACGCCCTTCAAGTCCTGCTTGGTGCTAATGATGTTCAGATAGTTGTCAACCACCTTGTTCACCATGATGTTGTCTTCGGATTTGTCTTGTCCTATATGTCCAGTCAAATCAAAACTACTCAGATAGAAGTAAAGGATGTCGCTGTCGATAAGACAAGATACGAGTATGAAATCATCATCGGTCTGCCAACTGCAACATTCTGTCACCTTGCCTTGTTCTTGTAGTTTCGAAATCATGGAAGGCACATGGTTATAATAAACAGGCGATGGTGCATAGTCACTTCTTTTCCTCACCTCGATGTTGCCAGGCGAAACTATTGCCATTCCAAAATCAGCCTGACTTGGGAGAGGTTTAAGGTTTTTCACTCTGATGGCCATGTGGTGGTCGAGCAATGTGCCATACATATTCGTATAGATTTTCTCCAACACCTCATTATCCACCGAGTCTTGTTTGTCGAGTTCGGCAGCCTTGGCGCGCCAGTAGTCGTGACGTCCGATGATGTCGGCGGTATCCACATCCCAATAAGGATAGCTGTAGAGGATGCCGTTATATACAGCGTCAAACTGCTGTACGTATGTACCATAATACAAAAAGTTAGGATTATACTTCTCCTCACTGTCCTCGCGGCACGATGAGATGGAGGCAAGGGCAAACACAATAACTGCAGCCCATGTTATATGTGATAATATTTTCATTGTTTCTGCCCTTTCTTTTTATTGTTTTTCTTGTCGAGATGTATCATGCATCCTGCCTGGAATGTCCAAGTGGTGTTATAGCGGGGATCGCCCACGGTGGTGTTCTTATACATATTGGTAAGACCGTAGTAATGGCGCACCTCGGCTGTCAGAGAGATGAGCGGTGTGAGACGATATTCCACTCCGGCTCCCGCAGTGACACCGGCATCGAAGCGGTTGTCGCGACGTGAGTCGAAATCCACCTTCTCGCTATATGCCACGATATTCTTGTCATTAAGAAAATAACCATTATCTTCTCCTGTCTCGTCATCATTACGTGTGATACCTTTGCGGTGGGCTGACAGCCAATATCCCAGGTATCCTCCACCATTGACAAAGCCCCTTAGACGCTTGCCGCCAAAGGAGAACTGTGCAACAATGGGCAATGAGAAATAGCTGTTGCGCTGATTGTAGCGGAAGCCATCAAAGAAACCGCTGCGATGCATCTTAAAGTTTTTCTGAACAAACTGGGCATCGGCACGCAATGCAAACCAGTCATTAAATGAATATGCCACCGGTATTCCGATAGCCACTCCACCTCTCGACCCATAGTTGAGGTCGTAGGCATAGCGAGTGTCAGTGGACATGGCATTGAGGGAATATCCCGCAGTCAGTCCTACCTGCCATTGTGCCTTGGCAACAGTCATCGTTGCCAAGAGCACTACGGTTATCAACATTTTTTTATTCATATCTATTGTCACTAAAGTTAATTTTTCACAATCTTACGTCCGTTGATTACATATACGCCCTTGGGCAGCGAACGGAATGCCTCGCTCAGTGTGGTCTGCTTGCGTATCAGGCGACCGTCGATACTGTATATGTCATGCGTTGCCTCACGCGGTATCTCGCGGAACACATCCTCCATGCCTGTGGGGACAAAATCACTGATATGCAGAGCTGCAAACATTGCATAAAGAGTGCCGCTATCAGTATGACCTTCCGTAGATGAGCTATCTATGTCGAAGGAAGTATAGCCATTGGCGACCAGATGTTTCTCCATACTTTCTTGATTGAGGAAGGGTACAACCTCGTCGTAAGGTGAATGATAGAATGATATTTTATCAGTCTTATCCGGCTTCCATGAATCATATACAAGGGAGTTCTCCTTCAAGTGATATACGATATCCTTCATAGGCTCGCTCTCCTCGTCGAAGAATTCTGGCTTCACGATTTTATCCAAAGGCAGACTCTTGTCGCTGCTGCTGCCATACGTCTTATATATGAATTCGTTAATGTAGTCGGTGTCATGCTTCTTTGAGTCGAACAGTTCGGGCAGATACTGCACAAAGTCATCTGTGAACACGTCCTCGTTCTTCACCTTATATCCCCCTGCGTCAATCATTCCGCTGAGGATAAGCGGCAGGGCTACAGGATATTGCGACACATTATCCTCAGCCAATTTGCGGTAGTGTGAATACATGTCGTAGGGGCCGCCACCGATGATGCAATAGTCAATCTTCGGCAGTTCATCACTGCGATAGCCCTCAGCCACAAGTCGGTTGACCCACATACCCGAGTTTCCGCCCTGCGAGTAACCCAAGTTGAGCACCACATTCTCAAATTCATATCCCTCAGCCTCCATCAGTTTGCGACCGGCAAGGAAGGCGTCGATATTCACTCGTGCCGTAGCCCTACCTTGCAGATACTTCTGGTTGCGCTTTACATCAATGCCGAATCCAAATCCGTCGGACTCAATCATAATGTAATTGGAGTTGGCGAAGACTCCTTCGAGAGTGAAAGAACCCGTCACGTTGGTAGCACGCTGTTCGTCGTCGGTGATGGTGTAGTGGTTTATCAATCCGCATCCTTTGGCTTTAATTTCCTTGTCGTGCACACTCTTAGTCATAAAGATGGCTGCGGAGAGTACGATGGGTGTCTTGCCGTCGGCATCAACTGTCTCATAGTTGAAGTCATAACGCCAGAAGCCACTGCACTCCGTGCGGCCTACTATTCCTATTACAGGTTCGTCGGATGTCTCAGCCAACGCTAATGTCGATACTAACAACACAGACAGAACGACAAATGTTCTTCTTAATACTTTCATAATGTATGTTTTTTAAATCCAAAACTTTGTTTATTTTAACTTTTAACGCTGCAAAAATACAAAAAACATCCAATAATAACAATTTTTTTCACGAAAAAGTAGTGCTCATATCAAAAAAATATCCGTATTGACCGATTTTTTATATATTGACAACTATTAATGCCGGTGCCTACATTGTATTTTTCTTTTTATAAATATTACTAAATAATTAGGTGGAGTGGAAAATTATGTGTATCTTTGCAGCCGATTTGCATAATTAATAACAATTATAAATATCAATGAATATGAAAAATATGACTTCAAGGTTATTGGCTTTCATGCTGGTTTGCGGAGTGATGACAAATGCCGGCGCACAGAAGCGCGAGGCTGGCGAATGGTCGATTATCCCGAAGGTGGGAGTGAATCTCTTCAAACTTGCAGACGACAAAGTGTGGCTCAGTGAAGATGGCAGCAAATATGTCAATTCGTCGTATAAGTTAGGATTTGAGGGCGGCGTGGATATAGAATACATGGTGCACGACCGTATCGGATTGACAGTGGGTGCGATGTATGCCATGCAGAATGAGAAGTATAATGATTTCCATAAGGGAGAGAAGAAGGCAGGCTCGGAGAATCTGTATGAGTTCAGTAAATTTGAGAATATGAGGGTTAACTTTGGTTTCCTGAATGTTCCTGTCAAGTTTAATGTATATCTCACCGACAACTTTGCCCTGAAAGCCGGCGTACAGTTGGGATTCATGCTTTCAGCAAAATTCAAGTATAATGTAGTGTCGGGACTCTACGACAAGTTGAATCCGGGCAATATCATCTATTATGATGCCGACGGCAATCCCGCACAGGAGGGCAGCAATGTATATTTAGCAGAAGAGATCGACGTAAAGGATAGCTACAAGCATTTCGACATTTCAATTCCCGTGGGTTTTTCCTACGAATATGAGAATGTCATCCTCGAGGCTCAATATCGCATTGGACTGAGCAAGTTGAATCTCGATGGTTATGCCGACAAGTTGCGCAGCAGTGTGTTCTCCGTCACTGTGGGCTATCGCTTGGGATTGTAACTAATCTGATTTTGCGACTATAAATCAAAAAAAGTCCCCCGAGAAATGACAAATCAAATTAGAAGAAACATCCTTATGTCTTTAGTGTTATGGACATTTGCCTGTTTAGCCTATGCCGCACCCAAGAGTGAGGCGGCAAAGGTGCGCAGCATCATCGACAAGGTTAACAACAGTTGGCAGACACGCCATAAGCCCGAGGCTACGCCCTTCTGGCATGTGGCTTCGACGCGCTTTGGATGCCGCTCGACGATGTCACAAAGCAGCGATATATCAAGGAGTTCACACAGTTGAGAAGCATCGACCCTCCCTACACCAACTGGCTCCTCTTCTCATCCACCATCGAGAGCTTCCTCGCCAAGGTGAAGGCTCCCTACGACCAATATCGCGTCAACTCGGCGATACGCAAGACTGAGGAATGGTACACCGGCGACGGATGGTATGCCGACGGCCCTCAGTTTGGTCTCTATATGACCTCCCTCGCATTTCTTCCCCTCGGATTGCCAGCCTCCCATCCCTTCTGGACGGATGCACCGCAGCCTTGGACTCAGGTGAAGGCATGGGGCGGAGAGCCCTTCCCCAAGGACCATCACAGGGACGACGGACAAGGCACGAGAGACCTGTTCTGATAAAGAAAAAAAATAAGGGGGTGAGCATCAATACAAATAGAGATGGTCTGCCAACCATCTTTTATTGGAGTCAGTCCAGGATGATAACATCCAGATGTCCTACAATAATAAAAAAGAGTGGGGGAGATGGAGCGGAATACGGGACTCGAACCCGCGACCCTCGGCTTGGGAAGCCAATGCTCTACCAACTGAGCTAATTCCGCAATGCGACTGCAAAGGTAAGATATTTGAGCGAAACGAGCAAATATTATGCGTTAAATAGTTTTAATCACTCATTCTTAATATATATATCGCGCTTCGGGAACGGCATTTCGATGTCGTTGGCGAGGAGAGTGTTGTAGATACACTCCTTGATGTCGCTCTCCACATACACCTGGCGAAGTACATCCACCCAACAGAGCAACTTGATGTTGATACTGCTGTCGCCAAACTCCATGAACACTGCCTTCACCGGCTTCTCGGGGTCGATGCCGGGATGAGCAAGAGCGCTTACGGCTTGCTCCACCTTGCGGCAAGCGTCGTTGATGTCGCTGCCATAGCCCACGCCGAAGACGATGACCGAGAGGGCAAAACCGTGGTTGCGGGTGAGATTCTTGTAGTTCTTGGTGAAGAGCTGACTGTTCTGGAAGGCTATCACCGAACCGTCGGTAGCCTCGATGAGTGTGCTGGTGTAGCTGATGGATGCCACCTTGCCTCGCACACCGTCACATTCGATAAGGTCGCCCACCTTGATACGTCCCGTCATGAGCGATATGCCGTAGTAGATATTCTCGATGATGTCCTTGGAGGCAAAACCGATACCAGTGGATAATCCTCCTGTGACAACCATCAGCCATGCAAAACTGATGCCGAGGATGGAGAGGCTCATCAGGAACCATGCGCCCCACACCACTACCTGAAGCACATTCTTGGCCATTGTCATGCGGCTCTCAACCGAAGTGGGATCCTGAAGCTCGAAATGACGGCGAAGCAGCGAACGGCATGTGTCGCATACATATCGGAAGAAGAACCACAACGAAGTGACAACGGCCACACGGATGAGCGAGAGCTTGAGATTGTCGAGGTTGACAAAGTCGCGGGTGAAGAGCGACCAGCAGAGGTCGCTGAGATTGAACACGTCGGCAGCCCAATAGATGCTTATCATCACCGATATGACTGCCATGACGGGCAGCACTGCCTCGCGTACGAGATGATAAGCCCAGGTGGAAGTGACCGGTTTGCTGTCGAGACGATGGCGCTTGCCATAGAACACGATATATCGGCTGAGGCAGGCGATGGTGAGAATGCATGTGAGCTGCATTATCCACCATATCAGCATCTGCACGCTGAGCAGGGTGAATCCTATCCACGAACTGACCACCGAAGCGATAAAGACGACGAGCGACATGTAGGTGTAGAACATGTCGGAGCGAGGTATGTTCTGGTTGTGCTTTCTCACTGCCAACCACTGCCATATAGAACACAGCAGAAGGATGGGCGGGAAGATGAGGTTGACAAGTTCGTTGGGGATAAGGATGATGCGGAAGGATATCACGATGAATCCTATTGCCACGAGAGGACTATAGATGCGATAGGCACTCTTGATCTGACGGTCGTTGAGACGTAGCAAGAGCGAGATGAGAATCACGCCCAGGAGCCACGCATATTCCACAAGCAGGTCGCTGGCCATGATGAGGAAGTTCTGCTGGGTTGTGGCGCGTATGATACCTACGATGATGGCGAAGGTGACCGTGGTGGTGGCCATGATGATGCACGAGCGCTTCTTGCGGAAATCATTTGTCTGCACGCGCTTGGGCAGCAAATAGCGGAAGGCTGCCACATTGAGCAGCGAGGCTATTATGCCATAGAAGATGATGCTGACGAAGAGCGAGAGGATGATGCGGCTGTCCCACTGCGAATGGCGGTGGGCGGATGACGAGTATTTCTGAGAGACGGTGGTCTGAGTCTCTGAGATGGCCGACGGCAGTCGCGAGAGTATCTTCAGATAATCATCGCCGCCGTTCTTGAAGATACTTGTCTGTATGTCGTCATATCGCTTGTTGGCATAGTCGTTGATGGCCTTCAGTCGCGACTCGCTCATGTCGTAGATGCGTATATAGTCGCGGGTGTTCTCGTAGTTGTCGCGCAGGGTGTTGCGTATGTCGGAGGCAAGGGTGAGGCACACGTTACGATCGATCTTCGACTTGTCGCTGAGCACCATCACGGGCATGCGCTTTAGGCTCGCCACGAGACTGTCGTAGCGGGCGATGTCGAGTTGGGTCTTGTCAAGGTAGGACTTGAAGGGCACCTGAAACTTTACGAATGTCTGATACTGCTCGGTGGCCTCATGACAGGCATAGGTGAGGTCGAACACGTAGTCTTCCTTTTGAGAATAGAGCATGAGCGCGTTCTGGTTGCTCTTCTGCAGTACGGATATCAGACTGCTTCGCATCGCCTCGGCTTTCTTCTTATTGACCTCCACCCGCTGCGACATCTCGCGGTGGGTGTTTGTGAGTTCAATACGCAGTATGGCAAGTGTGCGCTCAAGGTCTTTCTCCTTCAAAACGGCATGGGCACTCAACGTACAGGCAAATGCCACAAATATGATAGCAAATAGTCTTTTCATTGTCTTTCTCTTGATGAATATTTCGGAATTTTCGTGCAAAGTTACGCTTTTTTTTGAAAATATGAGCAGTAAATAGGAAAAAAGTTGTACCTTTACACCCAAAAAACGATATATGGGTATGATTTTGATAGCTGACAGCGGCAGTACGAAGACCGACTGGGCTGTGGTTGACGATGGACGGATGGTGACCTCGATGGCTACCCAAGGCATCAATCCTTTTCATCAGGACACGGATAATATCGCGGCGGTGATAGAGACAGAACTGCTGCCGAAGATGGGTGACATCTATCCCAAGGAGATATACTTCTACGGGAGCGGATGTCGCGAGGACAAGGTTGAGATGATGTGTAGCATCCTTGGCAAGGCTTTTCCGCACTGCACGAGGATAGAGGCGCAAGGCGACCTGTTGGCGGCGGCAAGGGCAGTGTGCGGAGCCAACGAGGGCATTGCCTGCATAATGGGCACTGGTGCCAACTCGTGTCTGTATGACGGCAAGAGAGTGGTGGAGAATACTCCCCCGTTGGGATATATCCTCGGTGACGAGGGTAGTGGGGCAGTGCTCGGCAAATTATTCGTGAATGCTCTTTTCAAGGGTCAATTGCCCGAAAGCCTGAAGGACGAATGGCTCTCAGAGACCGGACTCAGTATAAATATTATTATAAATAAGGTGTATCGCGAACCACTCGCCAACCGTTTCCTTGCCTCCACGTCGAAGTTTATAAGGCAACATCTTGAGGTGAAACAGTTGGAGGAGATGGTAGTGGATAACTTCCGCGAGCATTTCCGCCGCAATGTCAACAGGTATGGGCGCAAGGACTTGCACGTGGGGGCGATAGGGAGCGTGGCCTACTACTACCGCGAGCAGTTGGAGAAGGCTGCCATGGCTGAGGGATATAGCCTTGGCAAGGTGATGCGCAGTCCGATGGACGGACTCATGCGCTATCACTCCTCAATGGATTGACCCCGCCTCGCTCATTTTTTTCTCTTGAAAATAAGGGTGGAGGGCAACTTCTGCCATTTTCCCTTATTGGGCACCTTGATGTCGCTGCCTTCGCCCTGCTTGAGGGTGAGCAGGGAGTCGCCCTGCAGGGTGAGCATGGCTTCGAGATCCTCGCTGCCGTATTCGTTGATGAGTTCGATATTGGCTTTGCTATTTGATTTCACCTTGGCTCCAGTGATGAGCCAGCAGAACGAGTTGTTGCGCTTGCCGAGATAGCCGGGGAGCTCGCCGTAAAGGTCTTGTCCTGGCACCTTCACATTCTGGTCGTGAAGGTTGAGCACAAGGTAAACCTTGTATTCGTCGTTGTCGAAACGGCCCTTGAATGGGTTTGTCGGGTTTTGGGCGAAAACCAATGAAAATCCCAACAACATAAATGTCGAAATAAACAATGTTTTTTTCATGAAATCTTAAATTTTTGTGCAAAGATAGCAAACATAAATCAATATATCTTCATTTTTTTAATATTTTATCGCTTTTTTATTGCAAATAAAGAAAATTTTAGTTATCTTTGCGGCCGAATTGGTAAATTAAGATAAAATTGTTTTATAATGAATCCGGATTATATATTCGAATCCAGTTGGGAAGTTTGCAATAAGGTAGGTGGAATTTACACAGTGCTTTCTACCCGAGCCAATACGCTACAGCAGGAAATGCAGGATAAGGTGTTCTTCATAGGTCCTGACGTATGGCACGAAAATGCATGCCCCTATTTCAAGGAAGATGCAAAGTTGCTTGCCGATTGGAAAAAAACAGCTACTGAGGAAGGTCTAAAGGTCAAGGTTGGACGTTGGACCATACCTGGAAATCCTATAGCTATTCTCGTGGATTTCCAGAAGTATTATGAGAAGAAAAACGAGATTTACGGCTGGCTCTGGGAAAACTACCAGGTTGACAGCCTGCATGCTTACGGCGACTACGACGAGGCTTCGATGTTCTCTTATGCAGCCGGTCTTGTAGTCGAGAGTTACTATAATTTTGCTATTACAAAGAAGGATAAGGTCATCTATCACGCCAATGAGTGGATGACTGGTCTGGGATTGCTCTACGTCAACAACAAGTTGCCACAGGTGGGCACTATCTTCACCACACATGCTACAAGTATCGGTCGAAGCATTGCCGGCAATATGAAGCCCCTCTATGACTATCTCTTCGCATACAATGGCGACCAGATGGCTGGCGAGCTCAATATGCAGAGCAAGCACTCGATAGAGAAGCAGACGGCTTTCCATTGCGACTGCTTCACCACCGTGAGCGAGATTACCGCCAGGGAGTGTTTGGAACTGCTCGACAAGAAAGTGGACGAGGTGCTGCCCAATGGCTTTGACAACAGTTTTGTGCCAGCTAATGCCGCCACCTTCACACGCAAGCGCAAGGCTGCACGCAAGCGCCTGCTTGATGTGGCCAACGCGTTGCTCGGCGAGAGTCTCGGCGACGACACACTCATTGTATCTACAAGCGGTAGATATGAATTCCGCAACAAGGGTGTGGATGTATATATAGAGTCGATGAACAGACTGCTGAGAGACAAGGAATTGAAGAAAAAGGTTCTCGCTTTTATTGAGGTGCCCGGATGGGTGGGCGAACCGCGTCAGGATCTTAAGGAACGCCTTGACTCAGGCAAGCAGTATGACACACCGCTTGAGGTGCCGCAAGTCACCCATTGGCTCCACGAGATGAGCCACGACAATGTGCTCAGCATGATGAAGTACTACGACATGCACAACCGCAAGGAAGACAATGTGAAGGTAATCTTCCTGCCTTGCTATCTCGACGGAAATGACGGCATACTCAATATGACCTATTATGATATAATATTAGGTAATGACCTCTGCATATATCCCTCGTATTACGAACCGTGGGGATATACCCCGCTTGAGGCCATAGCATTCAAGGTGCCATGTATCACTACCGACCTTGCAGGATTCGGTCAGTGGGTCAACACCGAGGTTGGGCATTATGGCGAACTGAAAGACGGCGTGAAGGTAATCCATCGCACCGACTACAACTACTCCGAGGTGGCTGACGCCATCAAGGACACCGTGGCAGAGTTCTCGGCAATGACCAAGAAACAGGTGGCAGACGCCCGCTCGGCTGCCGAGAAACTGTCGAAGAAGGCTCTGTGGAGCGAGTTTATCAAGTATTACCACCAAGCCTATGACCTTGCGCTCAGCAGGGCGTCATTGAGAATGAAGTAAATAAAAAAAGATTCATCATAACAAATTTGAGAGTATATGAAAATTAAAGCTGATTATGTGAGTGCTCCACAGTGGAAGGAGCTTGTTGTTAAGTCAACACTTCCCGAGGAGCTTAAGTGTCTTGACGAGATTGCACACAACCTTTGGTGGGTATGGAATTTCGAGGCACGTGATTTGTTTAGAGATCTCGATCCTGAGCTTTACAGTGCCGTTAAGCACAACCCCGTGTTGCTGCTTGAGCGCCTGAGCTTTGATCGTAAGGAGGAGATTGTGAAGGATAAGGCTTTGATGAAGCGCATTCAGGGTGTCTATAAGTCCTTCCGTGAGTACATGGATGTTAAGCCCGACGCTTCTCGTCCTTCGGTAGCATACTTCTGCATGGAGTATGGTATCCATTCTGCATTGAAGATTTATTCTGGTGGTCTCGGTATGCTTGCCGGTGACTATGTGAAGGAGGCTTCTGACAGCAACGTTGACATGTGTGCCGTTGGTTTCCTCTATCGTTTCGGTTATTTCACCCAGACTCTGAGCATGGACGGTCAGCAGATTGCTAAGTACGAGGCTCAGAACTTCAACTCTATTCCCGTAGAGCGTGTCTATGACAAGGACGGCAACCCATTGGTTGTGGATGTACCTTACACCAACTATCAGGTGCACGCCTCTGTATGGGTGGCTAACGTGGGTCGCGTGAAGCTCTATCTGCTCGACACCGACAACGACATGAACTCTGAGTTTGACAAGCCTATCACTCACTCGCTCTATGGTGGCGACTGGGAGAACCGTCTGAAGCAGGAGATTCTGCTCGGTATCGGTGGTATGTTGCTGCTCAAGAAGCTCGGTATCAAGAAGGATGTTTATCACTGCAACGAGGGTCATGCAGCTCTCTGCAACCTGCAGCGTCTGTGCGACTATATCGAGAGCGGACTGACATTCAACCAGGCTATGGAGCTCGTGCGCGCTTCTTCTCTCTACACTGTTCACACTCCAGTGCCAGCAGGTCACGACTACTTCGACGAGGGTCTCTTCGGCAAGTATATGGGTGGTTATCCCGCTAAGCTCGGCATCTCTTGGGACGAGTTTATCGGCATGGGACGCACCAACCCCGACGACCACTCTGAGAAGTTCTGTATGTCAACATTCGCTTGCAACACTTGTCAGGAGGTTAACGGTGTGTCTAAGCTCCACGGTTGGGTGTCACAGAAGATGTTCGCTCCTATCTGGAACGGCTACTATCCTGAGGAAAACCACGTGGGATATGTCACCAACGGTGTTCACTTCCCAACATGGGCAGCCACTGAGTGGAAGCAGCTCTACGGCAAGTACTTCGACAAGAACTTCATGTTCGACCAGAGCAACCAGAACATCTGGGAGGCTATATATAATGTTGACGACGAGGAGATATGGAAGACTCGTAAGGGTCTTAAGCAGAAGCTCGTTGACTATATCCGTGTTCAGTTCCGCGAGACATGGCTCAAGAACCAGGGTGATCCCTCACGCGTTGTCTCTCTGCTTGAGAGCATCGACAGCAATGCACTTATCATCGGTTTCTGCCGTCGATTCGCCACTTACAAGCGCGCTCACCTGCTCTTCACCGACCTTGAGCGTCTGTCTAAGATTGTCAACAACCCCGAGCGTCCCGTCAAGTTCCTCTTCGCAGGTAAGGCTCACCCAGCCGACGGTGCTGGTCAGGGACTTATCAAGAAGATCTACGAGATTAGCCAGCGTCCTGAGTTCCTCGGCAAGATTATCTTCCTTGAGGACTACGACTTCATGCTCGCACGCCGTCTCGTGTCGGGTGTTGATATCTGGATGAATACTCCTACTCGTCCTCTTGAGGCTTCGGGTACATCAGGCGAGAAGGCCGAGATGAACGGTGTTGTCAACCTCTCAGTGCTTGACGGATGGTGGCTTGAGGGCTATCGCGAGGGTGCCGGTTGGGCTCTCACTGAGAAGCGCACTTATCAGAACCAGGGCTATCAGGATCAGCTCGATGCTGCCACTATCTACGGTCTGCTCGAGAACGAGATCATTCCTCTGTTCTACAACAAGAACAAGAAGGGCTATAGCGAAGGTTGGGTGAAGGTGATCAAGAACTCTATCGCACAGATTGCTCCTCACTATACAATGAAGCGCCAGCTTGATGACTACTATAGCAAGTTCTATTGCAAGGAGGCAGCACGCTTTAAGAAGCTCTCTGCCGACAACAATAAGTTGGCTAAGGACATAGCACAGTGGAAGGAAGCTGTGGCTGAGCGTTGGGATGCCATCAACGTGGTGTCTTCTAATTGGGACATTCCTGCAACAGGAGCAATGACAGGTGTTGAATACACTGTGAAGTTTGTTGTCAACGAACAGGGTCTCGACGATGCAATCGGTATGGAGATCGTAAGCGTACACACCGATGATAACGGCGAGGAGCGCATCTTCAGCGTTCGTCCTCTCGAGGTGGTAGGCAAGGAAGGCAACAACTATACATTCGAGGGTAAGCTTGAGCTGAGCAACGCCGGCAACTATAAGACAGCCGTGCGTATGTTCCCGAAGAACGCCAACTTGCCTCACCGTCAGGATTTCTGCTACGTCAAGTGGTTTGAGATCCCCGCATCATGCTAGTGGATTAAGTTATAGCATATTATTTTGCCCCTCAGTCGATGTGAATCGCTTGAGGGGCCTTTTTTTTGTCCACAGATTGATTCAGTGTATAAAGTTATCTGTAGATAAAAAAAAGACGACTCCAAATGATTGGAGTCGTCTCTTGTACGCCTGCAGGGGCTCGAACCCTGGACACCCTGATTAAGAGTCAGGTGCTCTA
>CAMBOI010000042.1 GCA_945869265.1 uncultured Prevotella sp. | reverse complement strand
CCTCCAACTGGGCAGACTGTTCCTCCAACTGGGCAGACTGTTCCTCCAACTGGGCAGACTGTTCCTCCAACTGGGCGTCTTGCTCTGCAATCCGCTGGTCGCGCTTCATGATAGCTGTGTCACGAGTTTCAATTGCGGAAAAATATTCATCCTCTACATTCATGTCCTGACGCAACTTACTATCAGATGCCGCAGCAAGAAGACGATGCAGTATATGCAGCATCTCGGCATCCCCATCGTATGCAGAGTCATCAATCTTCAGCACCTGACGGTTCTGACTGTCCTTATTCGTCTGGTCGAACACACTCAACACCTCAACAAGGCGATTGTTCACGCGACCATGAAGTAATGGTATCTGAACAATAATACTGTCATGCACAAGACTCTCGACAAATGGATCGGGCATACCCTTGGTCACCTCCTTACCGTCATAGTCGTATGACTTGTGCCTCACATAAAGTACAGGCTCCTCGATGTCACCCACGCGATGACCAAGAAGATATACTGTTATCATCGGTATGCCATAGCCGTTGGGATTGTCCTCCTTAAGAATGTTGTCGGGATTGGCATACTGGGTACCCAAATACTGGCGGAAACGAAGTGGCTCCGTCTCAAGCCAAGTCTTCTGAAGTTCAATAAGCACAAGTTTAAGACTACCATCCTCCTGACGCACCTTCGCTCCAAAATCGATGCGGAACATGGAAATCTTGTCACGTGTACCGTTGGTGTATTCATGCTTACGCATCTCAACCTCCACCACTTCCTTCTTCAGAAGTGCAGAAAGCACAGTCTTGGCAACGCGGTTGTCCTCCATAAGATACTTGAACACCGAGTCATAAATTGGGTTTGCAACAGTTATTATCATTGTCGTATTCTTTTTTTATTGCTGCAAAATTAAGAGGAATAGTTGTAAATACCAAATCTCCGGCTTAGAAAGTCCAAATCATTAACAATATTAAACAATACGGATCGGCAAAATAATCTCGCGGATTCAACTAGCAAGTGCAAATTTACAACATTTTTTTGTAAAAGCACTCATTAGGAGTTGAGAAATTGCGCAAGTTCAACATAGAACTTGCGCCTGTTCTGGCTTGGATTTTCACACTATCAGATACATCTTGGCGTGTGCGGTGGAGAATAGTCAGCATAAGCTAACAAAACAAGTCGTCCATAGTCACCTCCTTCTGCACTATTCCGCTATGCTTGCCACGGGCTATGCCGTAGGTTGTAATCATTGTGAGATGTACTGTTTGCTTAGCCAGAAGTGTTTCCTTCAAACACTCAATACGATGACGCAACTTTGCCACCTCGTCCTTGTCTATTGTGTATGCGGAACCTGCAAACTTCATCTCGCATAGATTTACCACATTGTCGGCACGTGATATGAGAAGGTCTATCTGGCATCCGTCGCACGCGTCATCACCTCGGATATTCCATGAAGAAACCGACGACTTGACTCCTGCTATCTGCAAAGCCTGCCTTATCTGGTTGATATGCTGCCAGCAAGTCTCCTCAAAGGCTATTCCACGCCATGAGCGCATAGTGTCGGAGGTTGCATTGTCGGTCATGAAACTTTGGTCTGACTGATTGTTTTCCACATATTTTAACCAGAAGAGGCAGAAATTGTCTATCAGTTTGTATCTGAACTTGTTGGCTTTGTCACCATATGGGGTGTATCGTATGACGAAATCGCTCTCGGCCAATGCCGTCAGTGTATCGGACAAACCGCCGCCAAAGGGGATAGATGTAGCCTTGGCAATCTCCTCGCGGGTAAAGCCGCTGTGCCTTGTGGCAAGCAGACGGATAATCTGGCGACAATCCTCGGGATTATTGAAAATGGCATTGAAAAGACGGTTAAACTCATCCTTTAGTTTGGGATTCCTTCCAAACAGTATGCGGTCAGCATTACCTTCGAGACTTAATCCCTTGGAGAAATAGCTGAGATAATACGGAATACCTCCGAATATCATGTATGACTGCACGATGTCGTAACGCGACATTTCAATGGATTCGTTGGCAAAATACTGTTCACACTCATGCAACGTAAACGGCATGAGCTTTATCTCGCATGTCAGACGGCCGTAAAGTCCTCCTCGACTGCGGGATATATTGCCAAGAATCCATGACGTGGCACTGCCACATACAATCAGCATGACATTGTCGCGACCGCTGCACCACCCGTTCCAGAAGCTCTCGAAGGCTGAAAGAAATCCCGAGCGTGGAGTGTCCATCCATGGCAATTCATCGAAGAAAACCACCTGACGTTTGCCGTCATCAAGCATATCAAGTAATCTTTCCAATTGGTAAAAAGCCTCCATCCACGATTTGGGGCGAGCAAATCCCTCAAGGCCATGGTTGAGAAGGGAATAATAAAAACTGTCCAACTGCGATTTCATCCTATTTGCCTCGGCTTGCATATCCACTGGCGACACTCCTGTATGCTGAAAAGTAATCCTTCCCTTAAACGTCTGCTTGACAAGGAAAGTCTTTCCCACGCGCCGTCTTCCATATATGGCGACAAACTCGGGACGGTCACTGTTATAGTGACGCTCCAGCTCTTCTATCTCCTGTTTTCTACCGATAATAATACTCATAATTGCCTATAATTTGCCACAAAGATATAAAAAATACCACTTGTGGCAAAATATAACCTCATATATTCTGCCACAAACAATCATTTTTAACTGTTTGTGGCAGATTTGATAGGATAATTAACAAAATATAAAAATCATAGAGCATGACCTGCTACGAGCGATGCATACTGATAATTTCCAATATTTCCGACTTTTTAACAGAATACTCTTAATTATATCCTGTCCTTACTTGGATTATCACACTATCAGATACATTTTCGTGTGCGCCGTGGAAATGTCGGTGAGCAAGCCTTTGGCGCAGAGAGAGGTGAGGTCCTTGCGGGCTGTGTAGTCGGTGGCTCCGGTGTACATACGATAGAGGGAGACGGTGACGGGGAGCTGGGCGAGTGACTTTTGGAGATTGTCGCTGTCCTTGAGCATCTGAGCCAGAAACACGCGCCACCTGGTGGTGGTGGTGGAAACTCTGCTGACGGGGTCCTTCACCTGATGAATGCTCTGTCTCTCCACATTGCGCCTCACCCTCTTGGCGACATTAAATCTCACGCCCTTGAATTTCACGTCCTGAGTTCGCACGTCGTCAAAATCCTTCGCCTCGGGCTTGTCGATACCAAGACGCAGTGAGAACGTGCCAAGACGGTCAAGACTCACGATATACCCCTGGGCAAGGCGGTCGGATATGATACGGAAGGCATCGTCGATGACACTCGGAGCTATAGAACCATAACGCTCGCGGAGCTTGTCGGCAAGGTCGTCAGCCGTAAACGGACGGGTATTCACTTGTTGGGGGTAGATATTGCCTGTCAATTGTGACTTTAGGAATTTTATATAGATCATAGTGTATTATTTTTTTTGATTAATAGATGAAACAGATATTGATAGTTGGCGAGAGATTATCGGGTAGAGAGTGAATATTTGTTTGGTAGTTAGCAAAACAGAATTTGCTAACTACCAATCCACTACCTACACTGCGATAGAGGTTTTACGATACAAGCCATTCTTTACCCTGGTCGCCACCCTAAATCTTGTT
This sequence comes from uncultured Prevotella sp., assembly GCA_945869265.1. Taxonomy (GTDB): domain Bacteria; phylum Bacteroidota; class Bacteroidia; order Bacteroidales; family Bacteroidaceae; genus Prevotella. The sequence goes on along the minus strand of CAMBOI010000042.1, from coordinate 17,807 downwards.
AGGAAACTGCCTATTATGTTCTCGGCAGTACGGCGTGGGATATTCCTACTGGATGTGTATTCTATCACATCCTTTGTGGTGAATTCATCACCCATGGCATCGAACACCGCACGCTGGACGTCATTCATGCCGCTCATGCGGATGTCCTGTTGTGGCTCATCGTGTCGCAACAAGGTTGCATACACCATTGCAGTGTGTGCAACGAGTACATTTACGAGTTCCAATGCCGTGGTGAAGTCGCGGTCGTCGCACTCCACTCTCTCCACACTGCCCCACTCCACCGAATCGCTGCCTACGGAGCGCAACACGGTGAGAATCATTGCGATGCGGAAGCACACGAGTCCGAGACGGCGCACACTTGCCACCATGTCGTCGCCAATCTGGTTGGCCTGCTCCGTCTGCAACTCCATGAAGAAGGCATTGAAGCGGCGCTTCTGTGCTGGCGTGAGGCGGAACTTCACGGGGCACGCCTTTCGCGACTTCATCAAATGATATATCGGAAGATACTGTTCGCCAAGCTCCCGTATGACATCATCGATGATTATCTCGTCGTCACGAAACACGTCGTGCCACTCCACCCTGCGGTCGATCTTATAGAAGATGAAGCGTGAGAAAAGTCCGTTTTCGGCATCGGGCACAAGGTTCACCACCTGATGCGGAGTGCCCGTGAGCATCACAGCCCATCGCGGTTCCTGTATATCCACGTGCTCGTTGTCCTTGCGGCGGTTATACACTATCGGTTCGTGGTGGAAGGCGGCACGCAGTCCGGTGGAATAGTCGCCATAGTCGCTGCGCATGGTGGTTGCCATCACGTCGCCCTCGGTCTCGAAGGTGAGCCCCTCGCCCCCGTTGTCATTGAGAGCCTGATAGGTGGCGGTGGACGACGAGTTGGCAGGGACGAACAGCGAGCGGAAAGGCGGTTCTTGCGGCTGGTCGGCAGGATTGGCCTTGCGCCCGAGGGCCTGATACTCCGCCATCTGCGCCTTATAGTCGGCCAGTTCACGAAGATTGGCCTCGCGTATCTCCAATTGTATCGGTTCGACAAACTTCATGCATGCGGCAAGTCTTCCTTTTGACGATGCGGGCGGAGCCACTATGCAGCCATATAGCGGGGCATACACACGGCGGCGGTCATACACTCCGCATATCCCCGGCATGGCTCCCGAGGCTGCAACAATCATACCGAGGGTCATCATGTCGGCCTCTTGCAGATTGTCGCAACTCTCTACAAGCCGCTGCACGATGGGCGGCAGGTCGTCGTGTGAAACCTTGTCGAGAAATGTATCCATTTCCACCGTTTCCACCTGTTCCGCAACTTCCACCTGTTCCACCATCCTTGCGGAAACATTCACTCCGGCGTCCTTAGCCATCTGGAAAAGAGTTGCCACTGTGACTCCACCTGGACGGTCGGCACTCTTGAGACAGGCATCGTACTGTCGGTTACAATCCGACGCTTTGTATTGAGGGTTCATTGCACTCAGGCGGTGATACATCTCGCGTCCCGCCTCGCCCCTGCCGTCGGCAAGGGCAAAGCCAAGACGAAGCCAATTGTCGTAGCCCACGGTGATGTCGCGCCCGTTGGCAATGATACGTTCTACTACTGTTTCGACGTCAATACCGACGCCAGCCCACAGTTGGGGATTAAACAAATACTTTGTAGATGACATAATTTTTATAAGGTATTAGTTATGTTTGACATATTGATATAACATTCCGGGTCGTGAGGCAAGAAGCAAGCCCTCGACTCATTGGCGCACTTGGCGTCGGCATCAAAATGATAGCGCGACGAGAGATAGTTGCTCACCGATTGAAACCACTCGCGATGGGGAGCCTCACGGGTGTCAATCTCCACAACCCACTTCACTCCGTCGCCCGATGGCGATGTGAAGAGCAGTCGGGTGACAAGCAGCGAGTCGGAAATGAGTGTGCGCCTAAGTGCCGCAACATCTTTCACGTGGTCGAAGTCGAGACATAGCAACTGCGAATGGCTCACCATGTCGGCATCACAGCAGCGGTTGAACACTCCCGAGAAGGTGACATAGTCGAAGGCTTGCGACTTGTACTTCCTCGCCTCGGCGGCATCCTTGATTGAGCGCAGACGGAGCGTGCGTTGCTCCGCCTGCCCACCTGTCAAATACTGATAGACATCCTCCAGACTCATGGTCCGCTCGGGGGTCTTGTTCCATACCGGAGAATGGAAAAAGCTAAAGACATTTATTACCATATAATTTAATGTTTATAAATAAAACAGATACAGCGGAACCCCTGATTAGGAATTCCGCTGCAAAGATAATAAACGTGAGGTGTGGAATGCAATAGTTCTCCCTACCTTCCACACCTTTATTTCCCGGTTTCTTTATAATATTTTAAAAGTTCGGCATAGTCCTTGATGGGATAAATGTCTTTTTCTGCCGATTTAGACACTCTTACACCCACCCTGAGTTTAGAACCTAATTCTCGCAATATGCCATTCATCTCGGCACAGGCCTCGCCATGGTCGGCCGAACGGAGATAAAATTGTGAGTCAGACAGCATTTTCTGCACACCCTTATAGTTGGATATGTGAAGGAGGTTGGATATAAGGATAGACGCTGCCGCCTTGTTCTTGGTAATATCAGCTCCAATCGCCCTAAGCAAGTATTTAATGATACCCAACTGCATTTTTCTCTTGTAGAATCGACCGTTCCCGGCGTCGTCAGCCCCGTCCTCTGGCATATCATTATATATATGGACATCATTAAGTTCACCCTCCAAATCCACGATGCGTTTCTCCAGTTCCCTGATTTTCTCATGTGCCTTCACAAGTTCTTCCCTAACAGTTTCCTCGGGCATATTCTTCATTCTTTGAAGTTCGGCTTCGCTCTCGTCGTGAGGAGGCAATGCCGCTATCATCTTCTGAAGCTCGGGAAGCCCCTCCTCGGTACATACCTTGTCCTTGAAATTGTCGAAAAGACGTGGCAGGATATACTTCTTGTATATACGTTGGTCGCGAAAACGATAATAGAGAATAATATACATAAACAACGAAATCAGCATATTCTGCATAGGGCGGTCCTTCTCCTTGATTTCTATATCAAACTCTTCAATAAAGCCCGCCATATCATAGAGATGAGACGCCATTGAATAGATTTTTTTTGAGGGATTCTTATCATGAACAAGTGTCATCAGCTGATCTTTCACGAATAAAAACATAAAGCTCTTCATTAGCTGCATCATAAATTCATCTTTCATATCCTCAGGCAAATCTTCTGGATATGGAAAATCAGCAATCAAACCATTAACTATAGGCAGCATTCTTTCGAAGGCCTTACCTACCGTCAATTTCTTCCATATATTGTCATATAATATACAATATTCCTCTTGTGTGATGATGTCAAAATCATCAAACAGACCTTCCATCATATCAAGTTCCATATAATCAGTATTTTAGTATGTTATTATCATATTGTCTTCATGCGTTTCCACCACCACCACCAACCTTGCGGAAGTTGCGGAACAGGTGGAAACATCCTCGCAATTATTCAAGTAAATTGATAGGCGTCAAAATATCTGCTCATACTCTCGGCAATTTATATTAATATTGCAATCTTGCCGCAAAAGTACATAAAAAAACTGAGAATACCAAGAAAACGGGAAAGAAAAGAACTAAAAAAGAAAAAACCTCCATTGACACTCCTTGATAATGTCAATGGAGGACGGTATTGGGTAATGAATTATTAAAGCGAATCAATCACCTTGCATACATCGGCGAAGATTTCCTCAAGCACTCCATAGCTCTTGACATAGTGATGCAGGCCCTCAGCCTTATACCAATCGATGAGGGGAGCTGTCTGGGTGTGATACACGGCGAGACGCTTGTTGATGGTCTCCTCATTGTCGTCGCTGCGTCCCTGCTCCTTACCACGATTGAGCAGACGTGCCATAAGGATGTCCTCAGGGGCATAAAGCTCGATCATGGCAGCCACATTGTGTCCGCGCTCTGCCAGCATCTTCTTCAGAGCCTCGGCTTGGGGAATGGTGCGGGGGAATCCGTCGAAGATAACTCCCTTATGGTCTTTGCCGAAGCTGTCATATACTTTGGCAAGAATGTCGATCATAAGCTCGTCGGGGATGAGCTGTCCCTTGTCGATAAACGACTTGGCTGTATTGCCAAGTTCGGTTCCGTTCTTGATTTCACTGCGAAGCACATCACCTGTTGAGATATGCTCAAAACCATACTTCTTGATTAATAAGTCACTCTGAGTGCCCTTGCCTGAACCAGGGGCACCGAAAATTACAATATTCTTCATCTCTCTTTAATACTTAAATATTTTTATCCCTTAATATTTTTTGATTTTTCAATTTTTTAATGTATAAATGTCCCTCAGTCCTCGTGCCTGCTGGTCGTAGTCAAGACCATAGCCGATGATGAAGTCATTGGGAATCTCGAATGCTACATAGCGGATGTCGAGTTCTTCCTTCAGACGCTCGGGCTTGAAAAGGAGCGTGCATATCTCAACCGAAGCCGGATTCCGAGTGCCGAGCGACTCTATCATACGCTTCATGGTGGTGCCAGTCTCTACAATGTCCTCGACGATGATGATATGACGTCCTGCCAAATCCTCATTGATACCGAGCACTTCCTTGACATGCCCCGTGGACATTGTGCCCTGATAACTGGCGAGTTTGACAAACGATATCTCGCACGGCACGGTCATGCCGCGCAAAAGGTCGGACGCAAACACGAACGAACCATTAAGCACTGCGAGGAATAGCGGATTCTTGTCAGCATAGTCGCTACTGATACTTTCAGCCACTTCTCTGACGCGCTTGAGAATCGTCTCCTCGGGTATTGACGTAACGAACGTCTTATCCTTGATTTTTACCTCTTTTGTTGCCATTTTCTTGCTATTTCACAAATTTTGTCGCAAAATTACTAAAAAAATTGCAGAAAAGCGTCATCTATTAATATAAATTTTGTATTTTTGCACGTATGAAGATATTTACAAGCGCCCAGATACACGAACTGGACAAATTTACAATAGAAAATGAGCCGATAAAATCTATCGACCTCATGGAACGCGCAGCAAAGGCACTCGCACATGCCATAGCCACGCGATGGGACGTTTCAACGCCTATTGTCGTGTTTGCCGGACCTGGCAACAATGGTGGCGATGCCTTGGCTGTGGCAAGGTTGTTGGCTGAAAAGGAATATACGGTTGACGTATGGCTCTTCAACATCTCAGGGCATCTCTCACCCGACTGCGCAGCCAACAGGCAACGACTTGCCGACTGCAAGAAATTGCACTCGATGACAATGGTGACCCAGGAGTTTGACCCTCCCATACTCGACAAGAACATTCTTGTGGTAGATGGACTGTTCGGCTCGGGATTGAACAAGCCACTTGCCGGAGGTTTCGCATCACTCGTAAAGTACATAAACGCATCACCTGCCGAGGTGGTGAGCATTGACGTGCCATCTGGACTCATGACCGAGGACAACGCATACAACGTGAGGGCTAATATAGTGAGGGCTACACTCACACTGACCATACAGCAACCAAAGTTGTCGTTCCTATTCCCCGAAAACCAGGAGTTCATAGGCGAGGTGCGCACTCTCGACATAAGAATAAGCAGTGAGGGCATAGCCAAGACCGACGCACACTACACCATCATGGAGGAAAGCGACATCCGACGCATACTGAAACCACGACCGGCATTTGCCCACAAGGGGACAATGGGACATGCACTCATCATTGCAGGAAGCTATGGAATGGCGGGAGCTGCTATGCTTGCCACCAAGGCCTGCCTGAGAAGCGGTGCAGGAAAGGTGACTGCATACACCCCACGCCAAAATGTGATGATGATGCAGGTGGCCGTGCCCGAGGCTGTAATCATGATTGGCGAGGAAACGGCTTTCGGTGAAGCTGTTGACACGACCGACTATCAGGCTTTGGGAATTGGTCCGGGATTAGGACAGAGCGACGCTACGGCAATCGCACTGATAGCCCAGTTGAGAAGAACTCAATGTCCGATGGTGGTGGATGCCGACGCGATAAACATATTGTCCAACCGCAGGGCTTGGCTGCAGCAGTTGCCCAAGGGCATAATACTAACGCCACACCCAAAGGAGTTCGACCGTCTGCAGGGCGGATGCAGCGACACATACGAAAGACTGTCGAAGGCTCTCGACCTGGCGGAAAGGCTTCAGGGATACGTGATTGTGAAGGGACATTACTCCGCCCTGTGCCTGCCCAACGGACACATACAATTTTGCCCTACCGGGAACGCGGGTATGGCAACAGCCGGTAGTGGGGATGTGCTCACTGGTATCATCACTGCACTGCTGGCGAGGGGATACGACCAGACGGAGGCTTGTGCGCTTGGTATGTATCTGCACGGACTTGCCGGTGACTTGGCAGCCGACGAACTCGGACAGGAGAGCCTTATGGCAAGCGATATCATCGAATATCTGCCCAAGGCATTCAAGAGACTTGAAGAATAAAAAAACAACGCATTAATAGATTTGAATATGAGACATACATTATTATCAATACTTATTCTGGCCAACACAACAGCTATGGCTCAGACGCAAGTGACAGAATATCATCCAGGAGTGACTGCTGAGGGTGTGGTATATTATCTGCCCAAGACAAGCATAAAGGTAGCGGTAAGGATGGAGAAAACTACCTATACCCCAGGAGAATTCTGCAAGTATGCCGACAAGTATCTACGTGCAAACAACGTTAAGGAGGAAGGCTATAGTACTTACAAGATTGTTGGCACCAACATATACTCATACGGAGAGGCTGACAAGCAGAAGGCATACGCACTGAAGGTTAACCCCAAGACAGCAGCATGCAACGTGCGACTGGCAGAGGACGGACGTCTGTTGGCTGTGAACACGGATGCTCCTGAGGAAAAACAACTGCCCCAACCATTCAAACCTACGGTCAAACCAGCCGTAGCCAATCCCCGCAGTTTCTTGAGTCAGGAGATTTTGGCAGCTGGAAGCGTAACGAAGATGGCTGAACTGACAGCTTCCGAGATATACGACATACGAGAAAGCCGCAACTCACTGACAAAAGGTGAGGCAGACTTTATGCCAAAGGACGGCGAGCAACTGCGACTTATGCTAAATAGCCTGGACCAACAGGACAGACTGCTGTCGAGCATGTTTGTGGGAACAATAAGCAAGGACACTACCGAAACAGTGTTCACAATTACACCCGACAAGGAGATAGATAAACAGGTGCTTTTCAGAATGTCGGCAAAACTCGGTTTGCTCGACAGTGATGATATGGCAGGTTCACCTTATTATATATATATAAAGGACTTACAGACACTGCCAAAGACAGAGATCCTTGACGAGAAAGCCCAAAAGGCAAAAGAGAAGGCAGAACAGGCTGCCAAGGAAAAGGGCAACGGGTTGTTTGTGAACGTGCCGAGCAAGATAAGGGTGACTATTGCCGAGGGCAACAACAAGGTGGCTGAATACGAAACCACCGCCGGACAGTTCGGTAGAGTGGAACTGCTCAGCGGTGACTTGTTCAACAAGCGTTTCACTACCCGCCTTACTCTCGACCCGCAATCAGGTGCGGTTGACAAGCTGACGGCAGAAGAGCCGAAATAAATATTTATATAAGGAGTTAAGAGATTAACTCCTTATTTATTTAGTTTCCATACACAACCGTCCTTGGTGTCCTTCACCTCGAAACCGGCTTCCTTGAGGGCATCGCGTATTTCGTCGCAGGTGCCCCAATCTTTGTTTGCCCTGGCCTTTGCACGCAACTGCAGTACCATGTCAACCACCTTGCCATAGGCTGCCTCGCGCTCGTCGTTGGTGCCCGACTTGTCGGCACGCAATCCGAGGATGTCAAAACTGAATAGGTGCATCACCTGGCGCAGTTCGTCGAGATCAGCTGCGGAAATAGTAGCCTTGTGGTCAACAAGTACATTAACAAGGTGGCAAGCCTCGAAGAGATGGCTAATGACAATTTGCGTCTGCAAGTCGTCATTCATCGCATCATAGCACTTCTGTCGCAATTCCAATACAAACTTTGCTGTATTATCGTCACTCTTGTCGGCAGGCTGCACACGCTCAATGTCTGCCAAACCATTCATGAGGCGGTTTAATCCCTTCTCGCTTGCAATGAGGGCATCATTGGAAAAGTCCACCGTACCACGATAGTGTGCTGAGAGGATGAAGAAACGTATCGTCATCGGCGAGAACGCTTGCTGGAGCGACTCATGGTTGCCGGTGAAGAACTGCTCGAGGGTGATGAAGTTGCCGAGCGACTTACCCATCTTCTGTCCGTTGATGGTTATCATGTTATTGTGCATCCAATACTTCACCATCGGATCGCCCTGGCTTGCAACAGCCTGAGCTATCTCGCACTCGTGATGGGGGAAGACGAGGTCCATGCCGCCTCCATGAATATCGAAGTGGTTGCCAAGATACTTGCGTCCCATGGCGGTGCACTCGCAGTGCCATCCCGGGAAACCATCGCTCCATGGGCTTGGCCATCGCATGATGTGCTCGGGTGATGCTTTTTTCCAAAGAGCGAAATCGACTTGGTTGCGCTTCTCTCCCACTCCGTCGAGCTCACGGCTGTTGTTGATGACATCGTCGAGATTGCGGCCGGACAGAATGCCATACTTATGGTCTTTGTTGTATTTCTCGATGTCGAAATACACCGAACCATTACTCTCGTAGGCATAGCCATTGGCCATGATTTCCTTCACAAGTTCCTCTTGCTCGATGATATGTCCTGTGGCATGTGGCTCAATGCTCGGCGGAAGCACATTGAGTGCCTCCATGGCATGATGATAGCGATTGGTGTAATACTGCGCTATCTCCATCGGTTCGAGCTGTTCGAGGCGTGCCTTCTTCTCTATCTTGTCGTCACCCTCGTCGGCATCGTGCTCAAGATGACCTACATCAGTGATATTGCGCACATAGCGTACTTTATAGCCGAGGTGCTTGAGATAACGGAAAAGGATGTCGAATGTGATGGCCGGACGGGCATGTCCAAGATGCGGGTCGCCATATACGGTAGGTCCGCAGACATACATTCCGACGTTAGGGGAATGTATCGGTTCGAAACGCTCTTTCTTTCTACTGAGTGTATTATAAATTAAAAGTGTCTGTTCCATTTTCATTTCTTCTGCATTGTAATTGTCTTTGAATAAGTTCTTCCATAAAGGAGATTTGCCTGGAATGTGGCAGTGTATCTGCCCATTCTTGTCTTGGCAAGGAGTGTGTAGGTGTCAGGGGCATCCTGCTGCTTGTTGCGGATGGCAACATATATGGGTGACGACTTGTCGGCATTGCCATTGGCAATAACGAGGTCGCTATATCTCGCTGACGCCGGACCGACATGACTCTTCACAAGTAGCTTGCCGCTTGCGGATGAAATCACAAGAGTATCTACAGGTATAGCCAATCCCTTATCATCTACAAGACGAAATCCCATAACAGCCTGCTTTAGCGCCATGATAGAGTCATTGGTGCGAACAGTGTGTGTGGTCTCGTCAACCTCACGCACCACGAACACTCCGTCGGCATAGTTGTAGCGACTGTAGATATTGAGCGTCGAACCGTTCTGCCCCGAATAGTCGAGGTCGCCTGGCGGCAAGAACAATTCCACGGTATCACCAACAGCCAATCCGCTGGGAACGACACCCTTCACAACACTCTTCATGGTATTGGTGTTGGTAGGACGCGCCCTGCCTATGTTACAGGCATTCTTGGTGTCCCAAATGTCCATAACATCATTTCGTTGCCATTCTACAGTCATGGCCTTACCAGCCTCTGATATATATGACAGACGCTGTGCACCTATTTCAATATTCCATTCTATCGCCTCTGACTTATTTTTCTTATTGCCACACGAACACATTAAGAAGACAGCCACAACCATTGCTGTCATCGAGGCGGTAAATCCTTTAACAATGTACTTCATACTCTAATATAACTATTAATTATTAACATGGGAGTACAAAAGTACAAACAAATTCTGTTTTTACCAAATATCTAACCGTTTTTTCAATGTTTTTTCGTATTTTATTTCGTAATTTGACATATTTGCAGTAACTTTGCGGTCAAAAATAAGAATTTTGCAATGATTTCATTTGATAACGACTACAGTAATGGCGCACATCCAAAGGTGTTGCAGAAATTGGTTGAGACCAACGACCTGCGCACTCAACCCTATGGTGCTGACGAGTGTTGCATGAGGGCAAAGGACCTCATAAAAAAAGCCTGCGAGGATGATGACGCGAACATTTTCTTTCTGACTGGCGGTACGCAAACCAATGCCACGGTGATTGACTCTATGCTCTACCAATATGAGGGCGTGATTGCCGTGGATACGGGACATATCAATGTTCATGAGGCTGGTGCCATAGAGTTTACGGAGCACAAGATTATTGTTATCCCAAGCCATGAGGGCAAGATGCACGCCAAGGACCTCAGAAAGTATCTTGACGACTTCATGCACGACGGCAGCAACGCCCACTGCGTATATCCGGGTTGCGTGTATATCACCTTCCCTACCGAGTTGGGCACCTTATACAAGGCTTCGGAGATGGCCGAGATCTACGAGGTGTGCAAGGAATATGACATCATGCTTTATGTTGACGGTGCACGCATGGGATATGGACTCATGTCGGAAGGCAACGACATAACCCTGCCTTTCCTTGCCCGCCATTGTGATGTATTCTACATTGGCGGCACCAAGATTGGAGCATTGTGCGGGGAGGCTGTGGTGTTTACTCACAATAATGCCCACCGTCATTTCTTCAGCATACAGAAACAACATGGTGCAGTGATTGCCAAGGGCAGGCTCATTGGAGTGCAGTTTGAGGCCCTGTTCACCGACAATCTCTACTTTGAGATCTCGAAGCATGCCATCGACATGGCAATAAAGGTGAGAGACCTGTTCCGCTCAAGGGGTTACCGTTTCTATCTCGACTCGCCGTCCAACCAGCAGTTTGTTTTGATGACAAGAGAGCAAGCCGATGCACTCGCCAAGAACATACAATTCACGTATTTCGGACAGACTGACAATGGCGATGTGATAGCGCGATTCGTAACGAGCTGGTCAACCACCGAGGAGGAGCTTGCTGAACTGGCAAAGCATATCTAAAAAAGAAGTCCGACTACCATTTTGCTGGTGTCGGACTTCTTTTTGTATTATCGAATAATTAATCTTCGTCTTGTGATGCAGGTTCCTCGGAATACTCAATCACATTCTTGCGGTTGGCCTGAATGCGATTATATTCCTCCTTGCTGCCAACAATGAGCTTGTCGAACTCACGGAGACCGGTTCCCGCAGGAATCAGGTGACCGCAGATCACATTCTCCTTCATACCCTCAAGCTTGTCAACCTTACCGCGGATAGCAGCCTCGTTGAGCACCTTGGTGGTCTCCTGGAATGATGCAGCCGACATGAAGCTCTTGGTTTGGAGGGCAGCACGAGTGATACCCTGGAGAATCTGGGTTGATGTGGCAGCCACTGCATCGCGCACCTTCACAAGGCGGAGGTCCTTACGCTTGAGCTGTGAGTTCTCGTCGCGCAGGCGGCGCACTGTGACAATCTGACCCTTCTGCAGATTCTGACTGTCACCAGCATCGATGACAACCTTCTTGCCCCAAATACGGTCATTCTCCTCAGCGAAGTCGAGCTTGTCAACCACCTCTTGCTCAAGGAATGATGTGTCGCCCGGATCATTAATCTGAACCTTACGCATCATCTGGCGCACGATGATCTCGAAGTGCTTGTCGTTGATCTTCACACCTTGCAGACGATATACGTCCTGAACCTCGTTAACGATGTATTCCTGTACAGCTGTTGGACCCTTAATGGCGAGGATGTCATTAGGAGTGATGACACCGTCGGACAGAGGTGTACCGGCACGAACGGCATCGTGCTCCTGTACAAGGATTTGCTTTGACAGAGATACAAGATACTTGCGCTGCTCACCAGTCTTTGAGGTTACGATAATCTCGCGGTTTCCACGCTTAACCTTGCCCATTGACACCTCACCGTCGATTTCGGATACGACAGCTGGGTTAGACGGGTTGCGTGCCTCGAAGAGCTCAGTAACACGGGGAAGACCTCCGGTGATGTCACCACCCTTAACAGCTGCACGAGGAATCTTGACGAGAGTTTCACCTGTCTTGACAGTCTGGCCGTCCTCTACTACGATGTGACCACCCACAGGGAAGTTGTATGTTCCAATCTTCTCACCATTGGCATCGAGGATATCACAGGTGGGCACCATATTGCGGTCCTTGGACTCGGTGATAATCTTCTCAGTCAAACCAGTTGTATCGTCGGTTTCGGCACGGTATGTAGCACCTTCCTTGACATCGTTGAACCTCAACGTACCGGCATACTCTGTTACGATAACGGCATTGAAGGGGTCCCACTGGGCAATCTTCTCGCCCTTTTCAACTATCTCGCCGTTCTTGTGATACAGAGACGAACCATAAGGCACGTTCATAGTAGAAAGAACGATATTTGTATTAGGATCTACGAAACGAACCTCACCCAGACGGCTGACTACCATCTCGCACATCTTGCCGTCCTCATCGAACGGAACGGTGCGAAGCTCCTCAAACTCAATCTTACTTGGGTTCTTGGCGAAGATAGCCGCATTGGCAGCTGCGTTGGCAGCCACACCACCGGCGTGGAACGTACGAAGTGTAAGCTGTGTACCAGGCTCACCAATGGCCTGTGCAGCAATCACACCGACAGCCTCTCCCTTCTGCACCATCTTACGTGTGGCAAGGTTGCGACCGTAGCACTTCATGCAGACACCATGCTTGCTCTCGCAAGTGAGCACCGAACGGATCTCTACGCTCTCGATTGGAGAGTCTTCAATCTCCTGTGCCACCTTCTCGGTAATCTCCTCACCGGCAGCCACAATAAGACGTCCGGTAGTGGGATGTATGATGTCATGCACTGACACACGACCGAGAATACGCTCTGACAAGGTAGAGATAACCTCGTCGCCATTCTTAAGGGCTGTGCATACAAGTCCGCGCAACGTACCACAGTCTTCCTCATTGATAATCACGTCATGTGACACGTCAACGAGACGACGTGTAAGATAACCAGCGTCGGCAGTCTTCATGGCGGTGTCGGCAAGACCCTTACGGGCACCGTGGGTAGAGATAAAGTACTCAAGCACCGACATACCCTCCTTGAAGTTGGACAGAATCGGGTTCTCAATAATCTGTGCACCTTCAGCACCGGCTTTCTGAGGCTTGGCCATAAGACCACGCATACCGGAAAGCTGACGGATTTGGTCCTTAGAACCACGGGCACCAGAGTCGAGCATCATAAACACGGCATTGAATCCCTGGTCAGCCTCGGTCATCTCCTTCATAAGCACATTGCCAAGGTCGTTGTTGACGTGTGTCCATGTATCAATAACCTGGTTGTAACGCTCGGTATCGGTGATGAATCCCATATTGTAGTTCTCAGTAATCTGGCGAACTTCCTCATTACCCTTCTCTACAAGCTTTTTCTTTTCCTCTGGTATGATGATGTCGTCGAGGTTGAACGAAAGACCTGCAAGATAAGCCATACGATAACCAAGGTTCTTGATACCATCAAGGAACTCGCATGCCTCGGCAAAACCTACGTTCTTGATTACATCGGCGATGATGTCGCGAAGGCTCTTCTTAGAGATGACCTTGTTGACATATCCCACCTGCTTCGGGATGATGCCATTTACTATCACACGTCCAACAGATGTCTCGACCATGTGCTTGTATGGAATACCATTCTCGTCGATATCGTCAACAACCACCTTCACTTGTGCGTGGAGGTCGCAACGACGCTCGTTATGGGCAATGATTGCCTCCTCAGGACCATAGAACATCAGCCCCTCACCCTTTGCTCCTGGGCGAATCTTAGTGATATAGTAAAGTCCGAGCACCATATCCTGTGAAGGTACGGTGATAGGAGCACCATTGGCAGGATTAAGGATATTGTGGCTCTGAAGCATCAGAATCTGCGCTTCAAGAATTGCCTCATTGCTCAATGGAAGATGGACAGCCATCTGGTCTCCGTCGAAGTCGGCATTGAACGCCGTACATGCCAACGGGTGGAGCTGAATAGCCTTACCCTCGATAAGTTTCGGCTGGAAAGCCTGAATACCAAGACGGTGAAGTGTCGGGGCACGGTTGAGCATCACGGGATGACCCTTCATCACATTCTCGAGGATATCCCAGATAACGGGCTCGCGACGATCAACGATCTTCTTCGCGCTCTTGACGGTCTTGACGATACCGCGCTCGATGAGCTTACGTATGATAAACGGTTTGTAGAGCTCGGCAGCCATCAGTTTAGGTAGACCGCACTCACCCATCTTCAACTCAGGACCTACAACGATTACCGAACGTGCCGAGTAGTCAACACGCTTACCGAGAAGGTTCTGACGGAATCGTCCTGCCTTACCCTTAAGTGAGTCGCTCAGTGACTTGAGCGGACGATTGCTCTCGCTCTTCACTGCACTGCTCTTGCGCGAGTTGTCGAAAAGACTATCTACAGCCTCCTGAAGCATACGCTTCTCATTGCGGAGGATCACCTCGGGAGCCTTGATTTCAACAAGCCTCTTCAGACGGTTGTTACGTATGATGACACGACGATAGAGGTCGTTGAGATCGGAAGTGGCAAAACGTCCACCATCCAGCGGTACGAGAGGACGCAACTCGGGAGGAGTCACGGGAATAATCTTCATGATCATCCATTCAGGACGGTTGACTTCCTTGCTTGAACGGAATGCCTCAACCACCTGCAGGCGCTTCAAAGCCTCATTCTTACGCTGCTGTGAAGAGTCGCTGTTGGCACGGTCACGCAGTTCGTATGAAAGTGAGTCAAGGTCAAGACGGAGAAGCAGGTCATAAATAGCCTCTGCACCCATCTTGGCGATGAACTTATTGGGATCGGTATCCTCCAGATAATCGTTGTCAGGAGAAATATGATTATCTATGAGCTCATTGTATTCATCCTCGGAAAGAAGATCATACACGTTTGAGCCAAGCAGTTCGTTGCCTTCAGCATCCTTCTTTCCAGCAAGAGCACCTGGCTGGATAACTACATAACGCTCATAGTAGATGATGGCGTCGAGCTTCTTGGTAGGCAGACCGAGCAGATAACCAATCTTATTGGGCAATGAACGGAAATACCAGATATGAGCCACGGGCACTACGAGTTCGATGTGTCCTGAACGCTCGCGACGCACCTTCTTCTCAGTGACCTCAACACCGCATCGGTCGCAGACGATACCCTTATAACGGATGCGCTTGTACTTGCCGCAGGCGCACTCATAGTCCTTCTGCGGACCGAAGATACGCTCGCAGAAAAGACCGTCGCGCTCAGGCTTGTAGGTGCGATAGTTAATGGTCTCCGGCTTGGTTACCTCACCGAATGAATTCTCCAGGATCTCCTCTGGCGATGCCAAACTGATGGTGATCTTGGTGAAATTACTCTTTATTTTTGTATCTTTCTTAAAAGCCATATTTATATTGTTTCTAAAGAGTTAACTAAAAATTAATCGAGTTTGATGCTGAGTCCAAGACCCTTGAGCTCGTGCAGGAGCACGTTGAGCGACTCAGGGATACCGGGAGTAGGCATAGGTTCACCCTTAACGATGGCCTCGTAAGCCTTGCTACGTCCGACGACATCGTCAGACTTGATGGTAAGAATCTCCTGAAGAACATGGCTTGCACCGAATGCCTCAAGAGCCCAAACCTCCATCTCTCCGAATCGCTGTCCACCAAACTGTGCCTTACCTCCAAGAGGCTGCTGAGTGATAAGTGAGTACGGACCAATTGAACGGGCGTGCATCTTGTCCTCAACCATGTGACCAAGCTTGAGGAAGTAGGTGATACCCACTGTAGCCGGTTGGTCGAAACGCTCTCCTGTTTCACCATCATAGAGATATGTAGAACAAAGGTGAGGAAGTCCTGCCTTATCTGTCCACTCTGCGAGGTCCTCAAGTTTTGCACCATCAAAGATAGGTGTTGCAAACTTCACACCGAGCTTGCGTCCAGCAGCTCCGAGGATGGCCTCGAAAATCTGGCCGAGGTTCATACGAGAAGGCACACCAAGCGGGTTAAGCACCAAGTCAACTGGTCGTCCGTCTGCGAGGAACGGCATATCCTCCTGGCGAACAATCTTCGAAACAATACCCTTGTTACCGTGGCGTCCTGCCAATTTGTCTCCTACACTGATCTTACGCTTCTTGGCAACATATACCTTTGCCATCTGCAGAATTCCAGAGGGAAGCTCGTCACCTATGGTGATAGCAAACTTCTTGCGCTTCATCTCAGCATCAAGCAACTTGAACTTCTTCATGAAGTTGATGATCAGCTGCGAGATAAGCAAATTCTTATGGGCATCGGCTGTCCAGTTGCTGATATGTACGTCACCATACTCAAGATTCTTGAGGTTGGCAACAGTGAATGTACTACCCTTAGTGATAACCTCAGAACCGGTATAGTCCTTAACGCCCTGCGACACCTCACCTTCGGTCAGTTCGAGCAACTTGTCGATGAGTATCTCCTTCAAGTCGTCAACCTTTGCCTCGTATTCCTCGTCAATCTTGGCAAGAGTAACCTTATCCTGCATCTTTGTCTGACGGGTCTTGATGGCACGCTTGAAGAGTTTCTTGTCGATGATAACACCAGTAAGCGAAGGATTGGCCTTGAGTGAAGAATCCTTCACGTCGCCAGCCTTGTCACCAAAGATGGCACGAAGCAGTTTCTCCTCTGGCGAAGGATCGCTTTCGCCCTTAGGTGAAATCTTACCAATAAGGATGTCTCCCGGTTCAACACGGGCACCTACACGAATGATACCATTCTCGTCGAGGTCCTTTGTAGCCTCTTCACTTACATTAGGAATATCGGCAGTGAATTCCTCCACTCCACGCTTGGTCTCACGCACATCGAGCGAGTATTCGTCAACGTGAACAGATGTAAGTATATCTTCACGTACAACACGCTCGTTGAGCACGATGGCATCCTCATAGTTATAACCCTTCCACGGCATATATGCCACGAGCAGGTTACGTCCAAGTGCCAACTCTCCATTTTCGGTCGCATATCCTTCAGTGAGAATGTCGCCGGCCTTCACTCTCTGCCCCTTGTTGCAAATTGGACGGAGGTCGATTGTCATGTTCTGGTTAGTGCGACGGAACTTAGGAATACGGTATTCCTTCAATGCCGGTTCGAAACTTACGAATTCCTCATCCTCTGTGCGATCGTAGAGAATACGTATAGTAGTAGCGTCAACATATTCAATAACGCCATCGCCCTCGGCAGTAATCATGGTGCGAGAGTCCTCGCACACCTGCTTTTCAATACCAGTACCCACGATAGGAGCCTCATTGTGAAGCAGAGGAACAGCCTGGCGCATCATGTTCGATCCCATGAGTGCACGGTGGGCATCGTCATGCTCGAGGAACGGAATCAGTGAAGCTGCAATAGACGCAATCTGCTGAGGCGACACGTCGATAAGATCAACCTGCTGTGGGGGCACAACGGGGAAATCGGCATCTTGACGGCATTTCACGACATCGCGGATGAACGAACCGTCGTCTCTCAACGGGGCGTTACCCTGACCGATGATGTGATTCTCCTCTTCCTCGGCAGTGAGATATACCACCTCATCATTGTTGAGATTGGCTATACCGTTCTCCACCTTTCTATAAGGAGTTTCGATGAATCCGAGATGGTCAATCTTTGCATATACACAGAGAGAAGAGATAAGTCCGATGTTAGGACCTTCAGGACTCTCGATAGGACAGAG
>CAMBOI010000041.1 GCA_945869265.1 uncultured Prevotella sp. | reverse complement strand
TAAATTCTGATTTAGGAAGGAGTGGCATCGAGGTGCAGCGATTAGGCTGTGCCTCCCTTTATTATTGCGTTAAATTAGTATAAACAGGGGGGAAAGTGCGTTTTTTTGTTTTTTTTATGTTATCTTTGCACCGAAAAAGCAATTTATTACAATAACTTACATACATAATTATGAAAAAATTATTAAAAACCATTATTGCCTTGATGCTGACTGCAAATGCAGCGTGGGCAACTGACAATACTCAGAAAACGATAGTGACATCTCCCGATGGCAAACTGAAGGTTTGCGCAGAGAGCGGCAACGGTTTGAAGTGGAGTGTGAATTACAATGGAACTGCTGTGATCGAGCCATCGGCGGTAGGAATCACCATAGGTGGCAAAGAGGTCATCACAGGTAAGGCAAGTATGTCAAAAGTGAAATCTGTGGATAAAACATACGACGTGTTCTATGCCAAAAGAAAAGAGATAAGAGATAGTTATAACACTGTCACTCTGTCGTTTAAGTCGGGGGCGAAGGTGGAACTGAGGGCCTACGACGGATTTGCCGCCTACAGGATTCTGCCTGGAGTGAAGAAGGACGCCATGGTGGATGCTGAGACGGTGGAACTGAGATTCCCATCTGACTGTGAGGCCTTTGTGCCCTACGTTAATGACAATCGTGGCGGTGAGCGATGGTGCTATAGTTTTGAGTCATATTACGACGAACAGTGCCTCTCGCAAATGTACCGCGACTCGCTTGCCATCACCCCACTTGCAGTGACCGTGCCAGCTGTGGGAAGGGCTGTGGTGATGGACGCTGGAGTGGAGAACTACCCCGGATTGATGCTCGTGAAGGGTGAGGGCAACTCGCTGAGAGGACAGTTTGCACCATATCCCACAGAGAGTGAGATAGGAGGATATGCAAGGCTCAATCTCGTGCCGACAAAGAGGGCCGACTATATTGCTCGAATCAGTAAGGGTCAGAGCTTGCCTTGGCGAGTGGTTGTAGTGGCAAAGAATGACGCAGAGATAATGAACTCCGACGTTGCGCAGTTGTTGGCTCCCGAATGTAGAATTTCCGACACATCTTGGATAAAGCCAGGAAAGGTGGCTTGGGACTGGTGGAACAACACTAATATCACGGGAGTGGATTTCAAGTCGGGAATGAATACGCCCACATATAAATATTATATAGACTTCGCTGCCAAGAACAACCTTGAATACATCATAATCGATGAAGGATGGAGTGGAGGAGAGTCGCTAACCGACGGACTTAATCCCGACATCGATTTGGAGAAACTCATTGCCTATGGACAGCGCCGTGGCGTGGGCATCATCCTATGGTCGAGCTGGCGCAACCTTATTGGCAGTAACCCTCAGAATGACATGACTCTTACCGATGCGGTGATGAAACGATATGCCGATATGGGCATAAAAGGATTCAAGGTGGATTTCTTCGACCGCGACGACCAAGAGGTGATAGTATCTGCATATAAGATTGCAGAAAGTGCCGCACGACACCATCTTCTGCTCGACTATCACGGACTCAAACCCTCTGGCATACAGCGTGCTTATCCCAATATCCTCAACTTCGAGGGCGTGAAAGGACTGGAGAACTCAAAGTGGGAACCGAGAGTGGGCGACGGACCGCTGCACAACCAACCGAGATACGACGTGACAATACCATTCCTAAGAATGTTGACAGGTCCAATGGACTATACCCCCGGAGCCATGGATAACGCACGACGCGACAATTTCTTCGGCAATAACGACCATCCGATGAGCCAGGGAACAAGGGTGCATCAGATGGCAATGTATGCCACCTTTGAGGCTCCTCTGCAGATGCTTGCCGACAGTCCCACGAAATACGAGCGCGAGCAGGAATGTACAGACTTCATCTCACGCATACCAACTATGTATGACGAGACAGTGGCAATCGACGGACGTATGGGTGAATATACCGTTGTGGCAAGGCGCAAGGGCGATACGTGGTATGTGGCAGCAATGACCGACTGGACAGCCCGCAACCTAACTATCGACCTTTCCTTCCTTGGCGAAGGAACATACGAGGCAGAAATCTTTTCTGACGGTGTTAATGCGGAGAAGGAAGCCACTGACTATAAGCATACTAAGCAAAGCGTGAAAGCAGGAGATAAACTCGACGTTCACCTTGCTTCGGGAGGCGGATGGACAGCCCTAATCACAAAATAAACATTTTTTTGCAAATATTTGCCAATAAATTCGATTATTCCAAATAAATTGTGTATCTTTGCACATTGAAATATAAATATAGATACATTGGAAACAAACGATATGAGCCTTCTTGGCAAGATTAACTATCCCGACGACCTCAGAAAACTGTCTGTGGATGAACTTCCTGAAGTGTGCAGACAACTGAGAGAGGACATAGTAAGGGAGGTGTCGGTGAACCCCGGACACCTCGCCTCCAGTTTGGGTGTGGTGGAACTGACCGTTGCACTGCATTACGTCTTTGACACACCGGAGGACAGAATAGTGTGGGATGTGGGTCATCAGGCCTACGGACACAAGATTCTGACAGGAAGACGAGATAAATTCTCCACCAACCGCAAACTGCATGGTATCAGACCGTTCCCCTCGCCAGAGGAGAGCAAATATGATACATTCGAATGTGGACACGCCAGCAACTCCATATCCGCAGCCCTCGGTATGGCTGTGGCCAACAAGAACGCCACCGACCGCGGTGCCGACCGCCAGCGTCATGTGGTGGCGGTGATTGGCGACGGTGCAATGAGCGGCGGGTTGGCATTCGAGGGCCTGAACAATGTGTCGCAATATCCCAATGACACGCTTATCATCCTCAACGACAACAATATGTCGATAGACCGCAGTGTTGGCGGTATGAAGCAATATCTGCTCGGTCTCAACACCAACGAGACCTATAACGCCCTGCGCTTCAAGGTGTCGCAGTGGCTGCACGCCAAGGGTTATCTTGAGGAAGACCGCCGCAAGGGTATCATGCGACTGAGCAATGCCCTTAAATCGGCAATCAGTCATCAGCAGAACATCTTTGAGGGACTGAATATCAGATATTTCGGTCCGTTTGATGGACATAACATCAAAGAATTGGTGAGAATACTGCGACAGTTGAAGAGCATGACTGGCCCCAAACTGCTGCATCTGCACACCGTGAAGGGCAAGGGCTATGCCCCGGCCGAGAAGACACCGCAGATATGGCACGCCCCAGGAAAGTTTGATGTGGATACGGGTGAGAGAATACTTGAGCACAAACCAGGACAACCGCTGAAATATCAGGTGGTGTTTGGGCGGACATTGCTCGAACTCGCCAAGCAGAATCCCAAGATTGTAGGTATCACGCCAGCCATGCCGTCGGGTTGCTCGCTCAATATCATGATGAAGGAGATGCCCGGAAGGACATTTGACGTGGGCATTGCCGAGGGACATGCAGCCACCTTCGCCGGAGGAATGGCTAAGGAGGGACTTGTGCCGTTCTGCAATATATACAGTGCATTCGCCCAAAGGGCATACGACAATATCATTCACGATGTGGCGATACTCAACCTGCACGTGGTGTTCTGCTTCGACAGGGCTGGACTCGTGGGCGAGGATGGTCCTACCCATCACGGGGCATTCGACATAGTAGCCCTTCGCCCCGTGCCCAATCTCACCATCTGCTCGCCAATGGACGAGTGGGAACTGCGCCGACTGATGTACACCGCACAGATGGATGGTATGGGACCTTGGGTGATACGCTATCCACGCGGTTGTGGCGTGAAGAGCGAATGGGAGTGCCCGCTTGAGAAGGTGGAACCGGGAACCGGACGCAAGCTCAAGGACGGTGACGACGTGGCTGTGCTGACATTAGGTCCGATAGGTAATGATGTGGCAGAGGCTATCGCCGAAACCGAAGGCAGTGGAGCCACAACAAAGACAGCCGCCCACTATGACATGAGATTCGTGAAACCGCTTGACGAGAAACTGCTCGACGAGATAGGCAAGAAATACAAGGAGATAGTGACCGTGGAGGATGGAGCTCGCAACGGCGGATTCGGTTCGGCAGTGATGGAGTGGCTACAGGATCATGGCTATACCACGAGAGTGAAGCGCATGGGACTGCCCGACCATTTTGTGGAGCACGGAACGATAGCCGAGCTTCGTGAGATAATCGGTATGGACAAGGCATCTATCATCAATACTATATATAAATAAGGTGTAAGAGATATGAAAATTGTTATAGGAGGAGCCGGTGCCGTTGGCAAACATTTAGCAAAACTGCTGTCGAAGGAACATCAGGACTGTACGCTGATGGACGATGACGGCAGTCGCCTTGAGGGGCTCGACAGCGACTATGACATAATGACTATGCAAGGCTCGCCTACGAGTATCAAGGATCTTGAGGCGGCGGGGGTGAAGAATGCCGACCTTTTTGTGGGCGTCACTCCCGACGAGAGCCGCAACATGAACGCATGTATAATAGCACACGGTATTGGAGCGAAGAAGACAGTAGCGCGAATAGACAACTATGAGTATCTCGACCCGAAACTCAAACCATTTTTCGAGAAACTCGGTATCGACTCGCTTATCTATCCCGAGGTGCTTGCTGCTGCCGATATCATCAATGCCTTGAAACTCAGTTGGGTGAGGCAGAGATGGGATGTGCATGGAGGGGCATTGGTGATGCTCGGTATAAAACTGCGCGAGACATGCGAGATACTCAACCAACCCATTAAATTGCTTTGCGGACCTGACGACCCATATCATATTGTGGCACTGAAGCGTGGTGGAGAGACCATTATCCCAGGTGGTAACGACGAACTGCACAACGGTGACTTGGCATACTTCATGACTACCAAGGAGTATATCCCGTATATACGCAAACTGGTGGGCAAGGAGTACTATGCCGACGTGAAGAACTGCATCATCATGGGTGGCGGAAAGGCTACGGTGAGGGTGGCTCTGACAGTGCCCGACTATATGAATGTGAAAATCATCGAGCAGGACGAGAAGAGATGCGAGAAACTCAATTCGTTGCTTAGTGACACCGACTGCATGGTGATACACGGCGACGGGCGCGACTTGGGACTGCTTGTGGAGGAAGGAATAAGAAACACCCAGGCCTTCGTGGCACTCACCGACAACGCCGAGGCGAATATCCTTGCCTGTCTCACAGCCAAGAGGTTGGGAGTGAGGAAGACTATCGCACTCGTGGAAAACCTCGACTATGTGAGTATGGCAGAGGGACTCGACATCGGTACGATTATCAACAAGAAAACCATCGCTGCAAGTCATATCTACCAGATGATGCTTGATGCCGACGTGAGCAACATGCGCTCGCTGATGCTTGTGGATAGCGACGTGGCAGAGTTTACTGCCGCCGAGGACTCACCTGTGACCAAAAAGGCGGTGAAGGATCTCGGTCTGCCCTTTGGAGTGGCTATCGGAGGATTGGTGAGAGACGGGCATGGAATGCTTGTCAACGGTAATTCGAGGATACAGGCAGGCGACTCGGTGATGGTGTTCAGTCATGAACACGACATGAAGAAAGTGGAGAAATTTTTCAAGCAGCGCCAACTGTTTGATTTCCTTTGATACCCCCATTGACGTATGATTAACTACAGGTTATTGTTACGGATTATAGGACAGTTGCTGTTCATTGAGGCGGGATTCCTCATGACATGCCTGTTGGTGTCGTTGGCATACGGCGAGGACGACTCGTTCTCCTTTCTCACTGCCACCCTCACCACCATGCTTGCCGGATTGCTTGCTCGATTTGCCGGACGCAACTCCGACAACAACCTCTCGCGTCGCGATGCCTATCTCGTAGTGACTGCGGCATGGGTGATATTCAGTGTGTTCGGGATGTTGCCTTATCTCATTGGAGGATATATCCCCGATGTCACCAATGCCTATTTCGAGACTATGTCGGGATTCACCACTACCGGAGCTTCCATTCTCGACGATGTTGAGCATTTGCCGCATGGCATACTTTTCTGGCGCACTATGACTCAGTGGATAGGAGGATTGGGAATAGTGTTCTTCACCATTGCCGTGCTGCCGTCGATAGTCGGAGGAAGCATGAAGGTGTTTGCAGCCGAGGCTACAGGACCTATAAAGTCGAAGTTGCACCCAAGGCTCTCCACGAGTGCCAAGTGGATATGGAGCATATATCTCGTGCTCACCATTGCCTGTGCAGTGTCGTTCTGGGCAGCTGGCATGGGACTTTTCGACAGTATCAACTACTCTATGACAACCACCGCCACTGGCGGTTTTGCACCCCACAACGATTCATTATTACACTTTCATTCACCTCTTGTGGAGTATATTGGAATATTGTTCCAGTTTCTTTCGGGCATCAATTTTATGATGTTGTATATGTCGGTGTTCAAGGGCAAAATATTCGAACTATGCCGCAATTCGGAGTTCCGCCTTTATATCTCGGTGGTGACTATCGCCACTGTGTGGATAATGTCGCTGCTCATCACCACCCGTGGATATGAGTTTGAACAGGCGTTTCGCAGTGCATTGTTCCAGGTGGTGTCGTTCATCACCACCACAGGACTCTTCAACGACGATGCAGGTCAGTGGCCCCACATCACATGGGTGGTGCTTGGCTGCTGTATGTTCATCGGAGCATGTGCCGGCAGTACGAGTGGCGGATTCAAGTGCATACGCGGTGTCATGATTCTCAAGGTCATACGCAATGAGTTCCGCCGTGTGCTGCATCCCAATGCCGTGTTGCCAGTGAAGATAAACGGGCAGACGGTGCCGCAGTCTAAGTTGCCGTCGCTGCTGTCGTTCCTTGCTGTGTTTGTGCTGATGACCCTCGTGTCGGCCACGATAATGATTTCGGTGGGTGTGGATAATACCAATGCCATTACGATTGCCCTCAGTTGTGTGAGCAACGTGGGACCGACGCTCGGCACTGAGATAGGCCCCGTGATGTCGTGGAACGTGTTGCCCGATCTGGTGAAGTGGATCAGTTCGCTGCTCATGCTCATGGGACGTCTTGAGATAATGACGGTGCTGCTGCTATTCACTCCCGCTTTCTGGAAAGACAATTAACTTATTATAAAATAACAAGTAAAAACCAAATATCATTCGTAAGTATTATTAGTATGGAACTGTTTAAATTCGAACCGCTACTGAAACAGACAATTTGGGGCGGCAACAAAATTGTAGCTTTCAAGCATATCCAGTCAGACATGGAGAATGTTGGCGAAAGTTGGGAGGTGTCAGGAGTGCCAGGCGACGAGTCTGTCGTTGCCAATGGCGAGTGCAAAGGCAAGACCCTCAATGAGGTGTTGGCTGAGATGAAGCAGAAGTTGGTGGGTGAGGAAAACTACAAGCGCTTCGGCGACAGGTTTCCGCTGCTAATCAAGTTTATCGATGCGCGTCAGGACCTGTCCATTCAGGTGCATCCCGACGACGAGACTGCCCACCGTCAGGGCAAGGCGATGGGAAAGACCGAGATGTGGTATGTGATGGACTCCGACGAGGATGCCTCGCTTAAGGTAGGACTCAAGAAGAAGATTACTCCCGAGGAATATGCCCGTATGGTGGAGGACGACACTATCTGTGATGCCCTTGGCAACTATAAGGTGAAGAGCGGCGACTGCTTCTTCATCCCCGCAGGACGAATACACGCCATCTGTAGCGGTTCGTTTATCGCCGAGATACAGCAGACAAGTGATGTCACCTATCGTATCTACGACTACAAGCGCAAGGACAAGAACGGCAACTACCGTGAGTTGCACACCAAGGAGGCTGCCGAGGCTATCGACTACACAGTGCTTGATGACTACCGCACGGAATATACTCCCGTGAAGAATGAGGCTACGCAGTTGGTGTCATGTCCGCTATTCACTACCGCCGTCTATGACCTTACCGAACCGATGACGCTCGACTATAGCGAACTCGACTCTTTCGTAATTCTCATCGCACTCAAGGGCGAGGGTTCGATACTCACGTCAAGCGGCAATTCCTATTCATTCCGCGAGGGTGAGTCGATACTCCTTCCTGCCACCACTGAAATGGTAAAGGTGGAGGGTAATATCAAGTTCCTTGAGACTTTTGTGTAAGTATTCACTTATTTTAGCATCTTTTTCCTCAGAAAGTTTGGTAGATAAATATTTTCTTTATAAATTTGCATCAAAATTATAATAACACAGACCAAATTGATAAGAAAATATGAAGTTTATCGCACTTCCTGAGGAAAAGACACGACGCTTGTCGTTCTACCTCGCCATGGAGGAATACGTGGCTTACCACATAGATGAGCAGGACTGTTTTTTTATGTGGCAGGTAGAGCCAAGTGTCATTTTCGGGCGCAACCAGTTGATAGAAAACGAAGTCAACATCCCATTCTGCCGTGAGCGCGGCATCAAGACATATCGAAGAAAAAGTGGGGGAGGTTGCGTGTATGCCGACATGAGCAATATCATGTTCTCCTACATTACCAAGGACGAGGCAGTGGGCTTCACTTTCAACAGATATATTAATATGGTGGTGCTCGTGTTGCGCAAAATGGGCGTGGATGCCAAGGCCAGCGGGCGCAACGACGTGATGATTAGCGACAGAAAGGTGTCGGGAAATGCATTCTATCATGTGTCGAAGCGCGGACAGATGGGCTCAGGACGCAGTATTGTGCATGGCACCATGCTCTACGACACCAACATGGAGAATATGGTGGGAGCAATTACCCCAAGCGACGAAAAATTAGTCAGCAAGGGTGTGGAAAGCGTAAGGCAGCGCATTGCCCTGCTCAAGGACTACACCACGATGGGCATAGAGGAGTTTAAGCAGTTTGTGCGCGACAATCTTTGCGAGGGCGAGATAAAGCTCACTGAGGATGACGTGCGCGGCATTGAGGAGATAGAAAAAGAATACCTGACCGACGAGTTTATCTATGGCAATAATCCAAAATACACCATCACCCGAAAGGGCAGAATAAACAATGTGGGCGACTTTGAGTTGCGCATGGAACTGAAAAATGGCGAGATACGTAGTGTGGTGATGCTTGGCGATTATTTAATCGTGGGCGATGTGGATGCCATGATTCTCAAGCCTCTCAAGGGGACAATGCTCAATAGCGAGGCTCTCGCAAAGGCTCTGCCCGACAATCTCGACGAGGCGATACTCAATCTTAGGAAACAGGAATTTGTGGATTTGTTGTTAGGAAATATATAATTAGAAACTTAAATAATAACTATGGAAGAGAATAAAAGAACGTGTCTTTATGACAAGCATGTGGCTCTCGGAGCCTTAATCAGTCCGTTCGGCGGTTTCGACATGCCTATCCAGTATTCCGACATAAAGGACGAGCACGAGGCTGTGCGCAATGCCTGTGGAGTGTTCGATGTGTCCCACATGGGCGAGGTGACTGTCAAGGGGCCTGATGCCGAGGCTTACGTCAACCATATCTTCACTAATGATGTGAGGGGTATGGAGCCGGGTAAGATTCTCTATGGCATGATGTGCTATGAGAACGGTGGAACGGTAGATGACCTGCTCGTGTATAAGATGGGTGAAAACGACTTCTTCATCGTCATCAATGCCGCAAACATCGACAAGGACTGGGCATGGATGACTGAGCATGCCAAGGGTTATGACATCGACATACAGAACCGCTCCGACTTCTACGGACAGTTGGCGGTGCAGGGTCCCGACTCTGAGAAGGTGGTTGAGGAGGTGCTTGGATTGAAGTGCGCCGAACTCACATTCTACACCGTCAAGACCATTTGCCTCAAGGGTGACTGCTGCTGCCATGACGAGGCTTGCACAGTTATCGTGAGCCGCACGGGATATACGGGTGAGGACGGATTTGAAATCTATGGTACACATGACTACATCCGCGAGTGCTGGGACAAACTCATCGCCAGCGGACGCTGCAAGCCATGCGGACTGGGATGTCGCGACACATTGCGCTTCGAGGTGGGATTGCCGCTTTATGGCGACGAACTCTCTGCCGACATATCTCCCGTGATGGCAGGACTGAGCATTTTCTGCAAGCTCGACAAACCGGAGTTCATAGGTCGCGAGGCTCTCGTCGATCAGAAGGAGAACGGAGTGGAGCGTCGTCTCGTGGGCATCGAACTTGAGGGCAAGGCTATCCCACGTCATGGCTACACCGTATTGAAGGACGGCGAACCTGTGGGTGAGGTTACCACAGGTTATCACACTATCTCCACCGATAAGAGCGTGTGCATGGCTCTTGTGAAAGTGCCGTTCAACAAGCTCGGCACTCCGCTTGAGGTGCAGATACGCAAGAAGACCTTCCCCGGAGTGGTGGTGAAGAAGAAGTTCTACGAGAAACACTATAAGAAAAATTAAAAAATTAAAGAATTAAAGATATGGCAAAAGTTATTGAAGGACTCTATTATTCAGAGTCACACGAGTATGTGAGAGTGGAAGGCGAGTATGGTTATATAGGTATCACCGACTATGCTCAGCACGCCTTGGGTAATGTGGTGTATGTAGATATGCCCGAAGTGGATGACGAGGTAGAGGCAGGCGAGGACTTCGGTGCCGTGGAGAGCGTGAAGGCTGCCAGCGACCTGATTTCTCCTGTCAGCGGAACTGTCGTTGAGGTGAACGAGGCTCTTGAGGATGCTCCCGAACTCCTCAATCAGGATGCTTTCGAGAACTGGATTATCAAGGTGCAGCTCTCTGACAAGGCTGAGCTCGACAACCTCATGGATGCCGCCGCTTACGAGGAGCACTGCAAGAACGAAGACTAATTTCATTCTTCATTCTTCATTTTAATAAAGGACAGTTTATGACATACAAGTTTTTCCCCCATACGGAAGAAGACCTCAAGGAGATGCTGGCTAAGGCCGGCGTCTCTTCTTTAGACGGTCTTTATGCCGAGGTGCCCGAGAGCATACGGTTCAAGGGCGACTACGACCTGCCCGAGGCTAAGAGCGAACTGGAGATTCGCCAGTGGTTTAAGGCTTTAGGCGAGAAGAATAACCAACTCACTTGCTTTGCCGGTGCAGGTACTTATGACCACTACACTCCATCCGTCATCCCTAGTATTGTGGAGCGTTCGGAGTTTCTCACTTCCTATACTCCCTATCAGGCAGAGATCTCACAGGGTACACTGCATTACATCTTCGAGTATCAGTCGATGATGGCTGAACTCACTGGCATGTATGTATCCAATGCCTCTATGTACGACGGTTCAACCGCCACTGCCGAGGCTATGCTGATGTGTATCGCTGCAGGAAAGAAGGCCAACAAGGTGCTCCTGTCCGAGACCCTCGACCCGAAGATTGTGGAGGTGGTGAATACCTACGCTCATTTCCATGGTGTAGAGATTGAGATGGTGAAGGCTAAGGATGGAGTTACAGATCGTGCCGACTATTCTGCCAAGATTGCACAGGGAGGCGTTGCCGGAATGATTGTGCAGCAACCTAATTATTATGGTAATGTGGAGGACTTCACGGGTATGGCTGATGAGGCTCATGCCAACAAGGCTCTCTTCGTCATCAATAGTGTGGCTGCCGACCTTGCCGTGCTGAAGACTCCGGGCGAGTGGGGCGCTGACGTTGCCGTTGGCGACGGGCAGAGTCTTGGCATTCCCATGTCCTTCGGCGGTCCGTCTGTCGGATATATGTGTTGCACCGAGAAGCTCATCCGTAAGTTGCCTGGACGTATCGTCGGTATGACCAAGGACAATCGTGGTCAGCGTGCATTCGTACTCACCCTGCAGGCTCGCGAGCAACATATACGCCGTCAGAAGGCTACGTCGAATATCTGCTCCAATCAGAGTTTGATGGCCCTCTACGTCACTATCTACATGTCGCTTATGGGTAAGGAAGGACTTAAGGAAGCCGCCCGACTTTCATACGCCGGTGCGCATTATCTCGCCGAGCGTATAGTGGCTACGGGCAAGTTTGAGATGGCTTTCCCCGCTCCATTCTTCAATGAGTTCTGCGTGCGTTATAATGGTGATGTGGATGCCTTGCAGCAGAAGTTTATCGACAATGGTATCTTTGGCGGCGTGAAGGTGGCTCCCGACACAATTATGTTTGCCGTCACCGAGAAGCGTACCAAGGAAGAGATTGACAAACTGGTTGGTTTAATTTAATTCGCTACGACTATGAACAACAAATTATATGGTAATCTGATATTCGAACTATCCAAGGAAGGCCGTCGTGGCTATTCCCTGCCGAAGAACCAGTTTGGCGACTACGACATCCCTGCTTCTCTCTGTCGCAATGAGGACGCAGCCCTGCCCGAGTGCGACGAGATGACCGTGGTGAGACACTATACCAATCACAGTGAGAACAACTTTGGCGTGAACAATGGGTTCTATCCCCTGGGCAGTTGCACGATGAAATATAATCCTGTCATCAACGAGGAGGTGGCAAATATGCCGGAGTTTACCGGTTTGCATCCCCTGCAACCTTCTGCCACTGTTGAGGGAGCCCTCGACGTATGCGAGCAGTTACAGAAGCATCTCTCATCTATCGCCGGCCTGAGCCGTTTCACTCTCAATCCATTTGCAGGAGCTCATGGCGAGCTTACCGGTCTGATGATTATCCGTGCTTATCACGAGAGCCGTGGCGACTCAAAGCGCACCAAGGTGATTATTCCCGACTCGGCTCATGGCACCAATCCTGCCTCAGCTGCAGTGTGTGGACTTGAGGTGGTAGAGGTGAAGAGCACTGCACAGGGTTTCGTGGATGT
Organism: uncultured Prevotella sp.; assembly: GCA_945869265.1. Taxonomy (GTDB): domain Bacteria; phylum Bacteroidota; class Bacteroidia; order Bacteroidales; family Bacteroidaceae; genus Prevotella. The sequence goes on along the minus strand of CAMBOI010000041.1, from coordinate 9,118 downwards.
TAACGACCTTCGCGGCATCCTCGACGACACCGTGGCTGCAATGATGATGACTAACCCCAACACTCTCGGTATGTTTGAGCAGGAGATACCTGAGATAGCCAAACTCGTGCATGAGTGCGGTGGATTGATGTACTATGATGGAGCCAACCTCAACCCGATGCTCGGTGCTTGCCGTCCGGGTGACATGGGCTTTGATGTGATGCACATCAATCTTCACAAGACATTCTCTACACCTCACGGCGGTGGCGGTCCTGGTGCTGGTCCTGTCGGTGTGCGTGCCGGATTGGAGCAGTTCTTGCCCGATGCCTCTTGTGCTCGCTCTATTGATGATGTCAAGACAATCAACTTTGCATCTGCCGATGGAGGAAAGATTTCCGTAGGCCCTTATCACGGCAACTTCGGAGTGCTGCTGCGTGCCCTCACATACATCCTCACTCTCGGTCGCGAGAACATGAAGATGGTGGGTCCGCTTGCCACTCTCAATGCCAACTATATCAAGGAGTCGCTTAAGGATGAGTATCTCTTGCCCATCGAGGGACTGTGCAAGCATGAGTTTGTCTTCGACGGTCTGCGCGACAAATCCACCGGTGTCACCACCATGGACGTGGCAAAGCGACTGCTCGACTATGGCTATCACGCCCCGACAATCTATTTCCCGCTGCTCTTCCACGAGTCGCTCATGATCGAGCCTACCGAAAACGAGAGCAAGGATACCATCGACGGTTTCATTGCCGTGATGCGCAAGATTGCCGAGGAGGCACGCACCAATCCCGATATCGTGAAGAGTGCTCCTCACAATACTCCCATCGGACGTGTGGATGATGTCTTGGCTGCCAAGCAGCCTATTGTGAAATTTAGGGATATAAAATGAAATCAGACATTATTATCATAGGCAGCGGTCCGGGTGGATACCGTACCGCTGCATACGCCGCTTCAAAGGGCAAGACTGTGACCATCTTCGAGGAAGGTCATCTCGGAGGCACTTGTCTCAACGTGGGTTGCATCCCCACCAAGACCTTTGCCCGCTCGGCTGAGGCAGCTGGTGAGATGCGTAATGCCGCTGCCCTCGGATTGAAAGCCGTCGAACCGGAGTTCTCCCTTGCCGATATAGTAGCACGCAAGGACGGTATTGTCGAGCAGTTGCGCCAGGCCATTGCCGCAGTGCTCTCAGCCCCTGGTATCACACTTGTCAATGCCAAGGCATCGTTTGTTGATTATCACACCGTTGAGGCTGCCGGCGAGCGTTATACCGCCGACAACATCATCATCGCCACTGGTTCCACTCACAAGTCACTGCGCTTGGAGGCTCTCGACGAGGATATGCTCCTCACGTCCGACACGCTTCTCTCGCTCACAGCCTTCCCCCGTCGTCTCTGCATCGTTGGAGCAGGAGTGATTGGCATGGAGTTCGCAAGCATCTTCCGTCAGTTGGGAGCCGAGGTAACGGTTGTTGAGTTCCTCAAGGAGTGCATTCCTGCCCTTGATTCCGACATAGCCAAGCGTCTTCGCAAGCAGTTGGAGAAGCAGGGAGTGGAGTTCTATATGCAGTCGGCAGTGAAGAGCATATCCGATGGCAGAGTCACCTTCGAGCGCAAGGGCAAGGAACAGAGTGTTGAGGCCGACAAGGTTCTGATGGCAGTGGGACGTCGTCCTGTTGTCGAGGGATATGGACTTGAGAATACTACGATTGAGCATGATGCCCGCGGTATCGTAGTAGATGACAACATGCAGACTAATGTTCCCGGTGTATATGCCATTGGTGATGTCAATGCCCGTATGATGTTAGCCCATGCAGCCACAATGCAGGGCCTTCATGTAGTGAATCATATACTTGGCATTCCCGACAACATCCGTCTCGACATTATGCCAGCCGCTATCTTCACCAATCCCGAGGCAGCCTGTGTGGGCAAGACCGAGGACCAGTTGAAGGCAGAGGGTGTTGAGATAGAAGTGCGCAAGAAGATGTATCGCACCAACGGTCGTGCCTTGGCGATGAACGAGGCAGAGGGATATATCAAGCTCTGCGTCTCCGCCACCGACGGACTCATCCTCAGTTGCCATGCCTTTGGAGCGCATAGTGCCGACATTGTTCAGGAGGTGAGTGCCTTGATGTGCAAGAATACCACTCTTCAGGAGTTGCACGAAATGGTGCATATCCACCCCACATTAGGTGAAATGTTACAGGAAATATAGTCAAAATATCCCTGTTTAACAAAAAATATCGCAGAAAACTGCAAAAAAACTGCAAAAAAACTGCAAATTATTTGGTAGTCTCAATAATTATGTCTACCTTTGCACCCGCAAATGAGAAATCATTTGTTTCTTAAGGCGGGGTGTAGCGCAGTTGGTTAGCGCACACGTCTGGGGGGCGCGAGGTCGCTGGTTCGAGTCCAGTCACCCCGACTTAACAATAAAGCCGGTCAATCGAAAGATTCGATCGGCTTTGTTGTTTTTTGGCGATTAATAATATAATGCGCAGCCAATAGGAGCGTGGGCGTCCCGCCGGCGGCTAATATCCATAAGTATAGACTGTATAATATTGTTAAATACAATAATAATTGGGGATAATATTCAAAACTCCTGATATTTTAACAAATTTCCTTTGTTATATCAGAAATAATGCGTATATTTGCAGCAAAAATTTACTATTTGTATGGTACATAATGATACTAATGAAGCTGAAAAAGTGCATTTTGCAGTTATGGCAATAGGAGCAGCAGCTGACCTTATGGGGATTACACCTTCAGAAATGCATGAACGCCTTGACAAGGTCGGACTTGTCAAGAATCTACTCTTTGATTTGTATGATGTAGAACATACCCAAAGCTTGGAGTATGTAGCAGAGGATGTTGTAGAAGCATTGCATAATTGGGAAATAAACAAATAATATATTATGATACTGTTTCATGGTTCAACAATTATAATAGAGCATCCTCTTGTTCATGTCGGCAGAGAGCATCTTGATTTTGGACGTGGTTTTTATCTTACCAATATTGAAGACCAAGCCTCTGGCTAGGCAAAAAAAGTTAAAATTATCAAGAAATCCCGCAAAGCTATTCTCAATCAAGAGATTATTGACAAATATCTAACGTTCATCGAATCAAAAGAATTATTATAGGAGGAATTACAATGAGAAAAGATGTACTTTGGAGAAAGATAGGACGAATAATCATGATGTTGTCCGAAGAACTTGACATATCTCCTGCAAGGGCACTGAACTTGTTTTATAATACGGAAACTTGCAAGCAACTCAGTGATGAAAGGATAGAACTGTATCTTATGAGCGATAAATATATTGTCGATAACATAATTAATGAAATAAGAATGTGATCTGTTGGGGGCTTCTCGCCCCCAAACCCCTCGGTGTTTTCTGGTATTAGATTATTTATTCTCATCTACCAGAAAATTGCATTTCTATGTTGAACTTGCGCAATTTCTCAACACCAAGAGAGTGCTTTTACAAAAAGATGTTGTAAATTTGCACTTGCTAGTTGAATCCGCGTGCTAGTTGAATCCGCGTATTGTGTTAAAAATATGTTAAAATCAGATACACATACATAAGTTTAGTATGAAAATTGCGTATATAAGATAAAAGTATGACACAGCAAGAGTTTGAAATAACAGCCAAGGAAATGCGTCCATTGATGTATGACGTGGGGTTGCGCTACTTCCATTCGCAAGACGATGCGGAGGATGTGGCACAGGAGTCATTACTTCTGCTGTGGAGATACTGCGAAAAGATGGATGCGAGCAGAAACATCAAGGCATTGGCAGTAAAGGTTGCAAAGAATTGTTGCATAAGCATGAAACGTAAGAAAGCATTGAAGCTAACTGCCGGCAGTAATGAGAATGGTGTAGAACGTCACATTCCCTCATCAGATTTCGACAGGCTTGAGGCTGAAGAGTACGATGCGTTATTGGAAGATATGATGCAAAGGAGGCTTACACCACGCGAACGGGAACTTTTTGAACTGCGCAGACTTGATGGCTTTTCGAATGAAGAGATAGAAGCTCGTACAGATGTAAAGAGAACCACTGTGCAGAGTATGGTGTCCAAGGCACGAACGAAGCTGTATCTTGAACTAAAAAGACGAATGAATCTATGAATAAGAATGAAATCCAAAGATTAATAGACCGCTACCTCAACGGTGTCACAACGCCTGAGGAAGAACAACAGCTTGCCAGGGCATTGCTCTGCGATGTTATTCCTGATGAATGGAAGGTGGTGCGCATTATGCTTGGCGAACTTGCCATGGGTGAAGCAGAATATGACACAGACATGGCAGAGAAGGTATCTCATGTTAAGCCCGTTGTAGTGTCGATATTTGCTAGATGGCTCGTAGCAGCAAGCATTGCATTGGTCATTGGTTTCGTCTGCTTTAATTCTATTGAGAGCAATGAAGATAATGTTGTGGCTGAGATGAAGACAGATAAACCTCAGGAGCATAGAATGGTTAGCAACAATGCTGTTTCAAACGAATCCCCGACGAAGGAACAAACTAATGGAACAAACACCGGACTAACAATACATAATAGCAATATAAATAATATCATTGCAAAAGTTACTGATGAGAATAAACCTCAGGAAGCTTCGCATCAAGAAACAATAATCGTACAAGACGATTCCGAATATATAGATGAGAACCTGCATTACGCATCAAATGTCATAAATGACACAGTGGACAACTATCAGTCACCAAGTCGTATGGAGGAGTTCATCGTTAAGATAGCAAATTATCATCACATCAAATGCGATTCGCTTTCATGTGCCATTGGCAAAGACGATTCTGACGTTGTAAGTACAGCATACGTCTTTCCTGATACTAAAGAGTTAGATCTCTTCCGCAGACTATTGCAAGCTGCTTGCTGGTATAACGATAAGATGCCAGGTTATCTGCTAAACTATTCGCACCAGCAGTTCTTCTTCTGCCTGAAAGATATGCGAAAGGGGTTAAAGTACCTGTGGATAGCAGAACGTGTACGGAACAAGATACTGCTATACAGCACACATTCACCGCTCGACACAGAAGTGTCATCAGACGGTTTTAGAGAATATCGCGATAAACTTTCAAATACAAGCATCAATCAAAAATCCAAGAAATTATGAAAAAAGCATTAATCCTTAGCCTCGTGGCATTCGTATGTATTGCCTCCCAGGCACAGAAGAAAAAAGACATAACAGTAAGGGCAAATAGTCTCGTGCTCTATACTGGATTGCCAAATTCATCAACTGACGAGAAAACAGGTTTGAAAACTATAGAATGGCCAAGCACGGAGAATAACTCTTGGCACGAGAACATAGGTATCATTGACAAAGTGCCTGTGGTTGAAGATGTAGAGTCCATTTATGGTAAGGCAAATATGGCAATTCCTTACATGCCAATGAAATGGACATTGACAGACGAGGGCAAGAAAACCGTACTTCATTGTTATTTCATGATGAAGGCTGACGTTGTGACAAACCTGTGGCTTGGCAATGCCGAGACAACGATCCTTGACAAGGAAACCGGCATTATCTATCAGGCACAATCTACTATTCCTGAGCGTTGTTACAACAAGGTGTTCGCCGTGAAAGGAAAGGAAGGCACAGTCCTAGACCTTCAGATTGTATTCCCTCGTCTTCCAGAAAATGCAAAGGATCTTGCCATATATGGTGTTCCAAACTGGTATATGCGCGGTACGGACGTACAGCAGCAAGCTTCTATGATATCGGAAGAGAAGTTGCCGGATTATGATTCCTCCCCAAACATACACCTTGCACATAAGGTTAAGGATGCAGAGAATTACAACAAAAACAAGCATGATTCATGGGCAGTGTATAATGATGCCCACACCATCAAGCCTGTCAAGGAGAAGACAATGGCACTTTGGCGCACGCCAGAGACTACCTTTCTCGCTATTGCCACTGAGCAGAACTGGCTTCGTGAGTATTACGGACGCGGTGGCAACACAGTGCTTTTGGACGAACGTGGACATCAGTATAAGTGCAAGGGTGTAATGGGGTATCCTAACAATGACTTGTTCTGGGTAGAAGGCTATTCCGGTGATTATTTCGCAATCGTATTAATGTTCGAACCTCTTCCACTCAATGTAGGGACATTCACCTATATCTCTCCCGAAGGAGAACCGTTTGAGATGTGGGGAGCAGACTGGGAAGGGGAAGTAATTCCAAACTTGGAGGTGAGCCAGCTCCGCATAAACCAGAAACTGTTTGATTATCGTCCACGTGTGGTGGTGAAGTAAACTTGCAACAAGAATCCTTGAATCCTGATGAAAAATAAAGTCAGGATTTAAGGAATGCACACAAAAAAATGATGTACAGACATGAAACAACTATTATTTTCTTTCATATTCTTTGCAGTCACAGTCATTGCCAATGCACAGACATTTGCAATCAAGAATGTTCCATCTACATCGGAAGATTATAAACTGCTGTTGGAAGCCAAAGGCTACAAGTCATTCGCCTTTGATGTTACCTCACTAAAGGATGATATCTACTGGATAGAACCTGTAATACAGCATTATAAAAATGGTCTGCTAGTAAAAAATGATTTTGAGTTCTCTATTCAGTTCAGTAACCGCGATATGCTGGCAACAGATGATAAGGACTATGTGCAACAAATGCGCCAATCCGGGATGATATATGATGAAGAGAATGGAATACTCAGTCTTTGTGAGAAATTGCGTGTGGGATTCTTTCCCTCCGATAATCAGCTTGTACGCATGATGCAATTCTATGTGACAGAGAGAGGTACATTTACCATGCCACTGATGTTTGAAGCTCAGACAGATCCTAACATGGGAGAGGAGTACAAAAACTATGGATTCCGTCAATTCCTTGTTAACGAGATTGTTCTAGACAAATTTATCCCTCTCGCCATGTGCGGAACCTATTGGTATGATGAGGAAATACAGAGGTCTCGCTTCTGTGACGATGATATTCTCACTGATGATATGACCTCAAGCTTGCTGACAGACGTCAAAGAGTATTACATCATAGGAATGAAGGTTCACAAATAGAGCTTAATGATGACAAATATACCTGCCGAATGATAAATCTCTTTGATTTTTACACATATTTTGAAGTCAAACGCAAGATTTATCTCAAAATATTTGTGAGAATCAGAATTTGTTAGTACCTTTGCATCGTCAGTCCTCGCAAAACTTCTTCACAATGCTCAAATAGTGCGGGGTGTTATAAAGATGATTTGCGGCAAGGCCGTATCAAAGATAACAGAACTCGCTTGCATCCCACAAGAACTGCAGGCGAGTCATTTTTTTAGATATATGAGTAATCAGAAGCCAAGAACTGTTGATGAACAGATATCAAGATTGAAAAATCTAGGGATGGAATTCCATGACGAAGAACTTGCAAAGAAGTATCTTGGTCATGTTAGCTATTTCCGTATGAAATACTTTTGGATTGATATGATTGATGAGGTTACTGGCGACTTCAAGGAAAACGTATATTTTGAGGATGTTATCGAAAGATATGAGTTTGATAAGTCCCTTCGTCAAATTCTCTTTAACTCTATTGAAACCCTTGAAGTTGGTTTGAGAACAAAGATTATCTCTGTTCTTTCCTTAGCGACAGATAGCGGTTTGTGGTATCTTGACAACATGTTGTTTGAGAATAAAGAATATCATGAAGACTTTGTGCTTGACCTAAAGTATGAATTTGGTAGAAGCACAGATCCTTTTGCTCGTGATTATATCAGAGACCATGACGATTGGGACGAGGAGTCTTTCGATGGTGACAATCCAGATGCGTGGATGATAATTGAAACTGCAACATTCGGTACTCTTTCAAAGATGTATAAGAACCTGAAAGCACAGTCACCATTGAAATCGGCAATTGCAAATGAATTTGGTTTGTATTCTTCCAAAGAACTATCCAGTTGGCTTGAAGCATTATCCGTTTTGAGAAATGCCGTGGCTCATCACTCACGCTTATGGTATAGAATTTTTTCAAAGAAACCTGTTAATATCAAAGGACATCGTTACGGATGGTTGTCAAATGATATGACGGAAAACCAAAGAAAACGAGCTTTTGGCGTAATATCATGCTTGCTTTATCTGTGCAATGCCATTGCTCCAGAAAATAGAATGAAGGAAGAAATCAAGCAGTTATTCTCTCAGCATCTCAAAGTACCTATATTCATGCTTGGTTTTACCAATGGGTGGGAGAACAATCCATTGTGGAAATAACAATACAGCCGTTTATGAGGACCTTCATAAACGGCTGTTTTTCCAATATTCACTTTGCAAACCATGTTAAAACATAGTTAAAAAGATTAAATACGATTCTATAATCCTTCCCAAATAAATCGTTTCGTCACTTTTCTACCTTTTAAATGCTTTATTCTTGATATTCAGCAAGATACTTATAATAATTTTGTAATTTACAAATTTGTAAAGTTATGAGGTTCTATGATAGAGAAAAAGAAATAGCCGAAGTCTTTCTATGGAAGATATGTAGTGTTTTGCAAATAAGACGATAAGTAGTCAGCATAAATAGATAAACAAAATGGTAAAACTTAAAGGAAAGGTGAGAAAAATGGTGGAAATATTTGGACAATCTGATATAAAATATTAACTTTTCATCCGAAAGTCGTTTGGAAAACGTGCGTGATGCTTTAAAAAGTCGTTTGAAAAACGTGTTTTGTTTTATTTAATCAATTTATTGTCAGATGTTTATAAGAAAGATAGAACAAGTGCTTTTGGACTGGAAGAAAAATAAGGACAAAATGCTAATTGTTATGCTTCAATCCGGCTTCGAAGGACACACCCGCTAACCCTTCGCATATCATCCAACATTCAACTTAAGCCATATAAAGCATAGCTTTAGGTCAGTTAAAGCCATGTTTTAGGTCAGCTAAAGCTATGCATTAAACAAACGGAAGCTATGTGTTACTGGTCAACCTTCAGAGTGAACAATGACGAGTAGAGTCAACAAGTATTAATAAATAAGAAGTTTACAGGTCAACCTGATTAATGAATAAGACGATAAGGTGGTAAAGCTACATAGTTGGAATACAGCTATCTATCATGGTTAACTATGGCTGTCTTTTTTTAGAATAGGTTGACTCCAAAATTTTAAGAAAAGATGAAATATAAA
>CAMBOI010000040.1 GCA_945869265.1 uncultured Prevotella sp. | reverse complement strand
TTTATATTTCATCTTTTCTTAAAATTTTGGAGTCAACCTATTCTAAAAAAAGACATTTGCCCTATGCATATACATTCATATAGGATATTCACTATAAATAAAGACAGGCTGTTATCATAATATCTGAATACACTAAGCTTATGACTTCATTATTGCCATAAAAAACGCAATAATCTGCACTTTGTAACATTTCAAAAAGAACGTGTAACATTTCATACGCCCGATTTCATCGATAATTCGTACCTTTGCAGCGAAAAACCTAATAAAGAAATCGCAAAGAATGAATTATCATCTACTTAGAAGTCGGCTACTGCCTGTTGTAGCCGCATTGCTTGTGAATTTGTCAGCATCCGCCCAGGACGCTCTACCGGATTTGAGGGTGAGCGGCAAAGACATTGTAGATGCCTCGGGCAAGACCGTTGTGCTGCATGGTGTGATGGACACTCCCAACCGCTATTTCAACGGATGGAGATGGCAGGGATGGAAACCTGCGTATGGTGAAGAGGATGTGCAGCCATGCCTTGACTATTTCGAGAAAATATTCACCGCCTTAACCGACCATGAACAAGGAGCATATTGCAATGTGTTCCGTTTGCATCTCGACCCCTGTTGGACAAATGATCCCAATATCACCGCCACTGGCGATGGTTCTGAGGCAGACATCAGCCGTTTCAGTAAGAAGCGCCTGATTACATTTTGGAATAAACTCTATGTAAAACTCATAGAGAAGGCTCTTGCCCATGGGCTTTATGTTGTTATGCGTCCACCTGGAGTATGTCCACATGATATTAAGGTGGGTGATGCCTATCAAAACTATCTACTTACGGTTTGGAAAACTGTTACCCAAGCCGATTATCTAAAGGATAATGCCGGAAGAATATCCATAGAACTTGCCAACGAACCTGTTGATGTATATGACAGCAACGGTGTTAAGAACAGTTCGGTGGCTCTGCGTGATTTCTTCCAACCGATAGTTGATGCCATCCGTGGAAACGGATTCAAGGGAATAATATGGGTGCCAGGCTCGGGATGGCAGTCGTGGTATAATAACTATGAAAATAATCCCGTTATCGACCCAGAGAATAACTTCGGATATGCCGTGCACTGTTATCCCGGTTGGTATAATTCAGGTTCCGGAAGTAATGACAATACCGATAAGGAAAAGATGCGTCGCCAGTTTGAGGTGCAGGTGCCTGTGGTGAAGACCAATCCCGTCATCGTTACGGAGATTGACTGGAGTCCAGTCAAACCAGGAGAAGGACATTACGACGAGCATGGCAATTGGGTGGAGCCCAATTATGGTACTTGGGGTACTGCAACCACTTCGGGTTTTGGCAATGCCTTCAAATATATACACGACTACTATGGCAATATCAGTATGACCCTTCAGGGCAGTGGTTTGTATTTCGACATCGACAAGTATCTTGAATCTGGTAAGGTGCAGCCAGCCTTCCTTGGGGTGGATGAAGCCTGTGGTGAGGCTTGCTTCGACTGGTATAAGGATTGGTATGAAGCACAAAATATATCAGCCATTGAGGATATTGATGTGGACAATGACGAGGTGATAAGCAGAAAATACTATAATCTGCAAGGTATGGAAATAAGCTGTCCTTCGCGCGTTCCTTATATATATATAGAAAGGAAACGCAGTGGGAAGATAACAAAAATTAAGGTATGTAACATGAAATAAAGTATGTGTAACATTTATGAAACATTATTTAATAAAATAGTTATACCTTTGCAGCCGCAAAATTGAATATTCATCAACAATCTAACGTATGAATCTAAAATTAAATTAACAATGAAGCAAAAAAAACCTACAGTGAAGAGAACAGTGGCCACACTGCTCATGCTTATGGCGATTTGTCTTGGCTCGTTTGCCCAGAAGATTGCCATATCCGGTAAGGTAATGGACTCTGCCGGAGAAGAGCTTATCGGTGCATCTGTTTTCGTCAAGGGCAACACGGCCATAGGTACCGTGTCTGACCTAAGTGGAGATTTCAAGCTCAACGTGCCTTCGGAAAGCTCGACCATCGTAGTCAGCTACGTCGGTATGGTTTCGAAAGAGATCAAGGTGGGCAAGAAACGAGTGTTTAACGTGGCCCTCGCCGAGGACAACCAACTTCAGGAAGTGGTGGTCGTAGGTTATGGTCAGCAGAAGAAGGCCTCAGTGGTGGGTGCCATCACCCAGACCACTGGTAAGGTGCTCGAGCGTGCCGCAGGTATCAGTGACCTCGGTGCAGCCTTGACGGGTAACCTCCCTGGTGTGGTAACAACCGCATCAAGTGGTATGCCTGGTGAGGAGGAACCCCAGATTGTCATCCGTGGTGCATCGTCATGGAACAACTCCGCCCCTCTTGTACTTGTGGATGGTATCGAGCGTCCGATGAGTTCGGTGGAAATGCAGTCGGTAGCCACAATCTCAGTGTTGAAGGATGCTTCCGCCACAGCCGTCTATGGTGTGAAAGGTGCTAACGGTGTTATCCTTATCACCACCAAGCGTGGACAGGAAGGCAAGGCTCAGATTAGCGTTTCGGCAAATGCCGTTATGAAGATTCCTTCAAAGCTGCCAGATAAGTTGGACTCTTACGATGGTATGATTTACCGCAACATGGCCATTGAGCACGAGTTGAACCTTGCTCCCGACAACTTTGCTAAGTATATGAAGCCAATGAGCTTCATTGAGAACTACCGCAATCAGGCTGGTAAGGTTGACGAGTTTGGCAACCTCTACTCTGAGCGTTATCCTAACGTTGACTGGCAGGATGCCCTGTTCAAGGACTACACCATGTCATATAATGCCAACATCAACGTGGCTGGTGGTACCAAGTTCGTTAAGTATTATGCAGCCGTTGACTTCGTTAATGAGGGTGACCTTTATCGTGAGTTCCCGAGCGGACGTAATTATAACACAGGTTATGCTTACAACCGTATCAACTTCCGTTCAAACCTCGACTTCAATATCACCAAGACAACTGTCTTCAAGGTTAACCTCTCAGGTTCTAACGCCACACGCAAGTCGCCTTGGAGTAACAGCGTGAACAGCGACTGGCAGATTTCGCAACAGTGGTCGGGTGTTTATAACATCGGTCCTGACGTGTTCGTGCCTCTCTATGCCGATGGTTCTTGGGGTTATCTGCCTCACGGCACCAACGTGACCAACTCTGCACAGAACATCGCTACTGGTGGTCAGCAGACTGTTACGACAACCCGTCTGAACACCGACTTCGTGCTTGAGCAGAAGCTCGACTTCATCACCAAGGGACTTAACCTGCGTGGTATGATTTCATGGGACAACGTGTTTGTAGAGAAAGATCGTGGTATCAATGACCTCTATACACCGGTACAGCTCAAGTGGATTGACCCCGAGACAGGTGCTGTGACCTACAAGCAGTCATACGAGCAATACGACCACTATGATTATGCTGTTGGTAACAAGTGGACAATAAAAGGTGGTGAGGTTGACAACTGGAAGACCCAGCGCAATCTCAACTACCAGCTTCAGCTCAACTGGGCACGCCAGTTTGGCAAGCACAACGTGACAGCCATGGGACTTTGGGGCCGTCAGGAATATGCCACAGGTTCTATGATTCCCTCTTACCGTGAGGATTGGGTATTCCGTGCAACTTACGATTGGAACACACGCTACTTTGTAGAGTACAACGGTGCATACAACGGTTCGGAGAAGTTCTCTTCTGACAACCGCTTTGCATTCTTCCAGTCGGGAGCCGTAGGATGGATGATCTCAGATGAGCCATTCATGAAGTGGTTCCGTGATAATAAGATTATCGATATGTTGAAGATCCGTGCCTCTTACGGTGAGATTGGTGACGACAATGTCGGCGACCGTTTCCTCTATCAGACCCAGTGGGCTATGGGAGGTGGAAAAAACGGTGCCTCATACCTCGACGTCAACCAGGGCAAGTCGCCTTATACATGGTATCGTGAAAGTATCGTGGGTAATACAGACATTCACTGGGAGAAGGTGAAGAAGACCAACATCGGTATCGACTACGGAATTCTCGGCGGTCTCATCGCCGGTAATATCGAGTTCTTCCACGACAAGCGTGTAGATATCCTTGTAAATGGTAACGAGCGTGCTGTGCCGAGCTACTATGGTGCAAAGCCTGCATGGGTGAACAAGGGTGAGGTTAAGACCAAGGGTTATGAAGTTGAACTTCGCTTCAACAAGACCTTCGCCAACAAGCTCCATCTTTGGGCTAACCTGAACATGACTCACGCCGAGAATGAGGTTGTCATCAAGGACGACGCTCCTTTGAAGCCAGCCTATCAGCGTGCAGCAGGATATGCCATCGGTCAGACTCATGCTCATCTCGACAGAGGTATGATGCAGACATACGACGACATCTACGGTTCGCCAAAGCACACCTCGAATGACGGTCAGAAGTTGCCCGGTGACTACTATATCGTCGATTTCAACGGAGACGGTGTGATTGATGACAACGACTCAGCTCCTATCGGATATACCGGCACTCCTGAGAACACATACAATGCAACAGTCGGTTTCGAATACAAGGGATTCTCGATGTTCGCACAGTTCTATGGCGTAACCAACGTTACTCGTGACGTTACTATGATCAGCCTTGCAGACAAGAACCAGACTAACATCTACGACCAGGGAACATGGTGGAGCTTTGACCACAATGGTGCAGATGTTGTGACACCTCGTTTTGCAAGTACTCCTACCTACTATCATGGCACACAGTATCTTTGCGACGGTAGCTACATCCGTCTGAAGAATATTGAGGTGGCTTATACATGGACTGGCGGCTGGATTAAGAAGTTGGGTCTTAACGACCTGAAGGTCTTCGTCAGCGGTAACAACCTTTGGCTGTGGACCCGCATGCCCGACGACCGTGAGTCGAACTTCTCAAGCTGGGGCGGCGCAACAGGTGCTTATCCTACCATGAAGCGTATCAACTTCGGTGTCAAGTTTAATCTCTAATAAATGAAATTGGAAATGAAAAACTTATTAAATAAATATATATATAAAGGTGTAATGGCACTCGCCATGGTGGCCGGTATGTCCTCATGTACCGACTATCTCGACAAGAATCCTGATTCGGATGTTGACGGCGATGCTGTTTTCACAGACTTCACCCATTTCCAGGGATTCGTAGAGCTTAACTACAACTGTATTCCTAACAAGGAGTCGAACATGTGGTGCTGTACGTTCAACTGGGGTGATGATGAGATTATGAATGCCGGTTTGGGTGACTCTCACCTTACTCACCAGATTGACCTTGGCAACTATCGTAACTGGTATAATAACAACCAGCATTTCCTGCATGCAGACAATCCAGACCCTACGAGTTCTGACAAGTATGCACACTCAATGGAGCACGCATGGTACTGCATTCGTCATTGCAACATCGGTCTTGAGAACCTCGACAAGTTCCAGGGTTCTGCCGACGAGAAGAATGTTCTTGAAGGTCAGCTTCTGTTCTTCCGTGCATGGTGGCATCATGAGCTGATGAACTTCTTTGGCGGACTGCCTTACGTTGACAAGGCGTTTGAGCCAAGCGACGAGTTGAATCTGCCTCGCCTCTCTTTCCGGGAGTGTGCTGAGAAATGTGCAGCGGATTATCGTCGTGCAGCTGACCTGTTGCCAGCCAACTGGGACAATCATCCCGCCGGTTTGCGCACAAAGGGTCATAATGACCTGCGTATCACCAAGGCCTGTGCTCTTGGCTACCTCGGAAAGGTTCTCCTTTGGGCTGCTTCTCCATTCAATGTTCACGGTGCATCAACCGGTGCCGGCAACCTGACACTTACTTATCAGTATGATGCTGAACTCGCAAAGCGTGCAGCTGATGCCCTGGGTGAGGCTCTTAGCCTTATTGAAGGCGGAACAACTCCTTATGCTCTTGCCGAGTATAAATATACTGATATCTATAACCACATAATGGACAAGTCGAACAGTACGACCAACTTCTCTGACATATTCTATACAACAGGTAAAAACTGGCAGATGCCTGGTACAGTGGAAGCTGTGATGCGTGGCCCGATGCCTGATAACAATGGTTCTAACTGGAACTTTTCCAAGTTGTGGGGACCGAAAATCAATGGTCTTGTTGAGCACGACGCTGTGATCCACATGCCTACAGCCAACTATATCAACTATGCTTATGGTATGGCAAATGGTCTGCCTCTGACCGACCCGGAGTCTGGTTTCGATCCAACTCACCCGTTCAAGGACCGCGATCCACGTTTCTATCACGACATCATGTTCGATGGTTTCAAGTTCATCAACAACGACCCAAGCAAGGATGATGCCATTTTCCAATATCTGCCTTTGCAGTCAGCTAATGGTACTGATCCTACAGCAGAGTTGATGCGCGATGCGAACAACGGTTCTCGTACAGGATATTTCTGCCAGAAGCTCGTTCCTCACCAGTGCAACAAGTATGACGGTATGTACAACTGGGGTGGTGCTCTTCAGACCTACCTTCCCTATATGCGTGTAGCCGACATCTATCTGATGTACGCAGAGGCTGGTGCAGCCGCTCAGGGTGCAAGCTATAAGAGCAGCAAATATGGCAAGACAGCAGTAGAGGCTATCAACGTGTTGCGCGACCGTGTAGGTGCCGCTCATGTTGCTGACAAGTTTACTGCCGACCAGAAGAAGTTTATCGACGAGGTGCGTCGCGAGCGTGCTTGCGAGCTTGCCTTCGAGGGCTTCCGTTGGAACGACCTCCAGCGCTGGCTGCTTCTCACCGAGTATCCTTATAACATCAAGACCTCTCAGGAGTTCCGTCGTGTAGGCAATTTCGACTATTCGAAGAACGACCCACGTGATGCAGAGGTTACAGGATGGAGCGAAAAGGTGATTGTTGAGCGTCAGTTCAGCACGAGACACTATCTGTTCCCATTCAAGAATGATGATGTTTATCTCTATGCCGACTTCGGACAGAACCCCGGATGGTAAAAGGTAACAATAATTAATTGTAAACGAAAGAATAATTATGAACAAGATATCAAAGAATCTTCTCGCACTTCTTGCCATCTGTGCCGCTGTACCCGTATCGGCGCAGGAGACGGCTGAAGACAGCACTCTTGTCAATGTGGCTTTCCGCAAGGTGGCAAAACAGGACATCATGGGTGGTGTATCTACAGTCAATGTCAGAGAGTTGACCGAGAAGAACTACAATACCTATAGTCTTGACAATATGCAGGGCTATGTGTCCGGTTACAATGGAGCCGGAATGTGGGGATATACCGATCAGCTTGTGCTCATCGACGGTGTGCCCCGTGAAGCTAACAACGTGAAGCCTGACGAGATTGAGTCAATCACCTTCCTTAAGGGTGCCCAGGCTGTTGTACTCTATGGTAGCAAGGCCGCAAAGGGAGCCATTCTCATCACCACAAAGCGTGGTAAGGTGAACAATGGTCTTTCGGTGAATGTACGTGCCAACACTGGTTGGGCTGTCGCCAAGTCATACCCAGAGTATCTCGGTTCTGCCGAATATATGTATTTGTATAACGAGGCTCGTGCCAACGATGGTATTTCTACACCTCTCTATAGTGCAGAGACTATTGCCAAGTATGCCTCAGGTGCTAATCCTTATCGTTATCCGGATGTAGAGTTCTACTCTTCTGAGTTTATCAAGAAGAGCTACAACCGCACTGACGTGACTGCCGAGATCGAGGGTGGTAATGATCGTGCCAAGTTCTATGCCAACGTGAGCTACTATCGTCAGGGCGACTTCCTGAAGGTGGGCGAGGCTGCCAACAACTATGTTGACCGTTTCAATGTGCGTGGTAATGTGGATATTAAGCTCAACAACTTCATCAATGCCTACGTTAATGCCAATGCCACTTATTATAACTCTAAGTCGGCAAATGGCGGTTCGTATTGGGAGAAGGCCGCCACATTCCGTCCCAACCGTGTGGCTCCGCTGATTCCTCTGTCTTATATCGATCCGAATGCACAGCAGGCAGTTACTTTGATTGGTACAACCAAGAACTACCTTAATGGTTGCTTCCTCGGTGGTGCCCAGACTGACCTCAGCAACATCTTCGCCGACTACTATTTTGCCGGCAAGAACACTTGGACAAGCCGTCAGTTCCAGTTTGACTCTGGTGTTGATGTCGATCTCAACTCAATCACCAAGGGTCTGAGCTTCCATGCAATGGTGGCTGTCGATTACCGCACTGCCTACACCACGTCGTTCAATGACACATACGCCACATTCACCCCGACCTGGAGTGAATACAATGGCAAGGACGTGATTGTTGCTCTCAACACATTCGACACTGTTGACAAGCACTCTGGTGTACAGAATATCTCTGGCTCTACTGACAACCAGACAATCGCATTCAACGCTCATTTTGACTATGCACGCACATTTGGTAATGTTCATAATGTAAATGCAATGCTCGTTGCAAATGGTTATCAGCAGTCGGAGTCTGGTACATATCACAAGGTATCTAACGCCAACCTTGGTCTTCAGCTCGGTTATAACTACGACCGCAAGTACTATGCCGACTTCGCTCTCGCAGCACCTTGGTCAGCCAAGCTCCCTGAGGGCAAGCGTGCAGGTTTCTCTCCATCGTTCACACTCGGATGGAACATCGCTAACGAGAACTTCATGAAGGACAGTGCTTTCAACGACCTCGTGCTCAGCGCAAGCTACAGTGACCTTGTTACCGACCTCGGTATCGACGAATATTACATGTATCTCGGTGCTTACCAGAGCGGCGGTTGGTGGGACTGGAACGGAATGTCGGGTCATGCAGGCGTTCAGTCAAAGCGTGGTTCCAATGATGACCTCGGTTATATCCACCGTAAGGAGTTCTCTGTAAACCTTCGTGGTTCGGTTCTCGACCGTGCCCTCACCTTCGACGCATCGTTCTTCGTGAGCAAGATGACAGGACAGATTATCACGGCTTCCAACCAGATGCCGAGCTACTTCATGGTTTATTACCCTGAGTCATCATTCCGTCCTTACATCAACTTCAACGATGACAAGCGCACTGGTTTCGACATCGCACTCAACTACAAGAAGAACTTCGGTGACTTCGGTCTGCAGGTTGGTGCCAACTACACTTACTACACCACAAAGGCCACTAAGCGCGACGACACCAACTATGCTGATGCCTACCAGTATCGTCAGGGCAAACCGCTTGACGCCATTTGGGGATATGAGTGTCTTGGATTCTTCCAGGACGAGGCAGACATCAAGTCTTCTCCCAACCAATCATATTTCGGTCAGACAATCGCTCCCGGTGACTTGAAGTACAAGGACCAGAACAACGACGGCGTGATTGACAATAAGGACCAGGTAAACCTTGGTAAGGGCGGCTGGTATGGAGCTCCTTCTACTCTCGGTATCAATGTGACATTGAAGTACAAGAACTTCACACTCTTCATGCTCGGAACAGGCAGCTTCGGAGGTAATGGCGTTCGCAACAACAGCTACTGGTGGGTTAAGGGTGAGGACAAGTACTCAGCCGCAGTACGCGATCGTTGGACTCCCGAGACAGCCAACACCGCTGCTTATCCACGTCTGACAACAGGTAATGGTGCCAACAACTATGTGACATCAGATTTCTGGATGTACTCAACATCTCGTTTCGACCTCAACAAGGTGCAGCTCTCTTACGACTTCGACAAGAAGCTCTTCGGCAACAGCTTTGTCAAGGGTGTTCAGGTGTATGTAAGCGGCAACAGTCTCCTTACTATAGCCAAGGAGCGTGAGATTCTTGAAATGAGTGTGGGTTCAGCTCCTCAGACACGTTTCTATAATCTTGGTTTCAAGGTTGCATTCTAAGAAAGAGAAGACAATATAAATAAAACAGAAATTATGAAACTGAAAAATATAATTCTAATTAGCGCAGCTACGATGGCTCTCGCTTCGTGCGACGACCTCTTCGAACCGGCTAACGAGAACAACCAGGACATCTCGGCAATGTATAAGGATGCTGATTTTGCCCGTGGTGTGCTCGACAATGCCTATCTCGTGCTGCCATATAGCGACATGCCGCAAACCGACCTGGCTACCGACGATGCCGTGTCGAACGACGCTTCCAACAGCTATAAGAAGATGGCTACTGGTTCGTGGACGGCTGAAGTGAATCCCGTGAGCAGATGGAACGATGCTTTCCATGCCATTCAGTATTGTAATCTCATGATTGCCAATGCTGACAAAGTAGTGTGGTCATATACCGACGAAAGCGTCAACCAGATGTTTATTGACAATTATCTTGGTAACGCATACGCATTGCGCGGCTTGCATCATTTCTATGCCCTTCGTGCTCATGCCGGTATGGCAGAGAAGGATGGCGAATTGCTTGGTATCCCAATGCACCTTGAGTATGTGGATGGTACAGCCGACTTCAACGAGGCCCGTCTAACATTCAAGGAGTGCTACGACCTTATTATGGCAGACTGGAACAAGGCTCTCGAATATCTTCCCGAGGAGTATAAGACTATCGGTAGTGCCTCAGAGATTCCTGCCAAATATACAAGTATAGGTGCAGACATGACAGGATATAACAAGGCATTCGGTGCACATCATCGTGGAAAGATTGACGGCCGCATCATTGCTGCCTTCAAGGCTCAGCTTGCCATCCTCGCCGCATCTCCTGCATATAGCAAGGCAGGTGCATGTACATACGCAGAGGCTGCCAAGCTAGCTGCCGACTGTCTTGCTAAGTTTGGCGGTCTTGACAATATGCAGAGCGATGGTTGGAAGATTTTTGATAACACTACATTCCTCAACGGCTTCGGTGCTGCCGACGATGCTCCTTCTGAAATCATTTGGCGTGCTAACATCAATAAGACCCAGAGCTATGAGAAGGACAACTATCCTCCATCGATCTTCGGTAGCGGACGTGTTAATCCTACTCAGAACCTCGTTGATGCATTCCCAATGGCAAATGGTATGCCTATCACTGCTGCTGGTTCGGGTTATGACCCCAATAATCCTTATACAGGACGTGACCCTCGTCTGACAACCTATATTCTTGTTAATGGTGCAAAGATGGGACACAACAACACTGTTATCAACACAGCAGAGGATGCGAATACTCTTGACGGTCTCAACAAGGAGAACGGAAAATCAACAGTCACAGGTTATTACCTGAGAAAGCTCCTCCGCTCAGACATCAACTGTAACGACGAGTCATCTACAAACAACCACTTGCAGATCCGTATCCGTGCGACTGAGATATTCCTCGATTATGCCGAGGCTGCCAATGAGGCTGAAGGTCCGAAGGCTAAGGTAGGTGGTGCTGGTTACTCTGCATACGATGTCATCAAGGCTATTCGTAGCCGTGCCGGTATTGGCGACATGGATATCAATGGCAACAATGAGGACCCATATCTCGAGGAGTGTGCAGCATCAAAGGAGAAGATGCGTGAGCTTATCCGCAACGAGCGTCGTCTCGAACTCTGCTTCGAGAACAACCGCTTCTGGGATTTGCGTCGCTGGTTGGCTCCTCTCAACGAGACTGCCAAGGGCGTGAGCATCACTACAAAGGCAGACGGTACATTCGACTATAAGGTAATCGACGTGGAGAAGCGCAACTATCAGGACTATATGTACTATTGTCCGATACCTTACTCAGAGATATTGAAGTGGAGCAATCTCCAGCAGAATTATGGATGGTAATTAATAAAAAACTAACATTGAGATTATGAAATTGAATAATATATTTAAGTATATGTCGGCCGCAGTCTTGGCATTGGGCTTTGCCTCTTGCGAGAACGGCGACAAGGATTTCCCCGACTACGAGGAGCAGACTGTATATTTCCCGTATCAGTATCCTGTTCGTACACTCGTAATGGGAGATGACGAATATGACACATCGCTCGACAAGCAGCACAAGTGTAAGATTATGGCTACCTTTGGTGGTTCTTACAACGGCTCTAACGGCAGTGTGCAGGTGGCTGTTGACAATAGTCTCGTCAATGGACTTACCTTTGCCAACGGTACTCCCATTAAGGCAATGCCCGAAAGCTACTACACACTTTCTACCACCAACCTTGAGTTCAATGGAACATATAATGGTGCCACTGAGGTGCAGCTTACCGATGCATTCTTCAATGACCCCGACGCTGCCAATGGCGTGTATGTTATTCCACTCGTGATGACAAGTCAGAAGGGATTCTCTGGTATCCTCTCTGGTATTCCTAATGAGGAAGGAGCAACTCCTTCACGCTTGGACGGGGCTGCATGGAAGGTTAAGCCTATGGACTATGTGCTCTATTGCGTGAAGTATCTCAACAAGTACTCTGGCTTCTGGCTTGCCGAGGGTAAGGACATCATTAACGACGAAATCGGACAGAAGACTCAGGAGCGCAAGGCTACATCTGTAGAGAAGCGCAATGTGATTGAGATTAAGACCAAGACTCTCTCGCAGTCAATCCTCACTGTCAGCTATCCTTTCGAGTACTGGGGTGTTGATGAGAAGGGTAATCCTAAGGTATTTACCAAGACTCTCACAGCAGACCTTCTGCTTGCCTTCGACGATGCTAACAACTGCACTATCACTTCACTCACCGAGGGCGTAACAGCTTCTGGTAGCGGTAAGTGGGAAGATAATGGCGCAAAGAAGGCATGGAACGAGAAAGACCGCGATATGATCGACGTGTCATACAAGGTTGACTTTGGCGGTGGCTTCACAGCAGAGACTACTGACAATTTCATTTGGCAGCGCTCTGGTGTGACCGTTGAGGAGTTTTCACCTATTTATAATAAGTAAAAACATTAGTGACAATGAAAAAGCAATTAATAATCACAGCACTCGGAGCCATGCTTTTGGCTTCCTGTGCTGATACTTGGGACCGAGTATATGAGGGAGGCAATCCTCAGAAGGAAGGGTATGAGTATCTTGCAGACTATGCCCCTCTGAAGGAATGTGTCGATCGCTCGAAGAATCCCAATTTCAAGGTGGCTCTTGCTATTGAAGCAAACGACTACAACAAGCAGGAACTGGTATATGCGCTCGCCAACTCCAACTTCAACGAATTGGTTACAGGCAATGCCATGAAGATGGCTTCGTGTGTAGATGAAAATGGAAACATGAGTTTTGGAACAGTCACCGAGTTTATCAACAATGCAACAAATGCTGGTGTGGATGTGTATGGTCACACTCTTGCTTGGCACTCTCAACAGCCCGTAAAATGGCTCACATCGCTTATTAAAGACAAGGAGATGCAAGTAGATCCTGATGCAAAGATGGAGACTTTGGTTACTTCAAAGACTTATCAGGACGGTCCTTTCCCATTCTATGTGATGGGCTGTGCACCTGATGTTATCAATGGCGCAATTCATTTTGTGCCAACTGGCGACTGGTCACAGTTTTTTATCTTCCCAGGAGGAGAGAACTCTCTTAAGGAAGGTGACTATCTCGTGCGTCTCTATATGACCTCCAGCAAGGCTGCTGATGGCGTTCAGCTCACCGTTCAGAATGGTTGGGGAGGTGATGCACAGAATATTACGGCGGCTATCCCTGTTGAAGAAGGCGAGCAGATATATGAGATAAAATACCCTGGCATAGTTGGTGGTAATTATGATGTTATTCTCAAGCCGCAGACAGCAGATGCTATTCTTGATGTTTCAAAGATAGAGTTCTATAAGTTGGAGGCTCCTGCTGTTGAAATCTTGACCGACCAAGTTACCAATGGCTCTATGGAAGTTGGTCAGCCTATGGACAACTTCGTGGTGCGCGAGGCTGGCAAGGGCGATGTTCCCGGTAATCCTATCGCCGGCGGTCCCGATGGAAAGAACTGTATCAAGATTACATCTATTGCCAATCCTGCCAACTCTTGGGATACTCAGTTCTTCATCTACACTCCCGACAAGACCTGGGCTGGTGGTGAGGAATATAAGATATCATTCTGGTATAAGGCTTCTGAAGCAGCTGGAAGTGAGACACAGTGCCACGGTGAGCCAGGAGGCTACAAGCACTGGGCAATGCTGCCTGAAAATCCCACGTTCACTACTGAATGGCAGTACTACGAGAAGAAAGGTACCATTCCTGCAGAGGGTGATGGCATGAAGGCAATAGCATTCAATCTCAATGTCAACAAGAATAAAGTTGACTACTACTTTGCCGACATTCACTGGTACACAATCACATCAGGCAACACCATTCCTCTCACTCCAGAGGAGAAGAAGGACACCCTTACTTGGGCTATGGACAAGTGGATAGGCGCAATGATGACTGCTTGCGAGGGCAAGGTTAAGGCTTGGGATGTTGTCAACGAGGCTATCTCTGGCGGTAATCCCGATAGCGAGGGAGTATTTGCTCTCCAGCACTCTGAGGGCTACAAGCCCGGTGGTACATGGGACGTAGGCGGCGATGCCTTCTACTGGCAGGACTACCTCGGCGACCTCGACTATGTGCGCACAGCAGTGGCAAGTGCACGCAAGCATTTCGAGGCTAATGGTGGAACACCGAGCGACCTGAAGCTTTTCGTCAACGACTATAACCTCGAAAGTGATTGGGACAACAATGGCAAGCTCAAGAGCCTTATTGCATGGATAAAGCGTTGGGAAGCCGACGGTGTTACAAAGATCGACGGTATCGGTACTCAGATGCATATATCTTGCTATATGAATCCTCAGACTCAGGAAAGCAAGAAGAAGCACATCACTCAGATGTTTGAGCTTATGGCTGCTTCTGGCAAACTATGCCGCGTTTCTGAGCTCGACATGGGATTGGTTGACGCTGCTGGTAACACTGTTAAGACTGCTGACGTTACCGAGGAGCAGCACAAAGCAATGGCTGAGATGTATAAGTTTGTCGTATCGGAATATCTCCGCATCATCCCTGCCGACCAGCAGTGGGGTATCTGTCAGTGGTGTGCCACCGACGCTCCTGCTAGTAGCGGTTGGCGTGGAGGCGAGCCTGTAGGTCTTTGGGATAGCAACTACTATCGCAAGCACACATATGCAGGTTTTGCCGATGGCCTTAGTGGAAAATAAACAGTTAGGTTTTTATTAATACTTAGTAAAGATTATTATCTTTAGGTATGAGCTGCGTCGGGAGACGCGGCTCTTACTGCATTAATATGATGAATAAATATGTAGCTTATGAGACATTGCTTAATAATCACTTTTCTTCTGGTTATCGTAATGACAAGTTGCAACAGGAATAAGGATGTTGCAGAGAATGTGCATGCCTTGCCAGAGATATATCCCGACTATCGTGGTGTGACTGTTCCATGGAACATTGCTCCGCTCAATTTCTGTATGACCGACGACGAATACTCCTCTATGGAGGTTAGGGTGAAAGGCTCATTAAAGGGCGAGATGATATGTGAAGGTGATTATGCTGACTTCGATATCGATGAGTGGCATAGATTGCTCAATGACAACAAGGGAGGAAAAGTAAATGTCTCTGTTTCTGCACAGAAGAATGGCAAGTGGATGACATTCCTTCCATTCGACATCTATATCAGCGCTATTCCAATCAACGAATGGGGAATAACTTATCGATTGGTGGCCCCGGGATATGAAATATATGGCAAACAAGGAATATTTCAGCGTTGTCTGTCCGACTTCAGCGAGAGTGCAATATACCAAACTACTGAGGTGACAGGCACTTGCGTCAACTGTCATACTCCCAACGCTACAAACCCTGATGATTTCGTAATGCATATACGAGGAGAGAAGGGAACAACATTAATACGTCATAACGGAAAGGATGACTATATGAAATCGAGAAACGACTCACTGGGCGGTCCTATGGTGTTCCCAAGTTGGCATCCAACAGGGAAATACATCGCTTTCAGTACCAATGAGACGCAACAAATCTTCCATTCGCGTGCAAAAAAGCGAATCGAGTATTTCGATGTCAAATCCGACATATTTATATATAATCCTGAGACTCATACAGCATTGGTTGACCCGCGCCTTGCTACAAAGGAGCAGATGGAAAACTGTCCAGTATTCGCTCCTGATGGGCAGTCGATATATTTTATCACAGCCACATATCGCGACCCGAAGCGGTATTACGACCAAAGCAGATACAGCCTTTGCCGCATCGGATTTAATCCCGACACAGGAACTTTAGGTGAGCGGATTGACACTCTCGTGAGTGCCGCGACTATGGGCAAAAGCATCTCGTGGCCACGACCTTCATACGATGGGCGTTATCTTATGTTTACAACTCTCGACTATGGATATTTCTCTATCTGGCATCCCGAGGCTGACTTATGGTTGCTCGACTTGAAGACTGGCGACATGCATGCACTCACAGATGCCAACAGTGACGATACCGACAGCTTCCACAACTGGAGCAAGAGTGGCGGATGGTATCTCTTCACCAGTCGTCGTGAGGATGCCTTATATACCCGTATCTATTTTGCTATGGTGGATAGTCAAGGAAAATCTACGATACCCTTCCTCTTGCCGCAACGTAATCCCAAAGAGGATAATCTCTTGCGTATGTTCTCCTATAATACTCCTGACTTCACAAACCGAAAGTTGGAGGTAAAGGATATGAGGATGAATATCAACAGTAAGAAACGAGTGGAATGGAAGGTTGGAAATGAAAAGTGAAGAGTGAAGAATGAAGAGTGAAGAATGAAGAATATAGATAAGTACAAACTGATAATCACGATAGGATTTATCGTGGTGTTGTTCATATTTTGGAGATACGCATATCCTTGCGCATTGGCTTATCATGAGCAGATGCAACTGTTTCTATGGAATGTGGATTATATGATGGATAGACTATCAGAACCAGGCGGTTTGGCTCGCTATATTGCCGAGATGATGGTTCAGAATTATGTAAATCTGTCCCTCGGCGCAATGCTCCTTTCTATGCTCATGCTGTCCATCCAACAGTCAATGTGGCTATTTCTGAGACGTTGTGGAATCAAGGATACTATGCGCAATTTCTTGTTGTCATTCATCATGCCTATTGCCGTATTGATGTTGATGGGCGACAAGGATGTGATGACTACCTTCCCGGTTTCTCTCGCCATTACCCTCGGTATGATGGCTCTTTCTCCACATAATCGCAGGTGGGCAATGGTTTATTCATTGCTAATGGCAGTGGTGGGATATTGGTTGGCAGGACCATTGGCTATTGTTGGGGCAATGTTTGTGTCTGCTTGTATATTGATGAACAGTGAGGACAAACTCCGTAATCTTCTTGTCGTTGGCATTATTGCTATAGGAGGAGCCTTTGAATTGATATTGAGTTGCTCCATCTTGCCTTATCCTGCTGTGAGGATAGTGCGTGGAATTGATTATTATCGCGAACCGGAAGTATGCTTCCCACGCGAATGGTTTACGTCGGATATATACCAACAGTTGGATTATTCTATGCTTGTACGCCAACAGGAATGGAACGAGATTATTGCCAAGGCTTCTGACAAAATGCCCTCAGCACCGGCAAGCGTAGCTGCCGTAAGGTTGGCCCAATGGAAGAAACACATTATCAGCAATGAGCAGATGACGGAGTTTGTGTCGATATACAGCAATCTCGACAACCCGACAAATATACTTATGAAGAGCGACTTGTATTACTATCTCGGAATGGTAAACGCCTCGCGTCGGTTTGCCTTTGAGTTCAAGCAGCTTATTGGCAACAACAATCAAAGCGG
Organism: uncultured Prevotella sp.; assembly: GCA_945869265.1. Classification (GTDB taxonomy): domain Bacteria; phylum Bacteroidota; class Bacteroidia; order Bacteroidales; family Bacteroidaceae; genus Prevotella. The sequence goes on along the minus strand of CAMBOI010000040.1, from coordinate 4,656 downwards.
ACGTGTACTCAGAAGACTTGCTGAGGCAGAGCTTGTGAGCGGTCATCTTCATCTTGCACGTAAATATCTATATGTTCTTCGCAAAACCTCATATTACTGTGATTGGGCTGAAAAGACATTGCCCATGACATATAATCCCCGACTCATCGAGGCGCATCCTGTATATGGTCCACTCAGTAAGAGTTTTCCTGAAAAGGAGCCGGAGCATAGCGAAGGGGCTAAAAGCGAGCATTAATACACTTTAAACAGGCAAGACCGCAGCTTTCTTTCACCGAGGCGGTGAAGAGCACGTGGCAGAACGCAATCCTCTGCCCAACAAGTATGGCGAATCGCCTAAGTATTGCTGATTATTATAGTAATAATATGCCGATAGTGTGCGAAAGTTGATAAAAAATCTTAAGTTTCGCACACTATCGGCATATTTTTGCCTTTTTTTTATTACTTTTGTGGCGAAAATGTGATAATCAATTATTCAATAATATATGATGACAAGTGACAAGCTTATAGGTCGCCATGAAGAGAAACGATTGTTAACCCAATATGTTGACTCTGGCAGATCGGAGTTTATTGCCCTTTTTGGACGACGCAGGGTTGGCAAAACGTTTCTGGTGCGAAATTTCTTTCAAAATGATTTTGCTTTTGATGTAACCGGAGTGTTAGAAGGTAGCCGCAATGAGCAATTTTCAGTGTTTTATACGGCTCTGAAAGCGTATGGTTATGAAGGAAAGAAACCCACGACTTGGATTGATATGTTTTTTGCGCTCCGTCAGTTGTTGGAAACAAAGATTGAGAATGGCAAAAGAACTGTCATATTCATTGATGAGCTTCCTTGTTTTGATACTCCCAAGTCTGGTTTTGTAAATGCTTTGGGGCATTTTTGGAATAGTTGGGCCAATTGGCAGTCTGAGATCATGTTGATTGTCTGTGGTTCAGCTACTTCTTGGATGGTAAGAAATGTCATAGACAATCATGGAGGACTTCACGACCGTATTACCCATGAGATGGCATTACGTCCATTCACTTTGGCTGAATGTGAAGAATACTTTCATTCCAAAGGCTTCTCATGGCAACGTCTTGGAGTTCTACAAGCATATATGGCTGTAGGTGGAGTGCCATATTATATGAGTCTGTTCCGTGTTTCTGATAGTCCTGCTATCGGTATTGACCGACTGTTCTTTTCTGAAAACGCAGAAATGGCAAGAGAATATCGCAGGCTTTTTTCATCTTTGTTTCGCAATCCCCAACCATATCTTGACATCATTTCGCTTTTAGTGAAACACCCTGAGGGTATGACTCGTGAGGAAATAGCAAAATCACTGGAAATTGACAATAATGGACGTCTTGGCAATCAACTTACAGATTTGGTATATTGTGATTTCGTGCGCAGATATAATGTAAGGAGCAACAGGATAAAAACCAATTCTGCAATATTTCAACTTGTTGACTTCTATACTATTTTTTATAATACCATTGTCTTAAAGCACATAGGAGATGAACACTATTGGTCGCGGAATATTGAGACTCCTACTGTCAACACTTGGCACGGATTAGCTTTTGAACGTATTTGTCAGGCTCATATTCCCCAAATAAAGAAGTCTCTTGGTATTTATAGTGTACGCACTGAAAACTATGCGTGGAGATGCCGTAAGGATGGCAATGGGGCTCAAATAGATATAATTATCGACCGTGCGGATTCTGCAATTAATTTATGTGAGGTCAAATACTCAAAATCGGAGTATGTCCTCGATAAAGAAGAATACATGAAAATGGCAAACAGGTTGGAACTATTCCGTATGGAAACGGGTACTAAACATGCCCTTATCCCAACCCTTATCACTACTTTCGGTGTGAAAAGTGGTTTATATAAGGATCATGTCAATGTTATCCTAACTCTCGACGACCTATTTGTTTAAACAAACCAAGGGGTTTGTGATTATTTTGATAAAAAGTCTGAATAGTTGTGTTTTATCGACTATACGGGCTTTTTTTGTTTTTATTAAGTTATTGCGACGGTTTATGGTACAAATAGGAAAGTATTTGATACAAATTCAATGATAATATTGGAGGTTTTGTCGTAACTTTGCAGTCGATAACTTATACAATATTATTATTTAATTAAATGAAAAAACGTTTATTACTTTTCTGTTTGTACCTTATATGTACATTCATTGGCGTGTCTGCCCAACCGCGACAGATGCAAAGAGTTGAAGACCCAACGGGTTACAAGGACACTTACAAGGACTATTTCACCATTGGTGTGGCCCTTAATATCCGCAATGTGGCATCTGACGAGCAGATGGCTGTGGTGAAAAAGAACTTCAATAGCGTTACTGCCGAGAATGCAATGAAGCCAGGTGAGATACATCCTAAAGAGGGTGTGTGGAACTTCGGTGGTGCCGACAGCATAGCCAACTGGTGCCGCCAGAATGGTGTGAAGATGCGCGGACACTGCTTGGCATGGCATAGCCAGTTTGCCAACTGGATGTTCACCGACAAGAAGGGAAAGCCGGTCAGCAAGGAAGTCTTCTATGAGCGCTTGCGCGACCATATACATACGGTGGTCAACCGCTACAAGGATATTGTCTATGCATGGGATGTGCTCAATGAGGCTATCTCTGATGATGACGGACACAAGATGCCGTGGATGAAAGAGGCCCCAAGTCCTTACCGCAAGACCATGATGATGGATCTCTGCGGCGAGGAGTTTATCGTAAAGGTGTTCCAGTTTGCACGCGAGGCTGACCCCAATGTCGAACTTTTCTACAACGATTATAATGCCTGCAAACCAGGCAAGCGCGACCGTATATATAATATGGTGAAAAAGATGAAGGAGATGGGCGCACCCATCGACGGTATCGGTATGCAGGGTCACTACAATATCTACTTCCCGAGCATGGAGGAATTCGATGCAGCTATCGAGAAGTATTCTAAGATTGTTGACAAGATACACATCACCGAACTCGACCTCCGCACCAACGAGGAGATGGGCGGACAGTTGCAGTTTAGCTTGGGCAAGGCTGGCGAGGTGCCGCAGTATATCAAGACTCTCCACGAGGCTCAGTATGCCAACATCTTCCGTGTGCTCCGCAAGCATAAGGATGTGGTGAAGAATGTTACGTTCTGGAACCTCTCCGATGCCGACTCATGGATTGGCGTTAACAATTATCCACTGCCTTTCGACAAGGACGTGAAGCCCAAAAAGGTATATTACACTATCAAGAACTTCGATCCGAAGATGGACAACCAAGTGATTAAGGAGGATTTCCGTCCTTCACCGCTCAATCAGCCCGGTAAGCAGTATCCTATGGTCAACTCTCAGGGTTATGCCCGCTTCCGTGTAGAGGCTCCCGATGCCAAGTCGGTGATTGTGAGTCTCGGTCTTGGCGGCTCTGGCGGCACTGTGCTCCACAAGGATAAGGACGGAGTGTGGAAAGGAACTACCGACGGACCGATGGATCCCGGTTTCCACTATTATCACTTGACTATCGATGGCGGTTTGGTCAACGACCCAGGTGCAAAGGACTACTATGGCTCTATCCGTTGGGAGAGCGGAATAGAAATCCCCGCGCCCGACCAGGACTTCTTCGCTTACAAGAATGTTCCACACGGTAAGGTGGTAGAGGTTAATTTCCCCTCTAAGAACACTCCTGCCGACACCCCCCATTGGGTAGGCGAGGGTGGTCCGAGGGCATTCGTCTATCTGCCTCCTACGTATGATGGCAAGAAGAAGTTCCCTGTGCTTTATCTGCAGCATGGATGGGGAGAGGACGAGACTGCTTGGATGAATCAGGGTCGCGCCAACCTCATCATGGACAACATGATTGCCGAGGGCAAGTGCGAACCGTTTATCATCGTATGCACATACGGATTGACCAATACTTGCGTGTTCGGACGCATACACGAGTTTGACTGGACAGTCTTCCAGCGTGTGCTCATCGAAGACCTCATCCCATATATTGATGCCAACTTCAAGACCAAGGCCGACAAACGCTATCGTGCTATGGCAGGCTTGTCGATGGGCGGTATGGAGACAAGACTTTGCACTCTGAAGTATCCCGACGTATTCGGTTCGTGGGGTCTGCTCTCTGGCGGGGTATATACTCCTGAGGATTTATCCTCTGTCAAGGAGTCAGGGGCTCCGTCATACATCTTCATCAGCTGCGGCTCTAAGGAGAATCCCGAAGGTGTGACCAAGGCCGCCGAGGCTCTCAAGGCTGCTGGATATAATGCAGAAAGCTATGTGTCAGAAGGAACGGCACACGAGTTCCTCACTTGGCGTCGCTCACTGCGCGAGATGGCTCCGAAGCTGTTTAAGAAATAATTCCAAGTGATTAATCCATTTGATAGGACGAGGGTATGCCGATGGAGGTTACCCTCGTCTTCTATTTTTAGTTTTTTGTCGTTATTTGAGTAGTTTTTTGTATTAACCAATATTTTATCTTTTTAGGTTTCAATTCTATCTATTTTTTTGATTATTTGTTTTGATGTAACATTTCAGTTGGTATTTGATACAAATTCGAAGCGAACTTTGGCTATTTCGTCGTAATTTTGCAGCGAATTAAAAAATCATTTATTTACTAACTAAAATTTATACATTATGAAGAAATTAATTACGCTATTTGCAGCCGTTCTTATGGCTGTTGGTGCTAACGCACA
>CAMBOI010000039.1 GCA_945869265.1 uncultured Prevotella sp. | reverse complement strand
ATGCCCGGTGCCACAATTAAGGAGTGCCCCTGCTTCCGGCCGTCAACGGAATTCGCTTATTTGATGAATGCCAATGGCCGCAAGTGAAGGTTTATGGTTGCATAGTATCAAAAGATAGATGAATATATTTGCAGGAATAATGCAATCTGCGTAAACGTTATCACAATTTATCGCAAAAAAATACTAAAAAGTTATGGTTTGTGGGCATTTTTTTGTAACTTTGCGCTCGATTTAAACAATATGGACAAAAATAAGAGTAATTTTATAGTATAGTTATGGTAAAAATCACAAAAGAGGCTGCCCTCGAATACCACGAGAATGGCAGACCTGGAAAAATCGAAGTAAAGCCCACCAAGGCGTATCGTACACAAACCGACCTAAGTCTCGCCTATTCACCTGGCGTAGCCTACCCCTGTCTTGAAATCCAGCAGAACCCGGATGACGCATACAAATATACGGACAAGGGTAATCTCGTGGCTGTGATCAGTAATGGTACTGCCGTGCTCGGATTGGGCGATATTGGCGCAATGAGCGGTAAGCCAGTGATGGAAGGTAAGGGATTGTTGTTCAAGATTTACGGCGGTATCGACGTGTTTGATATCGAAGTTGACGAGAAAGACCCCGAGAAATTCTGTGAGGCTGTGGAGAAGATTGCACCTACATTCGGTGGTATCAACCTTGAGGACATCAAGGCTCCCGAGTGCTTCTATATCGAGGAGCGACTGAAGCGCACTCTCGACATCCCCGTGATGCACGACGACCAGCACGGCACTGCAATCATCTCGGCTGCCGGACTGAAGAACGCTCTTGAAGTGAACGGCAAGGACATCTCGAAGGTGAGAATCGTTGTGAACGGTGCCGGTGCCGCCGCCATCTCATGTACTAAGCTATATGAGGCTCTCGGCGCAAAGCGCGAGAACATACTCATGCTCGATTCAAAGGGCGTGATTACAAGCGACCGCCCCAACCTGACGGAGCAGAAGAAATACTTCGCCACCGACCGCCGCGACGTACACACACTGGAGGAGGCCGTGAAGGGTGCCGACGTGTTCGTAGGTCTGTCGAAGGGTAATGTGCTCACCAAGGACATGGTGCGCTCAATGGCCGACCAGCCTATCGTGTTCGCCCTTGCCAACCCAGTGCCCGAAATCAGCTATGAGGACGCTATGGACAGCCGTCCCGACGTGCTGATGTCAACAGGACGCTCTGACTATCCCAACCAGATTAACAACGTAATTGGATTCCCATACATCTTCCGTGGTGCGCTCGACGTGCATGCCACTGCTATCAACGAGGAGATGAAGCTGGCTGCCGTACATGCCATCGCCGACCTCGCCAAGCAGCCTGTGCCCGACGTGGTGAACGATGTATATCACGTGAACAACCTTACATTCGGACGCGACTATTTCATCCCGAAGCCTGTTGACCCACGACTCATCACCGAGGTGTCGGCAGCAGTGGCTAAGGCTGCCATCGAAAGTGGTGTTGCCCGCGAGGAAATCAAGGACTGGGCAGCATACAAGAACCGCCTGCGCGAGTTGCTCGGACAGGAGACCAAGCTCACTCAGAAGCTCTACGATACTGCCCGCAGCCATCCACAGAGAGTGGTATTCGCCGAGGGTATTCACCCCACTATGCTCAAAGCTGCAGTGCAGGCCAAGGCCGAGGGTATTTGCCAGCCAATATTGCTTGGTAATGACGAGCGCATCGTGAAGCTTGCCAAGGAACTCGAATTGAATCTTGACGGCATTGAGATTATCAACCTGCGCCATGACAACGAGGCTGAGCGCCGCGAGCGTTTCGCCAAGATTCTGACACAGAAGCGCCAGCGCGACGGATATACCTATCAGGAGGCTAACGACAAGATGTTTGAGCGCAACTACTTTGGTATGATGATGGTAGAGACTGGCGAGGCTGATGCCTTTATCACGGGTCTTTACACCAAGTACTCTAATACTATCAAGGTGGCAAAGGAGATTATCGGAATACGTCCGGAATACAAGAACTTCGGAACGATGCACATCATCAACTCTGCACGCGGACCTCTGTTCATCGCTGATACTCTCATCAACAACAATCCCGATACCGACAAACTCGTGGATCTCGCCAAGTTGGCATCAACGGCAGTGAGATTCTTCAACGAGAAACCTGTAGTGGCTATGGTAAGTCACAGCAACTTCGGTTCGGATGCCACTGAGGGTACACTGAAGGTGAGACGCGCCGTGGCAAAACTGCAGAATGATTGTCCAGACCTCGACGTGGATGGAGAAATCCAGATTGGATTCGCACTCAACCGCGAGATGCGCGACGAGATGTATCCATTCAGCCGTCTCTACGGCAAGGATGTCAACACTCTCGTGTTCCCCAACCTCACCAGTGCGCGCTCATCATATAAGATGTTGCAGGCAATGAACTCGGATGTCGAGATTATCGGCCCGATCCAGATGGGATTGAACAAGCCTATACACTTCATCGACTTCGGATCATCAGTGCGCGAGGTTGTAAACATCGTAGCTGTAGCCGTCATCGACGCATACGTTGACAAGGTGAAGGGACGCATCAACAGCTGCTCATGCCAGAAGCCGGCTGAGAATTGATTTATATAAACACAGAGACACAGGGGCACAGAGGAATTTAGTTTTTTTCTCTGTGACTTTGTGTCTCTGTGTTTTATAAATATCTGTGTTATTATAAAATAATGTATATCGTAAACATTTACGTTAAAAAAACAATATATTTTGTACAACATTACAAAAAAATTGCTACCTTTGCAGGCGAAAAAACAGTCAAAGGCACATCTGCTTGAAACAAACAATTCAAAAAACATTCATATGAAACCACTAAACAAACAATTCGCGCCTAAGAGCGTAATGCCTGAAAAGGTTATTCAGTTTGGAGAAGGAAACTTTCTCCGTGCATTCGTTGATTGGATTATCTGGAACATGGACCAGAAGACCGACTTCAACGGTTCGGTTGTCGTAGTGCAGCCTATAGAAAAAGGTATGGTTGACTGGCTCAACGCCCAGGACTGCCTCTATCATGTCAACTTGCAGGGACGTGAGAACGGAAAACCCGTCAACACACTTGAGCGTATCGACGTCATCAGCCGCGCCCTCAATCCCTACACTCAGAACGCTGCGTTTATGGCTCTTGCCGACCAGCCCGAGATTCGCTTCGTAATCTCAAACACCACTGAGGCCGGTATAGCATTCGACCCTGCATGCAAGCTCGACGACGCTCCTGCTAGTTCATATCCCGGCAAACTCGTGCAGTTGCTCTATCGCCGCTGGCAGACATTCAATGGCGACCCAACAAAGGGACTTATTATCTTCCCCTGTGAGCTCATCTTCCTCAATGGTCATGTGCTGAAGGATTGCATCAACAAGTATATCGAACTGTGGCAGTTGCCTAAGGAGTTCAAGCAGTGGTTTGACGAGAGCTGCGGCGTATATGCAACACTCGTTGACCGTATTGTTCCTGGATTCCCACGCAAGGAGATTGCCGAGATTCAGGAGAAGATCAGTTATCGCGACAACTTGGTAGTTCAGGCAGAGACCTTCCACCTCTGGGTGATTGAGGCTCCTATGTCTGTAGCCAAGGAGTTCCCCGCCGACAAGGCTGGACTTCACGTGCTGTTCGTTCCTTCAGAAGAGCCTTATCACAAGCGCAAGGTGACACTGCTCAACGGTCCGCACACTGTGCTCTCGCCTGTGGCATTCCTCAGCGGTGTGAACATCGTGCGCGACGCATGCAACCACGAGGTTATATCGAAGTATATCCACAAGGTGCAGTTTGACGAGCTCATGCAGACTCTCGACCTGCCTATGGAGGAGTTGCAGAAGTTTGCAAGCGACGTGCTCGAGCGTTTCGACAACCCGTATGTAGATCATCAGGTGACAAGCATCATGCTCAACTCATTCCCGAAGTTCTGCGCTCGCGACCTGCCAGGAGTGAAGACCTACTTAGAGCGCAAGGGCGAGCTGCCCAAGGGCTTGGTGTTCGGTCTTGCTGCCATCATCACCTACTACAAGGGTGGCAAGCGTGAGGATGGTGTGGAAATCGTGCCTAACGACTCACAGGAGATTATGGACTTGCTGAAGAATCTCTGGGCTACGGGTGATACTCAGAAGGTTACTGACGGTGTGCTCGGCGCTACTGACATCTGGGCTGAGGACCTCAACAAGATCGAAGGTCTCAACGCCCTCGTGAAGTCTTATCTCGACCTCATCCAGAGCAAGGGTATGCTTGAGGCTGTGAAGACTATCCTGTAATTGATTACTGATTATTTAAACATAGAGCCACGGAGGCACAGAGTTTTATCTCTGTTGCTCCGTGGCTTTTTATTTCCGTGTTCAGACCACAGATGTTTTTTTCAGACCACAGATTAGCACAGATTGACACAGATTAAGAGCCAAAGGCTCTGATTAGGATGATTATTGATGATTGATGATTGATTATTGATTATTTTAGGCACGGATGGACACGGCTTTTAAAAAAAGGCACGGCTGGGCTGCGCGATGGGTAAAGGCTATATTTGCTAAGGGCTATACTAAAGTATATACACGGCTCGTTACCGTAGAGCAAACTAAGCCGTGAAATTGCGAAGCAAGCCGTAACCACGAAGTGCCGTGGTTATATCTAAGCGGAGCTAAGCCGTGTCTTTTTTTAAAAAGCCGTGTTCATCCGTGCCAAAAATAAAAATCTGTGATAATCACAATATCTTTAGATATTAAAAAATCTGTGTTAATCTGTGCTAATCTGTGGACAAAAAAACTCAGTGGAAAAGAAAGCCGTGAACTTGCGCAAGCAAGCTGTAATCACGAAGTGCCGTGGTTATATCTAAGCGGAGCTAAGCCGTGTCTTTTTTTAAAAAGCCGTGGATTTCCGTGCCAAAAATAAAAATCTGTGATAATCACAATATATTTAGATATTAAAAAATCTGTGATAATCTGTGCTAATCTGTGGACAATAGTTCAGACCATAGATGTTTTTTTTATAGACCACAGATTAACACAGATTATCACAGATTAAGAGCCAAAGGCTCTGATTATTAAAGAATGAAGAATGTAATCTTCATTTAAAATGGAATCAGAAGTGCATGATGATGTCGGCACCTACCTGCAGGGGGTTGCCTTGTTGGGCAAACGAGCGCTTGGTGCCGTCGATGCTGCTGTTGACAAGCATAGTGTTGTATTTAGTGTCGGTGAGGTTTCTGCCCCATACATTCAATTTTATCACACCGAAATCCACCATGGCATGAGCACCGAGAGTGGCATAGAGCTTCTGACGATATTCATTGTCAACATCCCAATACGTGGGACCATTGCCCGCCACATTCAGTCCGATGGTGAACTTGCCTATGCGATAGTCGGACATGGCGCTGAAGGTGTGCGAGGGAATGAATGGCACCTTGTTGTCTTCATAGTCGAGCAGTTGGCTGTGGGTATAGCCGTAGGTGGCAGCCCATGTGAAGCGGTTGTCAAGAGCCGTTCCGCGCAACGACAATTCGAGTCCGCAACTGCTACTGCGTCCTGCATTAATCATCTGACGTCCATAACCATAGTCGCCTGCCATAACCGAGAGCTGAAGATCGCGCACTCGCATGTAATACACGGCTGCATCGGCATGGAGCTTGCCTCCGAAGAGGTTGAGATGAGTGCCGAGTTCGTAGTTCCAACTGGTTTCGGGCTTATATGTGATAGTCTCCTCAACCTTGGCATAGTCTTCGGCAGTATGCTCAACGGTCATATCGCCCTTGGCCATTGCCGCAAAACCCTTCCCTATCTCACGCTGCTCATTGCTGAAGATGTCGGAGAACATCTGTATATTATATCCACCGGCACGGAATCCCTTGCTCACCACGGCATAGAGGTTGCTGCCACTGCCAAGGTCGAGGGTAAGGCCAAACTTCGGCAGCAGTTCGCTGTACCCCTTATCGGTCTCGCTTTCGAGGCGCGACACAAACTTGCTTGTGAAGTCAACGGGGATCTGAATCATCTGTCCGCCCTGTCCCGGCATCATCATCGTGCCCTTGCCCGTGAGTGTGAACATCGACTGTGTGGCATATTCTATCGACACCTTCTGATAGTCGTAGCGCAGACCGAGGGTGAGAGTGAGTCGGTCGAAGAGGTTTATGTGCGACTCATGATATACGCCCACGTTCCACTGCGGGGTGCGGAATGTGCCAGGCACATTATTGTCGCTGATGGTGAGCATCTGAGCCATGGCTGCGGGCATACCCATATTGGTGAGTATCTTGTTGTTCATAGCCTCTCCGAAATAAACCGGTCCGTCGGTCTTCAACCACTGCTTGCTGAAGAACACTCCCGAGGCATGATTCCATACACCGCCTCCAGTGGAGCGCAATGACAGTTCCTGGGTGATGGCATTCATCTTCTGACGCTGCTCAAGGCGCAGATAATCTTCGGGCAGATAATCCTGGTCCATCACCATCTGGTCGTAGAGAAACTGATAGCTGGTGGTGGAGGCAAGGAGCAGTGAGGGAGTGCGATAGGTGACATGTAGTCCGCTGTTCACCATCTGACGCTTATATCCATTAAGCAAGGTAGTCTGTGGCTCGGAGAAATGCTTTGTCTCAGAGTCATATTCGCCGTAGGGGAATCCGTTCTGGTTGACATACTGATAGTCGGTGGTGAAGTCGATATTCCATCCGTCGGCGGGCAGCCATACAAGACGTGCCTTTCCGCCAAACTCATTGCTCAGGTCGGCATGCTTGTTGAGATAGGTATTGTCGAAGAATCCCTTCTGACCGCTATAGAAGGCGGCAGTGGAGAAGGCAAACTTGTCGGACGGACGATGATAATGAGCAATCTCGACATCCGACTGCAATCCCGTGCCGAGAGAGAGACGCATGTCGGTGCCCTGATAATTCATCGGGTTCTTGGAATACACACGCATCAGTCCACCCTCGGTGTTCACTCCATAAAGGGTGCCCTGAGGACCACGCAGCACGTCGATACGGTCAATCTCGTAGAAATGACTGTTGAACGAACTCTTGTTGACAAGGGGAATATTATCATAATATACACCCACGGCGGGATTGCCCGAGCGACTGCCTATGCCTCTCATATAAGTAGAGGAAGTGAGTCGCGAACCATACGCAGGAATAGACATCGAGGGCACGAAATACGACAATTGGGAGATGTCGCGTACATTAAGCGACTTCAATTCCTTGTCGGTAAATACTGTGCTCGACAATGGTTGGCGGCGCAGTTTCACGCTTTCCTTGGGTTGAGCCACTACAATAACCTCGTCGAGGTCATACACCTTTGCCGTATCGACACGCTCAACGGCATTTGTACATACAAATGGGAACAAGAGCAATGCTCCCAAAAAGAGATTTTTACGAATCATATATAATTAATCAATCAAATTTTCGGGTGCAAAGGTACGAATATCTGACCGTATATACAATCCTAATATGTTATGATTATGCCGTCACTCGTTCACAGCACCGCAATGAGGGCATTTTCCAAGCTTGGGGATGCGCTTGCCGCAGTTGCCGCAGACATAACGGGTGAGCACCAGGGACAGGCGACGAACGGCAAACCCAACATAGGCGGCAAGGAGCACATATCCTATATAATATAAGGTGAAAATGCTGAACACCACATAATCGACGGCACACACGGCGGCAAGACCGAGCAAATAAAGCACGGCACTGCCGAAGGGCAGACGGCGCAAAACATCCTCAACTGCCGCAATACCGGTGATTATCATTGCCCACACAAGCGAGACAAACAGACCGATGACGGGCGTAACGGCAAAGGGGTTGAGCGTGGGATGAAAATAGTAATGTCGCCAACTTTCGGGGGCGAAGTTCTGTATTGTGGCATACACAGTGGCTGAGGTGGCAACAAGGAGTGCAAGCAGTGTGGGGAGCATCGAACTGATGTCATGGAAATGCACAATGAAGGCATCGCGGCGATATAGCCTGCGCAGACCGTAGGTGGCTGACACTATCACCACAAGGGCAAGAAACAACAGAAGATGATTGTCGGAGAAAAGGTCGATAAACTGGGATATGGGATCGTCGGGAGCCACACATTTCATGAGGTCGCACTCACGTGTCCATCCCTGCGACATCTGGTCGCGCGCCAGTTTCACCCACACACTGTCAATCGTGTCGCCGGGTATGGTCTTTATCTCAGCCACCACCAATTGGTCGCCGCGATACACTATCGTGGAGTCATAGATGGATGTGTCGGGATTCTCAATGATTATCATCGAGTCGGTCTTTACCACGAAATTGTAGTTTTGATTATAGTGATGGGTGGCAGTGAATCCCATTTCTTGTTTGTAGCAAGAAGTGAGTGATATCATTGCCATCAATACCAACACCACTGGCAGAAGCAGGCGCAGGGACTTAATTCTCATCATAGCATACATTCATCTGACATTTAGCACAATCAAACTGAAGACGGAACCGGCGTCCGTCGGGCAGACAGAGGAAATAGGGTTCACGATATGGCGAGGGGCTACCGCCACGCTTCACACAATAGCCAAGGGCATAGCGCAGGCAATAGCGACACTGCATGACAATGCCTTCAGCAGGTGCCGACTTCTCGAATGCCAAGTCGAAGGCTCGCAGTCCGTGAGCGAGATAGAACTCGCGCGACTTGGAATTGGCTATATTATATAAATAGGTGTAGCGTGAGGGATAAAGATGAGGCACGTTGTCCCCTACCCTCACCTTGTTGACTGGTCGCTCATTGTGTCGAATCTTTCCCTCAAGCTGTTCTATTGCCTGACGACGCATCTTTGCCAATATGCTCGACGGAATAAAACAGTCGAATGAATCGGGTATATCAACACCGGCGCAAACGAATGATGTGCCGCCAAGTTTGGAGAGTTGGCGCACAATATTGTCGTGCTGAGGTTTCTCTGCCTTTTGCAGTTGGATGTCGCTCTCCTCGGCAATACCGCTGAATCCTTCTGTCTGCACACTTAGTGTCAGTATATTGCCATCGGCACATAACTTAAAGAAGACTGATATCTTGCGCTCAGCCGACTGGCGCGAGAGCTGACGCTCAAACTCCTGGTCGTTGTTGCGGTAAAGGGCTGTTCCCTTGCGCATTCCAGCAGGCATCTTCAAAGGGAACAACCTGTTGTTTTCCACTTTATTAACACGAAAGCCTTCAAGTTGTCGTTCGTCATTGATAAAGCATAGTCCATCGCCATTGGCAAAGGCAGAAAGCCCTGCAACAGTAAACCACTGCCCACGTATCTCCTTCACCTTGCCTACGTATTCTCCAAGAGCCTTGGGTGTGTCGGGCGACGAGATGTCGGGCCGGCGACCAGAGGCAAAGTATGTGGTGAATCCTCGATTGAATGTCTTTGAGAGATTGGGGGTGAACATGTGGGTGCTATGCCCAAGAGAGGCACGGCAATAGCGGTCGGGATAACGGGCTACAAGTGAGTCAAGACGTTGGCTATATGCTGCAGTAACGTTCTTCACATACACCATATCCTTCAGTCGGCCTTCTATCTTGAACGACGTGGCACCAGCCTCGGCAAGAGCCTCAATATTGTCAATCTGCTTCATATCCTTCAGCGACAGCAGATGACGCGATTTCTCCATAATTTTTCCCTCAGAATCGACCATGTCGAAACTCAGACGACAGAACTGGGCACACTCGCCCCTATTGGCCGAACGACCGAAACAATATTGCGAGGCATAACATAACCCACTGTAGCTGACGCACAAGGCTCCATGCACAAACACCTCCAACTCAACGTCGGGTACAGACTCGTGTATCTGTCGAATCTCGTCGATAGACAGTTCGCGGGCAAGCACCACCCTACTGAATCCCAAGCTCTTCAACCACTTCACCTTTTCAGCAGTGCGGTTGTCGGTCTGGGTGCTGGCATGACATTCTATGGGCATACCGGCAAGCATATCGAGCAATGCCATATCCTGGACGAGAATGGCATCCACTCCGATATCAGCAAGCTGGCGAAGGAGACGACGGGTGGCATCGAGTTCGTTGTCGTAAATGATTGTATTGACAGTGACATACACCTTGGCACGAAATGCGTGAGCATAGCTACAGAGTTCAGCAATGTCGTCGAGCGAGTTGCCTGCGGCAGCACGCGCCCCAAATCGCTCGGCACCGATATACACGGCATCAGCGCCATGGTCGATGGCAGCCTTGCCACACTCCACGTCGCGTGCCGGGGCTAACAGTTCGAGAGGTCGTTTCGTCATTTTATCTGGCTGATGTCGTAAGGAGTCTCCTGATATATATAGTAGTTTATCCAGTTATGATACAACAGGTTGGCATGTGCGCGCCACGTCACGAGCGGTTCCTTGTCGGGATTGTTGTCGCGATAGTAGTTGACGGGCATGTCCACATCATCGCGTATGTCCTTGTCGCGCTTATACTCGTTGTCGAGCGTGTTGGATGCATATTCCATGTGTCCTGTGATAAAGAACTCCCTGCCTCCTCGTGCCATCACCATGCTCACCCCGTTCTCGGGAGAGTCGGCAATAAGCGTCAGTTCGGGATTGGCAAGAATATCCTCCTTGCGCACCTCGGTGTGACGGCTATGTGGCATATAGAACACATCGTCGAATCCGCGGAAGATGGGCAAATGCGGACATAGGGTGTGCTGACGGAACACACCGAACATCTTCTTTTCGAGAGGATACTTGGGAATACCGTAGTGATAGTAAAGCCCTGCCTGTGCAGCCCAGCATATATACAAGGTGGAGGTGACGTGATTGCGTGCCCAGTCGAATATGGTGGAAATCTCGTCCCAATAGTTAACATCCTCAAAGTCCATTTGCTCCACAGGAGCACCAGTAATGATCATGCCGTCAAATTTCTCATCCCTCATCTTCTCGAAATCCCTATAGAACATCATCATGTGTTCAATGGGAGTGTTCTTCGGTGTGTGGCTTTTGAGCTTCATAAAACTGACCTCCATCTGCAGCGGAGTATTCGACAGCAGGCGGATGAGGTCGGTCTCGGTAGTGATTTTTAATGGCATGAGATTCAAAATCACAATTTTCAATGGGCGTATGTCCTGAGTGGTGGCGCGAGTGTTGTCCATCACGAAGATGTTCTCGCGCTTAAGCAGCTCTATGGCTGGCAATTTATCCGGTAATCTAAGTGGCATTTCAATATATTTAATTATACAATCTTTACTACGCACGACGAGCAGTTGTCATATCCTCCTGCATCGATGGCTGCATGACAAAGCTGACTTGCATTGCAGTCGATGTCGAGCAGTCGCTCTATGTGGCAGTCGTCAACCATGTCTGTCATGCCGTCGGAGCAGATGAGGAATACATCATCGACGAGAATATCGCCTGTGATTTCCTGCATGTCGATAAATGTTGTGGTGCAACCTGCACCTATACAGTTGGTGATGGCATTGGTGTGGCCTTGATCACCATAGAGGGCGGCAAAGGAGTGGTCGGTGCTGAGCTGCTCTAATGTACCGTTGCGGAAACGGTAGATACGGCTGTCACCGCAGTTTATCCAATATACGCGACCCTCGTAGAATAGCAGTCCGACCAGCGTCGTACCCATATTATGATAGGCGTCGTCGTTCTTGCCCTTCGAGTTGATAACATTATTTATACTATTTAGCCATTCGACAATGGCATCGTTGAATTCTTCATCAGAGAGTTTCTCGGGCATGTCGCTGAGAAAGAAATGGAGGCTTGACAGCACCTCCTGACTTGCAACCTCGCCTGCCTCATATCCACCCATACCATCGGCTACACATACCGCAAGACGGTCGCATACCGACATGTCAATCTCGGTGGAATAGTCTTCATCGCGTATATACTTGTTGCGCACGAGAATCATATCCTCATTGTTGGTTCTCACAAGACCCACATTGCTTGATGCTGTAATCTGTAGTTTATACATATTGTTATGTGTTGGATTTATCAGTTAATAATTACTTGTAGATTGACGTTTGCAATCGAAAGGATATCGTTGTTCTTAAGAGGCATGCCAATGTCGCTCTGCAGGCGCTGGCGATTGATGAATGTACCGTTGGACGAATGTTTGTCCATAACACACCAACCATTGTCCTGACTATAGAATAGTTGGGCATGAACACCTGACACATACATGTCCTTTTCGAAAAGTTGGCGATAAGGTCCCTGACGTCGCCCGATGATAGCCCCATTGATACCTTGTATGCTGATGTTGAGCTGGTTGCTCACAAGTGAAAGTCGGGGAACATTGGGATCGACGAGTGACTGGGATATATCAACACTTGAACGGGAAATCGACGTGACGGGCGATGCCGACGTCAAACTCTCAGCCATCGTGGTGCGCTGTCCGGCAGCCTCAATCTCCTTAGCCGACTGCATTATGCCGCCACAATAGGTGCAGCGGCGACCAGACCCAACATGGCCGCAACTCGTACAGTAAGAGAGCGCTTGTCCACACTGGTCACAGTAGTAGGATCTCTCCTCTATCTCTTCCTTGCAAAAAGGGCATATTATCATATTATAATGCGCTTTATATTAATAATCCAAACTGTTTCTTTCATTAAAAGCTACCACCGCCTCCACTGGGGATATCCTCTGCAGTGATTATCTTGTATGTATCGGCAGTGATAGACTGCGGGGGCATGGACGCCACACGTTCCGACAGGCGACCGATGGTGGTGTCGAGCAGATTGCGCATCTCACGTGCATTGCCAAACGACTCTCGCTTGTTCATCACCATGCGGCATACCTCACCCATCAATTTGAACTCGGCATCCTGCGACAGTTCGTAATCCTGCTTGGCGGCCATCTTCTTGAATATCGACACTAGTTCGTCCTCATTATAGTCGTCGATATGCAGACGGTGGGTAAAGCGGCTTGCAAGACCAGGATTGGTGTTTAGGAACATCTCCATGCGGTCCTTATAGCCTGCCACGATGACAACAAACTTGCCGCGGTCGTCCTCCATTCTCTTCATGAGTGTATCCACAGCCTCCTTGCCATATTGGTCGTCACCATTACATATATTATAAGCTTCATCAATAAAGAGCACGCCACCAAGAGCCTGGTCGCATAGTTTGTTGACGAGCTTGGGAGTCTCGCCCATATACTTGCCCACCATAGTGGCACGACTTGTCTCTATCACCTTCTTGGTAGGCAGTATGTCCATACTCTGAAGCAGTTCGCCCATAAGTCGCGACACCGAGGTCTTACCCGTACCGGGATTACCTGTGAGGACGAAGTTCATGACAATCTGTTGCACATTACCAATACCGCTCGCCGAGCGCTGTTTCATAAACATGCTCTGCACGGCAAGGCGACGTATGAGATTCTTGACAGAGCGCATACCGACGAATTCGTCCATATCGTTGAGCACCTCGTCAAGAGGACGCGCAGCCTGACTCTTGTTAGAGGGCAGGTCGGATGCCTTGATAGTGTACATGTCGGCATCGGTAAGTGTGTGCTTGCCCATCTCTTCGACAAGGCGATGGCTTTGGTTTTCAACCGTTTCGTCAAACATCTTCCTTGCCTCACGAGCATTGCCGAAATTACGGTCGCGCCTGAGATAAATCTGGTCGAACATTCGCTTCACGGCAGCCTTGACCTCGTCGTCCAAGGAGAACTTGCGGGCAGCCGCCATATTGAAGAATATCTGTGTGAGTTCGTCTGCTGTGTAATCCTCAAAATTGATGGTTTGGGTAAAGCGGCTCTTCATTCCGGGATTGGAGTCGATGAAGTCGTGCATCTGTCGGGTATATCCCGCTACGATACATATAAACTTGCCTCGGTCGTCCTCAAGTCGCTTGAGCAGTGTGTCAATAGCTTCTGCGCCAAACGAGTCATTGTCGCTCGAAGCGAGTGTGTAAGCCTCGTCGATGAACAATACTCCACCAATGGCGGAATCCACAAGTTGGTTGGTCTTGATGGCTGTCTGTCCACTGAATCCTGCCACTAATTTTGAGCGGTCGGCCTCAACGAGTTGACCTCTCGACAAGATGCCGAGTGTCTTGAACACGTTTGCCATGATTCTCGCCACAGTGGTTTTACCCGTACCCGGATTACCAGTGAAGATATAATGCTTGCCCTGGAATGTGTTGCTCTCTCCTCGCTGTATCTGTAGGTTGAGATATGAGGCCAGATTGGTGATCTCCTCCTTGACGCTCTTAAGACCTACCAGTCCGTCGAGTTCCTTCAGACAGTCGTTGAAGTCAACGGTCTTAGGTTTCTCGTATGGCACATCCTCGGGCAAAATGGTCATCAGCTCCTCGTCGCTCGTCATCTGCAAGTCGTTCTTCTGAAGTCTTTCGGCTTGTCGTTTGCATATCGAGTCAAAGAGCTGGCGCATAGTGCGTCCGTTGGCAAAGTCTTTGTCACGATGTTCATACCTCTCGCGTATGACAGTCTTTATGATGTCCTCCGCCTGTGGAGATATGATGTATTTCTTCTCGTTGGCGAAGCATAGGAGTATCTCGTAGAGTTCCGTTGGCGAATAGTCGTCGATGTTGAGGAAATAATTGAAACGGCTCTTGAATCCTGGATTGATACGGAAGAGGTTGTCCATCTCCATTCGATAGCCAGCCGTGATGACAACAAAGTTGCCACGGTCGTCCTCCATGCGCTTCATGAGTGTCTCAAGAGCCTCGGCACCGCTTTGGTCGCGCTCTCCCGACTGGTTGAGTGGAGCTAATGTATATGCCTCATCCACAAAGAGTATGCCGCCTTTTGCCTTGTCGCACAGTCGGTTGACAAGTTTTGGGGTCTCGCCTTGATACTGGCTCACCATCTTAGAGCGATCAACCTCAACGACATGTCCGCTATCGAGATAGCCAATAGCCGAGAGGATTTCGCCTAACTTACGGGCAATGGTTGTCTTTCCGGTACCAGGATTACCCGTGAGCACCACGTGCATAGACATCTTCTCGCCACCACCGAGTCCACGATCCTGACGCTCCAATCCGTTCTTTACCGAGAACGCAATTTCCCTCACGGCCTTCTTCACCTCATTCATTCCGATGAAACTGTCCATATCTTTGAGGATATCGTCGAGAGGACGGTCTTCGGGCACATATTCCTTGATATCGGCTTCCTCGACAACAGTTGCCTCAAGTCCGCGGCTGATGAACGACGTGAAGATGTTCTCTGCCTGGGTGATGGCTTCGTGGGCAAAACCGAATGTCTCGTCCTTTGTCTTCACCCTATACTTGAAGTAAGCCTTCAGTTTCTTCTCAGCCTCAGGGGTATAGCTCGTTATTCCGTACTTCGACTTTAGCTGTTGGCGGCATATCTCATAGAGTTCCATAAAGCCCGGGGTGGGCAAATAGAACTTATACTTGAAACGATTGGTTATAGCAGGATTATTTGTGAGGAAGTCATCCAATCCTTTAGTCAAACCGGATATAATCACTATCGGATCGTCTTCCCAATGATCCATCTCGACAAACAGTTTGTCGAGCGGATTAACCTGGTTGGAATACCTGTCAGGCAGGAGTTTCTGAACGTTGTCGAAAAACAACACTCCACCCTTGGCTTTCTTAATATTATCGTCCCACTTATCCACGAATCGCTTATAGTCAACGGCATCAACCATAGTCAGTTTTTGCTTCGGGATAATCTTGTTTTGATATAAATAATCACGGATAACCTCCGCAAGCATCGTCTTTCCAGTACCCGTTTCACCCACTATTATAGCGTTAACGCTAAGTCTCACGTTGGCTATGTCCTTGCGCGAATGTAGGAACGTATAGGTGTTGACAACCGTCTTGAGTTGTTGTTTCACCTCATCAAGACCGATTATCTGTCCCAACACGTTCTCCGAGGCGAGGGCATGTCCACACCAGCGGCAGTACTTGGCTATTGAGCGGTTTTCCTTATGACAATGTTCACATTTCATTACTTAATCATGTAATTTAGTTAAATCAAATAGTTGTATGCTATCAGTTCGCAGAGCACTATGGCAACCATCAGTGTCCACATGACATAATGGAACACCGACTCGTTGGCTACTGCCAAGAACTGGTTTTCGACATCTTCGAGCATGCCAAACTTCGACCCCTTAAACTTGTAGCTCTTGGTCTTAAACGTGTAATAAAGCGGTTCGAGAAGCAATGACTTTACGTCGTCGTCCACAACCTCGTTGATGAGTTCCTTGTCATACACGTTGTCCGAACGATTTTCGGAGAAATGGCATACTACCATATATAATAATGTAATAAAGACCACCGACACCGTGAAGAGCGATGGCATCGACACATCTATATATTTCAATATCCATAGAGGCACGAGCGACGTGAGGAATCCAAACACTCCCCAGAAGGCGCACAAGAGGAACCCAAAACCACGGAAGAACGCCCTCATGGCACATATCAGTGCCGTGACACCACCTACCGGCAGGCAAATAGTGACAAAACCGTTGATAAGCATGGCCTCCTTGTCGTGGAAACCTACCACTAATACACCGAGCAGCCAAATGACGCAAAGTGAGAAATAGATGATGCGCCACAGTCCACGACGCACCTGTGCCTTGGTAAACTGTTTCTTAATATGGTCGAAACGCTGTCGGGTGTCTTCCTTTGCCTGCACAAAACGACGATAGAAGGAGTATTGCGGGTCGTAGGAGCCAACGGCATTGAGCCAATCCTCAAGCCTGTGCTCATAGCTATACTCCTCGGTGAAGTCTTCATTGGGATTCTCGTGATAGAATGTCGCAAGCCATTGTGGCAGTACACCCTGACGCACCTCCTGCCTAACGTCGGCAGTATATTTGGTATCGATATTCAAACCGTCATGAAGCAAGCTACCATTCGGCAGCAAATACAACGGAGTGGCACCAAGTATGCGGCAGAAGCGATAAGCCGCTGTACGCAGGTCATACAAACCGAGTCGCTGGCGATTTTCCTCTGAATTGAGGTCGAAGCATCTCTGTGCCTCCACCATCTCGTTCACCCATCCGTGCATCTGGGCAAAATACATGAAACGACCGTTGGGGTCGCTAAACTCAGATATATACTCCTCGAAGTCCCTGTCGCTCAACGACTGCCACCTTGTGAGCTTTTCAGCCAACATCTCACCCACTTTTTGCGGTGTGTTGGCTTCCTTAAGGTCGTAAGCGGCATTACGGTCGATATTATACAGCACCTTGTATGCCAAGTGCTTGGAAAACTCCTTGCCCTCGGTGAGTATTCTCAATGCCTCACATGCCATACGGTCCTCGTGGCAATACATCCACGACAGCAATCGTCCGTCGGTAAGACTGCGCCAGTCATTCTCGGTCAACTGTTCATTACCGAAGCAACGTACAATCTCCTTTAGTGTCTTTGTGTTATGCTTCACTATGAACGGCATGTCGGGGTCTATTTCATATACCGTCTTCATCACAGCCAATGCCAATTCCTGCTGTGTGCCCTGCTGGAAATACTTCCTCATACGGTCAACGTCGCAGTCGGTACGGCTCTCGAGATATATCCAGAGTCGGTCGTGGGGATTGCGAAGCACGATAGTATATTCAGACATATTGGTAATCATCGACATTGCCACGGCGTGGATGTCGATACACTCCTTGTTGTTGACATCGCGGTAGGGCCAGGTGGGCTCCATGGCATAAACAGCCGCCATGAGTCCAGCCTGAGGGTCGGCAGGATAGCGGTTCTTGACAATGTCCTTCAGGGCAATGCTCACCTTCTCGTTGCCACATTGCTCAAACCAGTTGGCAAGACGACCGCCATATAGGTATCCTCTTGCAATACGCTCGTTGTTGATGAGCAGTGGCACAAGATCAGCTGCATTCTCTGCTACGAGATTACGCTCGGGATCAACCACAAAAGCCTTGTATTTGAGAAATGGAGACGACTCGTCCACCTGCGGGCTCTCACCCATAAACCACCGCTCCACCTCATTATACTTCCATCTTGTCTGAGTGTTCACGGCAGTGAGTCCCTTTACAATCATCTTTACCCTGTCGGGTAATGCATCTACCTTAGGAATCCTGCCCTCGTTCTTGTATTTCATGATTGTACGCTCACTGTTGGTAAACGGACTGTGTCCATTCCACAGGGCGAGCAACGTTATTCCAAGAGAGTAGAAGTCAGTGGCGGGAGTAAGCTCCACGACACCGTCGATGACATCTGAATACATCTCGGGAGAGGCATACACCGGGGTGCGGGCCTGAGTGGTGCGATGGAGCACCTCGTTGTCCTTCATTACTGCCGAGATACCGAAATCGCCAAGCACGAGTTGGGTGTGCTCGCTGTCGCGGAAAAAGAAATTACCAGGTTTAATGTCCTTATGGATAATCCTCATGTTATGACAGTATTCCAATGCGGCAGCCGCCTGCAAGGCTATTCTGCGGAACTGGTTCATGTCACCGTTGAGCTTGTATTTGTCGAGGGTGCCTCCCTCGAGATATTCCATAAGTTCGTAGTCGCGATAGACGCCATCGACATACACTTTTCCGAAGTCATAAGTTCTTACTATCATCTCAAAGTTGATAGTCGAAATAAGTTTCATCAACTTCTTCTTTACCTTGAACTTGGGATAATATACTTTCAGCACGAGTTTCTTTTCATCCTTCTCGACAAGAAACACCTGACCCTCACCGGAATTGTCGCTGAGGGTCTCAAGTTTTGTGTATTGTTCGCCACGAATGAAGAACGTCTCTGCGGGTGCACTGCTATTGCCAGATGTATTTGCTCCGGGCATAATCGTTGCTGTTGACGCATTGGCAGTAGTGAGACCAGCAACCTGTGTTCTCAATGTAGTTGCACCTAATGTATTGTCAGGGCGTATTGTGCGGCCTGGAGCGATAGTCGCATCCGGCCTAAGAGTTTTGTCTATCGTGTCCATTAGTAAGAAATCTAATTGTTCTTAGTTGTTGTATTCTGTCCGGAACCCGAGTGTCCCAGTATGACCCATCGTCCACCAAGCTGTGGTTTGGCACATCCGCACGGACCGCTATGCATGGCATGCTTGTAGTTGCACACCCAAGCGAGTCTCACTCCAGCAGGTTTCATGGCCATGGCATAGTTGCGTGCCTTTACCGGTGATGGCTGCGGTTTTGTGGACATTTCGCCGAGAGCCTCGGTTATCATTCTCGCAAGGTCCATTTTCTTTGTCTCCAATTGCGACTCAGTCATTCTCTCAGCCTTGCGATGTGGTATATTGGGGGTTGGTTCACCATTGTCTTCTGCCAACATCCTAAGCACTCGCACTCGCAGTTGCTCGTTAACCTTGCAACTCTCCTGGTCGGCTTCGCAACTGAACGGCTCGATATTCTCAAGCCGAGACATTTCGTTGGTTAGTTCCTGAAGACGCTTGAACTCAGGAGTGTGATGCAGATACTCCAACTGCTCCTTGGCCTCGAAAGTGAGCGGGAATCCGCATTTCTTGCAGAAGGCAAACTCGTTGAGGGTGTGACATTCCGGGCAAACGATTCCGCCTCTCGGACTGCCACATTCGGGGCAGTAGGCGCCTTCGCCCGGGAATGGGGCACCACAGAACGAGCAGACATCGTTCTTCACATATCTGCGGCAGTTCTCGCAATAATCGGCACCTTGTGGAAGCACTGCCCCACAAACAGGGCAGAGTGAAGCACCTTGTTGACGAACAGGTTCTGCATAAGCCTGGGCAAATGCATATTGGCCATCGCTTTCTGGCTCGGCGCTGGGGATATTTTCTTGTGTTCTAAACAACTGTTCTTGACGTTGCTGAACCTCTGAATTGTTTATTGTATGGTCTTCGTTCATTTTGACTATTAGCCTTTATTTTGTAGTAATTATGCCACAAAGGTATGAAAATAAATCAAAATAACAAAATTTTTAGGCAATAATTCTTTGTTTTTATAAAAAAAAGTGCCCTTTAGCCTATTTATTTAGACTATAAGGGCACTTATTGATGATATTTTGCGCTACTTTTTACCAAAGTTCGAGTCGTTCTGCCTTTGGCACAAACATCTTGTCACCTTCTTTAACGTCGAAGGCCTCATACCATGCGTCGATGTGTGGCAGGGCACCGTTCACACGCCAGCGTCCGAGTGAGTGAGGGTCGCTCTTGGTGCGGTTGCGAATCTCTGCCTCGGTAATATTGCCAGCCCAAACGCCTGAATAAGCGAGGAAGAATCTCTGTTCGGGAGTAAATCCGTCCTTTTCGCCACAAGGCTGCGACTTCATCGCATGCTTAAAGGCATTAAACGACACCATCAGGCCTCCATGGTCGGCAAGATTTTCACCAAGCGTAAACTTGCCGTTGGCATTTAGGTCGGGAAGAACCTTGATATTTGAGAAATATGCCGCATAATCATCGGCACGCTTTGTGAAGTTGTCGCCGTCGGCTTTTGTCCACCAGTCATTCATGTTTCCGTCCTTGTCATAGTGACGTCCTGAGTCATCAAATCCGTGAGTCATCTCATGACCTATCACCACTCCAATGGCACCATAGTTGAATGCGTCGTCAGCATTAGCGTCGAAGAAAGGAGGCTGAAGAATACCTGCAGGGAAGCATATTTCATTAGTAGTCGGATTATAATATGCGTTCACCGTCTGCGGAGTCATGTGCCACTCGTCCCTATCCACCGGTTTACCAGCTTTCTGCTGTATATCGTATGCATTCCAAAACTTTTTACACTCAACAATATTGTCATAGTATGATTTTTTCATATCTACAGTAAGCTTAGACATATCGGTCCACTTATCGGGATAACCTATCTTCACATAGAATGAATTGAGCTTGTCGAGAGCGTTCTTCTTAGTCTCGGCGCTCATCCATGTCTGAGCCTCGATTCTCTCACCGAGCGACACCTGAAGGTTCTTCACAAGTTGTTTCATTCTCTGCTTCGACGACTCAGGGAAATACTTCTCGGTGTAAATCTTTCCGAGAGCCTCGCCCATCTGTCCCTCCACTTGCGCCGTGGCACGTTTCCACAGTGGGTGGTCTTCCTTGCGTCCAGACATCTTTTTGCCGAAGAACTCGAAGTTTGCAGCGATAGCATCCTCGCTCAGATAGCTCACTGCCGAGAGGATATGGCGCCACTGCATATAGTCGCGCAGCTCCTCTGCCTTGAGAGTAGCCATCAGCTTGTCGGCACCGTCAAGAAACTCGGGTTGTCCCACCACTATCTCCTGCATATACTTGCTCTCAATACCGCCGGCATTTGCTATCTGCTCCATATAGAGATGGGGGTAGCGGGCATTGAATTCCTTGAGGGTCATCTTATGGTAGTTGGCCTCGGGATCGCGCAGTTCCGAATTACTCTTCGACACCTTTGCAAGTTCTGTTTCAAGGCGAAGAATGTTCTGCATTTTCTTTTGAGACGCCTTCTCGCTAAATCCAAAGAATTTAAACATATTGACGATGTGCTTCTTATATGCCTCGCGGATGTCGGCAGTGGCAGAATCATTGTCGAGATAATACTCTTTCTGACGAAGGATAAGTCCGCCCTGGAATACATTTACGATATTCTGCTTGGAGTTTTTCTCGTCTGCACCGATATAAATGCCATAGAACTCATTGCTTGTATATGTTGACATCTCCTTCTGCAGAGCCACCAACGACTTGACATCCTTGGCTGCCTGTATGCGGTTGAGCATAGGCATAATAGGTGCCACTCCGTCGGCATTTCGACGATTCTCGTCGGTAGCGAGCTTATACAGGTCACTTAGCTTGCGTTCTGTGGTTCCCTCTGCATACTCCTTGGTTTTGAGTTCGTTGAGAATACCATTGATTCTCTTCACGTTGTCCTCACCAAGTTTGTCGAAGCTGCCATAGCGCGAATATGCGGCAGGCAGTGGGTTGTTCTTCATCCATCCACCGCAGGCAAACTGATAGAAATCGTCGGCAGGACGCACACTTTTGTCGAAATCGGCACCATTAAGACCGGTGCCAAGGTCATTCTGTGCCATTCCCGTCAATGTAAACGAGCAAAAGGCAACAATTGGGATAATCTTTTTCATAGTTTTATAATTATTCACTCTTCATTCTTCATTTTTCACTCTTCATTTCCTCAAGTTGCATGGACAATGTCTCCCATTTCTCAACCTCCTCATCGAGAGCTCTTTTCGTCGAGGTATATTCGGTGATGAGCTTCATGTCGGAAGCATTCTCTGGCTTACAAAGGATTTCGTCGAGTTCCTTGAGTCGTGCCTCCATCTTCTCGATCTTGTTTTCCGATTCCTTCACGGCCTTCTCAGCCCTCGACACCTTTTTCATTCTCTCCTTGCGCTCCGCATAACTTTCCTTGGGAACATCTGCTTGGACATTCGTGTTGCCTTTATTTGAAGTAGTGGCAGTGACAGGTGATTTCTCAGCCGACTGCGACGGAGCCACACTCGGGTCGTCAATCGAAGCCAAGTAATCATATATACCGCCAATGTGCTCCCTCACCTTGCCGTCAGCAAACTCATACACCTTGCTTACGAGTCCGTCGAGGAATTCACGGTCGTGGCTAACGATTATAGCCGTTCCGTCGAATGCCTTTATGGCTTCCTTAAGTACGTCTTTAGAAGGCATGTCGAGATGATTGGTGGGCTCGTCAAGGATAAGGAAATTTACAGGCGAGAGCAACAGTCGAATCATTGCCAGTCGGCTTCGCTCACCTCCGCTTAGCACCTTCACCCTCTTCTCCGAGGCTTCACCTCCAAACATAAAGGCACCGAGGATGTCGTTAATCTTCAACCTCACCTCGCCTTTTGCCACACGGTCGATAGTGTCAAACACCGTGAGACTCTCGTCAAGCATCTGTGCCTCATTTTGGGCGAAATAGCCTATCTGCACATTATGCCCCACCTTAAGACTACCCTCAAAGGGTATCTCGTTCATGATACATTTGACGAGAGTGGATTTTCCTTCACCGTTTCTACCCACGAATGCTACCTTTTCGCCTCGCTTAATACTCAGCGACACATTCTTGAACACGTTGTGCTCACCATAGTCCTTGCGCACATCTTCGCATATTATGGGGAAGTCGCCACTGCGCAGACAGGGCGGAAACTTTAGGTGCATGGCCGAGTTATCTACCTCATCCACTTCGATAGGCACTATCTTTTCAAGCTGCTTTATTCGGCTTTGCACCTGCACAGCCTTTGTGGGCTTATACCTGAACCTCTCGATGAAGTCGCGCAGGTCGGCAATCTCCTTCTGCTGGTTTTCGTATGCCCTCATCTGCTGCTCCCTTCTCTCTTTGCGCAGCTCAACATATTCATTGTATTTCACTCGATAGTCAATCACCTTACCACATGAAATCTCAAGCGTTCTGTTGGTGACATTATTGATGAAAGCACGATCATGGCTCACCAGTACGACAGCTTTCGCCGACTGCATGAGGAACTGCTCAAGCCACTGGATGCTCTGTATGTCGAGATGGTTGGTAGGCTCGTCGAGCAACAGCACGTCGGGCTTGCTCAAGAGTATCTTCGCCAGTTCGATGCGCATGCGCCATCCACCCGAGAACTCACTCGTAGGACGGTCAAGGTCGGTGCGCTTGAATCCAAGTCCCACCAGCGTGCGCTCAATCTCAGCCTCATAGTTGTCGGCACCCATCATCATATATCTGTCATGCTCCGACGTGAAGCGCTCCACCAGTTCGGCATACTCCTCGCTCTCGTAGTCGGTGCGCTCAGCCAACTGCCTGTTCATCTCGTCAATTTTTGCAGCCATTTTCCTTATGTCGGCAAATGCCTTCTGTGCCTCCTCCTTGACGGTGGTGTCGTCTTGAAGTATCATCACCTGTGGCAGATATCCGATAGTACACCCGTTGGGCACAGCCACCTGACCTTCGGTCGGTTTCTGCATTCCACACAAGATCTTGAGCATAGTCGATTTTCCAGCACCGTTTTTTCCAACCAATGCTATACGGTCGCGCTCGTTGATTACGAAACTGACGCCACTGAATAATGGCTTTACGCCAAATTCCACTTTAAGCGATTCTACTGATATCATTCCTTATGTTTTTCTTCATATATTCTTAACGAGTGCAAAGGTAGTCATTATTACCGAAAAAGCCAAATATCTGCCGTTTTTTTAACTAATTATATATATAAAACAAGGTGAAATAAAAAAAATGCCGCTTTTTTAGAAAAAAAACGGGAAAACATTTGGTAGTTTCGAAAAAAGTTCGTACCTTTGCACCCGCAATTCGGAAATCAGGCATGCGCTTGTAGCTCAGTTGGTAGAGCACCTGACTCTTAATCAGGGTGTCCAGGG
>CAMBOI010000038.1 GCA_945869265.1 uncultured Prevotella sp. | reverse complement strand
CCCGCGACCCCAACCTTGGCAAGGTTGTGCTCTACCAACTGAGCTATTTCCGCTTTAAAATCCCTCATCAGGAGCATCTCTCTCGATTGCGGTTGCAAAGGTACTGCTTTTTTTCTAATCTCCAAACTTTTCTCGCTCTTTTTTTGCAAAAATCTGTTAATTCATGCGATTTTTATAGTCTGAGTACCCAAAAACGCGCATTTTTTGCAGTTTTCCATCACTTTTTAGCATAGAAATTGCAGGATGAGTGATACCATTAAACATGTTTGTCTTTACTGTTGTGTAATGAATCATATCCTCGAAAATCAGCTTTTCTCCTATTTCGAGAGGATGATCAAAGCGCCAAGAACCCATAAAATCTCCAGAAAGGCAACTGTTGCCTCCAAGACGGTAAGTATTTTTGTCAGTGGCACGCTCCATCTCTACCGACTCTGCTCCTCTCACTTCGGGTTGATATGGCATCTCAAGACAGTCGGGCATGTGGCAAGTGAAACTGACATCGAGAATTGCTGTTTTGATATTCTTGTCCTCAACGATGTCCACCACCTGTGCCACCAGCACACCTGTTTGCCATGCAAAGGCACTGCCTGGTTCGAGGATGACCTTGAGCCAAGGATACCGCTTATGGAATTCCTTGAGCATAGAGACGAGCAGTTTGACGTCATAGTCATTGCGAGTCATTAGGTGACCTCCGCCGAAGTTTATCCATTTAAGTTGGGGAAACCACTTGGAGAACTTGTCCTCAATATGGACAAGTGTGCGTTGGAACACATCCGCCCCGCTCTCGCAATGGCAATGGCAATGAAATCCCTCGATGTCGGCAGGAAGTGTCGCGGGCAATTTGTCGGCAGAGACACCGAATCTTGTCCCGGGCGCGCACGGGTTATATAATAAGGTGGAAATCTCGGAATATTCGGGATTCACCCTCAATCCGAACGACAGATTGCCATTTGCCGATCTTGCCTTGGCAGCCATCCGTTCGTACTGGGAGAGGGAATTGAACGTGAGATGACTCGAACATTCGGCAATCTGCCCAATCTCTGAGTCGGTATATGCAGGAGAGAAGGTATGGGCAGGAGTTCCAAACTCCTCATACGCCAATCGTGCCTCGCTCAACGAACTTGCCGTGGTGGATGATATATACTCGCGAATGATAGGGAATGTCTTCCATAAGGCAAATGCCTTGAAAGCCAAAATTATCTCAATGTCTGCCATTTGTGCGACATCACGAATGAGAGAGAGGTTGCCTCTGAGCAAATTTTCTTCAACAATATACATTGGTGTCTGCACCTCGGCAAGAACACTGTCATTAATAAATGATTTCATTATGCTTTAACTTGATTTTTTACCAAAATTCGGTGCAAAGATAATAAAAAAGAGCGAATTATATCAATTTTTCGCTAATAAAGACTAACTTTTGCTGAAATACATTGTTTATTTCATAAAAAAGTGGTACATTTGCACGTGATTAGAGAAAAATGAAATGAAAATCGTATTAATGACTAAGTTCACGTTCTTCGTGGAGGAAGACAAAATACTTACAGCCCTTTTCGACGAAGGTCTGGATAATCTTCACCTGAATAAGCCAGGAGCCGCCCCGGTATATTCGGAGCGACTACTCACCTTGCTGCCTGACGACCTCTACAGCAAGACGACAGTGCACGAGCATTTTTATCTGAAAGAAGAGTATGGACTGCGCGGCATTCACATAGATGATGCCACTTCTCCCCTGCCCGATGGATATAAGGGAAAATTTTCGCGCACTTGCACTTCGCCTGATGAAATTCGCGAAGCACGCAAGAAGGCTGAGTATATCTTCCTTAAGAACACATTCGCCAAGGGCGACGACGAGCATGCCATCCAACAACATAACTCCCGACTTGAGCGAGCTGCCGACTGCGGTCTTATCGACAAGAAGGTGTATGCCTTCGGAGGTGTCAACCTCGACAATATCCGTATGGCAAAGGAACTGGGTTTTGGAGGCATCGTCATCTGCAGTGACTTGTGGAACCGCTTTGACATCCATCACCAGCTCGACTACAAGGAGCTCATCACCCACTTCGAGAGAATCCGGAAGATGGCTGATTAGGAATTAGGGATTAGGAATTAGAAATTAGAAATTAGAAATTAGAAATTACAACATAACAATTGCATTACAAAATGAGTGAAAAAGACTCTTACATGGTATTCTCAGGCACCAGCACGAGATACCTCGCAGAAAAAATCTGCCAAAGCTTAGGATGCGAACTTGGACAGTTGGTTATCACCAAGTTCTCCGATGGAGAATTTGCCGTTTCCTACGAGGAATCTATCCGCGGACGCGACATCTTCCTTGTTCAGAGCACATTTCCAAACTCTGACAACCTCATGGAGTTGCTGCTCATGATCGACGCAGCCAAGAGGGCATCGGCACGCACCATAAATGCTGTGATTCCGTATTTCGGTTGGGCACGACAGGACCGCAAGGACAAGCCCAGAGTGAGCATCGGAGCCAAACTCGTGGCCGACCTTCTGAGTGTAGCCGGTATTGACCGTCTAATCACGATGGATCTTCATGCCGACCAGATTCAGGGTTTCTTCGACGTTCCTGTTGACCATCTCTATGCTTCAGGAGTGATTCTACCCTATCTTCAGAGCCTCAAGCTTGACGATCTCGTGATAGCCTCGCCCGACGTTGGCGGTTCGAAGCGTGCCAACACCTATGCCAAGTATCTTGGTTGTCCGCTTGTGCTGTGCAACAAGACGCGTGCACGTGCCAATGTGGTGTCAAGCATGCAGATTATCGGCGACGTGAAGGACAAGAACGTGGTGATTATCGACGATATGGTTGATACGGCAGGCACTATCACCAAGGCTGCCGACATCATGAAGGAAGCCGGCGCCAAGACCGTGCGTGCATGTGCCTCACACTGCGTGATGAGCGGTCCTGCAAGCGAACGCGTTCAGAACTCATCTCTCGAGGAGATAGTATTCACCGACTCTATTCCCTACTCCAACCGTTGTGCCAAGGTTAAGCAGATATCCGTTGCCGATATGTTTGCCGAGACCATCCGACGTGTCATCAACAATGAGAGTATAAGCAGTCAGTATCTTGTATAACAACTCTCGATTAATGAACATTTTCAAAATAACCGGACTGGCAGCTGCAGGCATTATGCTTGCGGCTTGTCAGTCTGATTCGTATAAGATCAACGGCGAATGTGATTTGCTCAGTAATGGTGACACCATCTTCATCACTAATGATTTCTCTTCGGGCAAACCCTTTGCCCA
Source organism: uncultured Prevotella sp. (assembly GCA_945869265.1). Lineage (GTDB taxonomy): Bacteria > Bacteroidota > Bacteroidia > Bacteroidales > Bacteroidaceae > Prevotella. The sequence goes on along the minus strand of CAMBOI010000038.1, from coordinate 23,415 downwards.
TAGTGTTGTAAATGATGGAAAATTCACCATTGAGGGCACTATCGACAGTCCCACTCTCTGCATTGCCTACAGCAAGAGCGGAGCCAACGCCACATTCTTTGTTGAACCGGGAACGGTGAGTATTAAGATTGGCGACTCGCCTTCCAATACCAAGGTGGGAGGTACGGAGATGAACGACAAGTGGCAAACCATTATGGACAGCACCCTCGTCTTTGGTGCTGAGATAGATCGTGTGGGGCAGTTGCTATACAACTCTCACAATGACATATCTCACGAAGAAAAGTCGGCTGCCATGGCACGCATAGAGAACTTGCAAGGCAAGTTTAACAATTTTATCAAGAGATATGCCGAACAGAACATCAGCAATAGTTTTGGAATGTTCATGGTGCTATACTACCAAGATGGCTTCACTCCCGAAGAACTGATGTCGCTCATAAGCCGTATGCCCGACGAGCTACGGAAGAACAGCGACATACAAAAACTTTTGGCTGAGACGAAGAGCAAGACAGAAGTGGGAGTGGGAGGCACACTCCCTGATTTCACCATGAACGACATTGACGGCAACCCAGTGAAACTGCGTGACGAGATAGCCAAACATAATGTCACACTAATCGACTTTTGGGCAAGTTGGTGTGGACCATGTCGAGCAGAGATGCCTTATGTTAAGGCACTCTACGAAAATGGATTTCATGTCATAGGTATATCCCTTGACGATGAAAAGGACAAATGGACTTCCGCCGTCAAGAATATGGGCATGACCTGGTTGCAGTTGTCCGACCTTAACGGTTGGCATAACCAGATAGCTGTTGCATTGGGGGTAAACTCAATACCACATACAGTGGTTGTCGATAAAAATGGGAAAATCCTTGCAAGAGGGCTCCGGGGTGAACGACTCAGAGACTTCATGACCAGCTCTTTAGAATAGACATTCACCTCCTTTCAACCACCTTATTATATATATAAGTCAAGAAAACAATGAAAACAAAGGCAATGATCCTACTTGTAGGACTCGGCACCATTTCAAATGTTATGGCCAAGCAAGAGACTGTTAATCTGAAAATCATTGAGACAAGTGATGTCCATGGTTGCTTCTTCCCTTACGACTACATAGAGAACACTCCCATGGAGGGCTCTCTCGCAAGGGTAAGCACTTATCTGAAAACAGTGCGCAAACAATATGGCGAGAATGTCATTCTGCTTGAGAACGGAGACATTCTTCAAGGTCAACCGACATGCTACTACACCAATTTCATTAAACCCGAATTGCCTAATGCGGCAGCTGAGATTGTGAACTGGCTTGGATACGACGCCCAGGCAGTGGGCAATCATGATATCGAAACGGGACATGCCGTGTATGACAAGTGGATAAGCGAACTGAATTGTCCGGTGGTAGGTGCCAATATCATTGATAATGCCACGGGGCAACCTTATGTCAAGCCCTATACTATCATTGAGCGTCAGGGAGTGAAGGTAGCTGTTATAGGTATGATTACTCCTGCCATACCCAATTGGTTGCATGAGAAACTGTGGAGCGGACTCCATTTCGAAGATATGGCAAAGTCGGCTGCTAAATGGATTGACATTGTAAGAAAGGAAGAAAAGGCCGACGTTGTCGTAGGATTGTTTCACAGTGGTTGGAACGGTGGTATCAGCACTCTCCACTATAATGAGGACGAGTGTGAATATATAGCCCGCAACATACCAGGATTCGACATCATCTTCTTTGGTCACGACCATAATCCGCGTTGTGTCACTGTGAATAACACCAAGGGGGAGCCTGTGCTATGTCTCGACCCTTCGTGCAATGCTGTGTATGTAGCTGATGCTGACATACAACTGACACTTACGGATGGCAAGGTGACTGACAAAAAGATAAACGGTCGGCTCACCGATGTATCGCAGATGGCTATCGACAATGAGTTCTTATCTACATTCTCTCATGTATCGGATAGTGTCAAGTCATTCGTAAACAAGCGAATAGGATATATCACAGAAAGTATTCACACGAGCGACTCCTTCTTCGGAAGTTCCACTTTCAGCGATCTTATCCATCGACTTCAACTGGAAATCACTCATGCCGACATATCCTTCAACGCACCTCTTACATTTGACGCCATCGTGCACAAAGGAGACATACACATGAATGATATGTTCAAGCTCTACAGATATGAGAACGAAATATATGTCATGAAACTCACTGGAGAGGAGGTGCGCAAGCATCTTGAGATGAGCTACGACCAGTGGGTGAACACTATGCAATCGCCCGACGACCATATCATGCTGCTCGACGAAAACGCAAAACACGACAACCAACGGAATATGTTCAAGAACCTCACCTTCAACTTCGACAGTGCCGCTGGCATCGATTATGTTGTTGATGTCACCAAACCAGATGGTGAGAAAGTGAAGATTCTACGCATGTCAAATGGTGAGCCTTTCGACGAGAATAAATGGTATAAGGTGGTGCTCAACAGCTATAGGGGCAATGGTGGCGGCGAACTGCTCACGCGAGGTGCAGGAATACCCAAGGACTCGCTCGACAGTCGTGTTATCTTCCGCAGCGAACGCGACCAGCGCTATTATCTCACCAAGGAGATTGAATGCCAAGGCACAATCATACCGCATAAACTTGACAACTGGCGATTCATACCCGAAGATTGGGCGGAACCTGCCATACGTCGTGACCGCAAGCTCCTCTTTGAGTAATATTGAAAAATTGAAAGATTGAAAATTGAAAGATTGAAAATTGAAAGATTGAAAATTGAAAGATTGAAAGATTTTTAGGCACGGATGGACACGGCTTTTTTAAAAAGGCACGGCTGGGCTGCGCGATGGGAATGGCTTTATTTGCATTTAAGCTATACTAAAGTATAGACACGGCTGGGCTGCGCATAGGCCTGCGTAAAAAACAAACTAAGCCGCGAACTTGCGCAAGCAAGCCGTAACCACGAAGTGCTGTGGATAATTTCAATGCGGAGCCAAGCCGTGTCTTTAAAAAAGCCGTGGATTTCCGTGCCCTAATAAAAATAATCTGTGGATAAAAAATGAAGAATTATTATTTCGTCTTCTGCAAAGGAGACATCATGCTTGAGAAACTTGCCGACGGCAACTACACCATTCCTTGTCAGGAAATGCCGCCTACGGAAGTTAAGCCATGGACCAACGTGATGAACGTGACGCCCATTGGCGACACCGAAGTAAAAACATACCGTATTGACTCTCCCGTAACAGACGACCCGCGATATGAGATGTGCGGACTGCGCCCGAGCTACTACAAACTCTCGCCCGAGCTCTACCAAAAGGCAGGCAAATGCGAGGAACTGCTCTATTGGGATCAGAACACCAAGTTTTGCGGAGTATGCGGCGGACAGATGAAGATGCACACCGACATCAGTAAGCGTTGCGAGGAATGTGGCAAGGAGGTATGGCCATCTCTTGCCACTGCAATCATCGTACTCGTACATCGTGGCGACGAAGTGCTGCTCGTTCATGCACGCAACTTCCGTGGCAACTTCTTCGGACTCGTAGCCGGATTTGTTGAGACAGGCGAGTCACTTGAGGAAGCTGTTCATCGCGAGGTGATGGAAGAGACAGGGCTCACAATCACCAACCTTCGCTACTTCGGCAGTCAACCCTGGCCCTACCCCAGTGGTCTTATGGTGGGATTCCATGCCGACTATGTGTCAGGCGAAATCAAGTTGCAGAAAGAAGAACTTGCCGCTGGACAGTGGTTTGGCAGGGACAATCTGCCCGAGATACCCGAGAAACTGTCGATAGCCCGCAAGATTATTGATGACTGGTTGAGTAAATAGCGGGCGCATTGCCCGCACTCTCTGGTAAAGATATCAAATGTATAAAAATACGGAACCGCATCTCTGAATTAACAGGATGCGGTTCTATAATCTAATAATTTTATTCCTTGGATTCTCCGTTTCCGGAGTTTCCTCCTTTGTTCCTCTCGGTCTCACGACCAAAACTCACGTTTATCATTATCCATTAACTAACAATCTTTTACCTAAAAACTAAAAACCAATAACTAACCTAAAACAATCTATTACCTAACTAAAAACCTTTATCTATGAAACAAATCTATCTTCAAATTCTTTTTTACGCTGCAAAGATACGAACTTTTTCCCAATCCCGCAATACTTTTTCCCGATTTTCTCTGGATATTTCTCGTATTATTGATTTATATCAATTATAAAGTGCTGTTAATGATACAATTAAGATATAAACAATTTGTGCAGTTAGCAATTTTTTAATAATAAATTGCCAAAACATTTGGTTATCTACATAATTATGATTACTTTTGCAAACGGTATTGAATAAATAGCGATTATTATGAAATCAAAAGATATCAAGAAAGATTCAATCAAGGCCTGGATATTGGCCTCGCGCCCTAAGACACTTAGTGGCGCAGCAGTGCCCGTGATGATTGGCCTTGCCCTTGCCTACAAGGATTCCACTTTCTACGAAGGTGAGCCATTCTCTTGGGTGGCGGCTGTGTTATGCATTCTCTTTGCCTGGGTGATGCAGATAGACGCAAACTTCATAAATGATTTTTTCGACTATGCCAAGGGAACAGATGACACATCCACACGATTAGGACCACGGCGAGCCTGTGCCCAGGGATGGATAAGTGTCGATAAGATGAAGCATGCCGTCGCCATCACCACATGCATAGCCTGCCTGATAGGACTGCCGCTCATAATGTATGGTGGTATGGAAATGGTGCTCATCGGCATTCTGTGCGTTGTGTTCTGCTTCCTCTACACCACTCATCTTTCTTATGTCGGTATGGGAGATTTGCTTGTGATAGTGTTCTTTGGCATCATACCCGTGTGCGTACCTTATTATATACAATTGCACACTTGTTCGTCATTCATCTTCCTAATGTCGTTGGCATGCGGAATGGTGGTGGATACACTGCTGATAGTGAACAATTTCCGCGATCGCGACACCGACAAAACTGTCGGAAAGACTACACTTGTAGTGAAAATCGGTGAAAAGGCCTCGCTGCAACTTTATCTCGCACTTGGTTGGGGAGCATGCGTTATGGGACTGGCATATTTCACTCACGGCTATTTCCTTGCCTCGTTGATGCCGGTTGTATATCTAGTATTACATCATTACACATACCTACGCATCAAGCGCATTAACAGAGGCAAGGCTCTCAACCAGTGTCTTGGAGAGACGGCACGCAATATTCTCATTTATGGCATGATGGTAACGATCGGTATATTGCTATCATAATGACTTTACAGATTATTATTTGAAACAATGGGATACAGACATGGATATAACAACGGACAGGGCGAATGGATGCACCTGACCGTAAACGAGGAAAAACCACTCTTGGAATGGTTGCTTGACAACGTGAAGGAGAGCCGCTCAAAGGTAAAGGCCACATTGCAAGGCCGTGGAATAAAGGTGAACGGCAAATGTGTCACACAGTTTGATTTCCCCTTACAACCGGGAATGAAAGTGGCGGTAAGCAAGAGCAAGCAAAACCAACAGGCGTTCAAGAACCGCTATGTGAAGATAGTGTATGAGGACCGCTGGATTATCGTGGTGGAGAAAAATATCGGCATACTGTCAATGGCAGCCGGACATTCGTCGCTCAACGTAAAGGCTGTGCTCGACGACTATTTCCATAAGAGCCGTCAGAACTGTCGTGCCCATGTCGTTCATCGTCTCGACCGTGACACCAGTGGACTGATGATATATGCCAAGGACATGGAGACCGAGCAGATACTGGAGCACAACTGGCACGACATCGTATATGACCGCAGATATGTGGCAGTAGTAAGTGGCGAGGTGGAAGAAGAAGGTGGAACAATAGCCAACTGGCTCAAGGACAACAAGGCGTATGTCACCTATTCATCACCTGTGGATAATGGTGGCAAATATGCAGTGACGCATTTCCATGTTCTCGACCGCACTACCGAACATTCACTTGTGGAATACCGTCTTGAGACTGGCAGGAAAAATCAGATAAGAGTACACTCTGCCGACATGGGGCATCCCGTGTGCGGTGATGTCAAATACGGTAATGGCGACGACCCTCTTCATCGCCTGTGCCTACATGCCTACGTACTTTGTTTCACACATCCCATGACACATGAGCGAATGGAATTTGAGACATTAATACCGGCAGGGTTCAAACATTTATTCAAATAACGATTATGACAAACTTTGGTTATTACGTTGCAGGTCTGATATTGCTTATCATTGCATTCTTGGTGATGAAAAAAGTGGCAAGTTGCATGGTGAAGACTATTGTCACCATCATTCTTGTTATCATATTGGTGGCTGCATACTACATGTATTTCAGATAGAAGAAACTGATTGTATTAATAAATACATAACACAACATGAACAGGACAGCAAGTCTCGATCTGGTGGAATTTGTTGAAAGCAAGATTCTGCCAAGATACGCCTCATTCGACAAGGCACACAATACGGAACATGCCATAAAAGTGATTCGTCGTGCAATGGATTTGGCAGTGAAGGTGGGTGCCGACCTAAATATGGTATATGTTATTGCTGCCTACCATGACCTTGGCATGGCTGGGCCGCGTGCCGTACATCATATTGAGGGCGGAAGGATACTATATACCGATGCCCGACTGAAGAAATGGTTCTCACCAGACCAGCTAAAGATTATGAAGGAGGCGGTGGAAGATCATCGTGCCTCGGCATCTCGTGCTCCCCGAAGCATCTACGGGAAGATTGTGGCAGAGGCTGACCGCGACATGGACCCTGATACAGTGTTCCGCCGTGCCGTACAGTTTGGGCTCAGCAATTATCCTGAGTATTCGGCTGAGGAGCAGTGGAAGAGATTCCAGGAACACATGGAGAACAAATATTCAGTCAACGGATATATCAAGTTGTGGGTGCAAGGTTCTGACAACGAAAAAAAACTCAACCTCGTGAGGGAGATCATCGCGAATCCACAGAGGTTGAGGGAGGAGTTTATTAGAATTTGGAATGAGGAATTAGGAATGAGGGATTAGGAATTATTTAGGCACGGAAAGACACGGCTTTTTTTAAAAGACACGGCTTGGCTGCGCATTGTATTAACCACGGCACTTCGTGATTACGGCTTGCTTGCGCAAGTTCACGGCTTTCTTTTCCACTGAGTTTTTTGTCCACAGATTAGCACAGATTATCACAGATTTATTTAATATCTAAAGATATTGTGATTATCACAGATTATTATCATTAATCAATCCAATCAGAGCCTTAGGCTCTTAATCTGTGCCAATCTGTGTTAATCTGTGGTCTATAAAAAACCAACGTTAACGAGCCGTGTCTATACTTTGTATAGCCTTAAGGCTAATTAAGCCATTCCCATCGCGCAGCCAAGCCGTGTCTTTTTTAAAAGCCGTGTCCATCCGTGCCTAAAAAATTTCTTCATTTAATTAAAGAAGTTCCACGATAGACCGAAGCGGAGAACACGGCCATTAGCGGGATAGTGGGGAGCAAGGAAATACTGCATGTTGCCACTACCGCCGTTGACGTGACTCATCATGACGAAGAATCTGGTATGCTTCAGATGCATGTTGGCATATACATCAATGAAAGGATAACCGCCAATCTTCACGCGTGAATCTGCCGTCTGCTGTATAGCGAATTGGCTCAGTTGCGGACAATAGTCGGGAGCATAGTATTTAGAGAACCAATATCCGTCGGCACCAAACTCCACCGCCAGCACCTTGGCTATCTTGAACTTCAGATAAAGGTTGGTGAACACATTGATAGTTGGCACTGGCAACACGTCCTCCTGACTCGAACTTTGGAACGTGAAGATATTCTCCCAATTGAGTGGACCAAGACGGAAGTCCTGCATCACTTGTGCCGTGAGCAGATTGATGTTCTTGCCCGACTGCATCACTTGTGCCGACATCTTTGAGCGTGAGTCGGTTGTCGCATCATACGACATACCGAAATATGTGTAGTTCTGTATCTCCTCTACAGCCACACGCAAGCGAGTGTTGGTCTTGCGATAGGTAAAAAGTCCCTCCACACGCGTGCGTGTTTCCTTACTCAAACTATTGTCCCACCAGATATGCTTTGAATGATAATGACGTTGATAGAATGTGGGATTAAGACGATAGAAATATGCCTTTGCACCTAAACTCACCGTATCACCAAATAGCGGGAAGTTGAGGTCGGTGGAGAAGTCCACCTTTATCTGTCCTGCATCCTCGCCCACAAGCCATGTCTCAGCTGCAAGGTTATAGTGGAGGGTCTTTCCTTGTGTCTTGATGAGCTGTCCTCCCACACTGATGTTGTGCTCGTTCCATTTGCCCATCACTGTGTGCTCCACCTCGCCATCCTTGATGATATCAGGCATCTGGAAGTTGCGGAGTTCATGTGTGGCAAAGATTTTCAGTCCTGCCTTCGCCCATTTGTTGAATCCCTCAAGCATGGCGATTGCCAATGTGTTCTTCATCGAGAAATGCCTTGTGCGGTCATATATGGAGTCACCACGATAGGCGTTGTCGGCATTCAAGTCGTAATAAGTTTTGGCATAATAGTCAGCGGGGGTATCGTAGGCTTGATAGATACGCCCATAGTTGTTGAGATCCAATGTATGTATGACGCTCGTCACAGGAACATACTCTTTCTTGAGTGTGTCGGCAAGTGCTGTTTCAATACTGTCAGCCAATGTTTCATCGGTCTTATTGTCGGAAAAGACCAACGTTTCTTCTTTCACATTCTCCTCTTCCTTACGCTTTTTCTCCTCCTCTTTCTTTCGTTCGGCATTGTCCTTCTTTGACTCAGCGGCAAATCTTCGCGCCTTGATCTCCTCATCGGTCATACGCACCTTGCGATAGAAACCGAAGCTATAGCGATGAGTGAGAAAGAGATGAATATTGTCATTACGGTTCCAGTTGCGCTGTAACACCGTGGGGATTTCGTTCTCGGCAAATTGGTCGTCGAACGTTTCGGGATGAGTGATATAGTCGTCATTCGTGATACCACCGTTCTCTGCCACTTTCTGGTGATATACAGAGAACATGGCGTGCATCTTGTATCTGTCGCCATCATAAGAGCCGAAAAGCGTCGTTCCGAAATGCGACGTACTTTGGTTGGCATAATAGCCACGGGCATAGGAATAGTTGAGGTCAAAACCGAACCCAAGTCGCTTGTTGGCATTTGTGGCAAACATGACATCGATATGATCCTCGCCATTCAGTTTGTCTCCACAGTTGTCGTATGTCACATTCGTTATAGGTGAGAGTGTATTGGTGAAGAGCAAATCTTCCGGTTGCTTCATCACATGCGAATATGGTTGTACAAACATAAACTGCCCCGTAAGCGGTTGGTCGGCAGCAATGCGACTGAGCCTCGGGGTGTAGTTATTGCCAGTGGTGTTATATTCCCCATATTTGCCGGTGTTGAATATGGTGTTCATGAAAAGATGTGGCATAGTGTCGGGTAGCGACGGGAATACGTCGCCAAACTTACGGTCTATCTTCCACACCCTCAATCCCTTGGGGATTTCCTTGTTGCGGGTAGTATCGTTGTTATGCTTATTGAATTTATTGTTTGTCGTGTTGCCATCCGCATCCATGCTGTTGAAGTTTCCGTTGTCATTCATCTGTCGGAGTGTCTGGGCGTCAGCACACAAGGACGTGAGGGCAAAACATAATATGAGTATTATCCTGTTCATCTAAAGATTATTCTGAGTGAAACCTCTATGGTCTTAATAATTATCGCCAATCCCACAACCAGTCCCCACAACGGATAGCCGAAGAGCAGGGTGGCAGGACAAGTCATATAAATGGCAATGGCCCCCACCACTGCAAGCATAAATACGATGTTGAGCACATTTCTCACCATAAACATCTTGTTGTCAGGACGTCGGTGTTGGCGTTCGGGACGCTTCCATATAGTGTCAAGCTCTTCCTGCGTCATTTCTGCTCCTCCTTTCCTTGCTTCTTGCCATTAAGCAGTTCATAAAATTTGTTAAACAGATAATCCTTTCTGTCAATGGTCTTGCGACGGAATTTGGCACTGCCCCTAAGCAGTTTGTCATGCTTCTTGTTGAGCGCATTCTTGTCGTCAATCCATTCCTCTGCCCTATATGTCCTAGGATCTCGTTCCTCCTCATATAAAAAATAAATACGGGTCATCTTAACCTCAAGCCTACCGTCGTGGCAGTTGGCAATGAGGGTGTAGTAGAAACGGGTGCGGTCGAGCACGAGGGCATTGTTCTTGAAGACAAGCCACTCCTGATAGTTGCCACAGACAAGGCCTTGCACCGAATCAGCAATAGCAATCACACTGTGTTCAAGCTGGTTAGGCAGTCTTGTAAGACGTTCCATATATCCTTTAATGGAAGAATATATCTGTGACGCGCTTTTCCCGGGGACTTCAATGACAGTGGAGAATGTCACTCTGCCATCCACCATAGGAACAGCTCCCGCAAGATACTTCTCGTCGGGATTCACCTTCACTACAGCCTCTTTCTCTTCCTGCTGCTTGTCCATTTCCTCCCACTCGTTCTGGGCATTGGCTATGCCGCAAACAGCAGAAGCCAATAATACTATGATTAATCTTTTCTTCATTTTGAACAAAATTTTTATGCAAAGGTACACAAAATATGCGAAATGACAATACTATACCTATATATATTAACTATTTTTTTCCTTTTTCTTTGTCAATTCGATAAATATTTGTACTTTTGCACCAACAAAACATTAAATAGGATATATATGAAATTTATTGCAGTCATACCGGCACGATACGCTTCAACGCGATTCCCCGGCAAACCACTTGCCATTCTCGGAGGCAAAACAGTTATCGAGAGAGTATATGAACAAGTGAAGAAAGTGATAGATGACGTTTATGTCGCCACCGACGACGAGCGGATACGCAAGGCTGTTGAGGCTTTTGGCGGAAATGCTGTTATGACATCTCCCGACCACAAGAGCGGTACCGACCGCATAGAGGAAGCTGTTGAGAAGATTGGTGGAGAGGTGGATGTTGTTGTAAATGTGCAGGGTGACGAACCGTTTATCCACGAGTCGCAGATACGCTCTGTTTGTGATTGTTTCAACGACAGTTCTACACAGATTGCCACGCTTGGAAAGCCATTCGGACGCACTCCCGATGATATCAAGGCTATCGAAAATCCCAACTCACCCAAGATTGCGGTGAGCAAGGAGGGATTTGCCTTGTATTTCAGTAGAAGTGTGATTCCTTTCTGCCGTGGCATTGAGCGTAATCTCTGGCCTGAGTCATTCCCATATCTCAAGCATATCGGTCTGTATGCCTATCGCCGCGAGGTGTTGCGCGAGGTGACACAACTGCCACAAGGCGAATTGGAAAAAGCTGAGAGTCTCGAACAACTTCGTTGGCTTGAGAACGGATACAAGATTAAGGTGGGACTCACTGACATCGAGACTGTCGGCATCGACACGCCCGAGGACTTGGTTAAGGCACAGAGTTTTTTCTGTTGACCACAGATTGGTTTTTAAGACCACAGATAAGTTTTTTAGACCACAGATTAACACAGATTGACACAGATTAAGAGCCAAAGGCTCTGATTATCTTGATTATTGATTGATGATTGATTATTTTAGGCACAGATGAACACGGCTTTTAAAAAAGACACGGCTGGGCTGCGCGATGGGAATGGCTTAATTAGCCTTAAGGCTATACAAAGTATAGACACGGCTCTAAAATGAAAAATTGAAAAATTGAAAAATTGAAAAATGTAACTAAGCCGTGAACTTGCGAAGCAAGCCGTAATCACGAAGTGCCGTGGGATATCAATGCGGAGCCAAGCCGTGTCTTTTAAAAAAAGCCGTGGATTTCCGTGCCTAAATAAAATCTGTGATAATCAAAATATCTTTGATATTAAATAATCTGTGTAAATCTGTGATAATCTGTGGACAAAAAAACTCAGACCACAGATAGGTTTTTATAGACCACAGATTAACACAGATTGACACAGATTAAGAGCCAAAGGCTCTGATTAAGGTGATTATTGATTGTTGATTATTGATAATTGATAATAATCTGTGATAATCAAAATATCTTTGATATTAAAAAATCTGTGTAAATCTGTGATAATCTGTGGACAATAAAAAAAACTCTGTGGACAAAAAAAAATCTGTGATAATCCAATAAATAATTATATCTGTGGAAATCTGTGGATAAAATCTGTGGATAAAAATGAGTAATTTCAGTTTTAAGAGATTTACGATACATCAGGAGAGATGCGCCATGAAGGTGGGCACCGACGGCGTACTGCTCGGAGCATGGGCTGCAACAGAAATGGAGGCGGCAAGGGTGAGAAGTGTATTAGATATCGGTACGGGAACAGGATTAATCGCCCTTATGACAGCACAACGATTCCCGGATGCCGAAGTAGTTGCCATCGACATCGACGAGCATGCCGCAGAGCAAGCAAGAGAGAACATATCCAAATCACCTTTCTCTCATAATATCAATGTATTACACAAATCTCTTCAAGAATATATACAAGAAGAAAACGCAGAGAAAAGATTCGACCTCATAGTATGTAATCCTCCCTTTTTTGACAACTCCCTCGTATGTCCCGACCCAAGTAGGACAGTGGCGCGTCACACGTCCACCCTACCCTTCGCCTCACTGATGAAAGGCGCAAGGAGTTTGTTGGCTGACAACGGCATCTTCGCCCTTGTCATACCATCAGAATGTAGGCAGAAGATAGAAGACGAGGCCATCTTTGCCGGACTATATCTATGTAGGCGCACTGCCGTGGTGACCAAGGAAGGCAAGAAACCGAAGAGATTTCTGCTGGAGTTCGGCATCAATGTCATGCCCGCCACTGACACTAAATTATCACTCGAAAGTGACGAATATCGTGCATTAACAGCCGATTTTTACCTCCCGAAAGCAGAAAAACGTTAAAAAGAAAAAAAGAATACCCAAAAATGAGTATTTTTTCAGATATTTGCTGTATCTTTGCAGTGCTGTAACAAAGCGGCAACTTATTTATTAATAATTTAAATATAGGAAAGAATATGCAGTATTCTAATGAAGTCAACAACATGTGCGTTGTTGCAAAAGGTCCAAATCACGGACCAGCCCCAATTCCTGAAGAGGGAAAATGGATTCAGGCAAAAGAGATTAAGGACATCTCTGGTTATACCCACGGAGTGGGTTGGTGTGCACCCCAGCAGGGAGCCTGCAAGCTCTCTCTGAACATCAAGGAGGGTGTTATCCAGGAGTGCCTCGTAGAAACAATCGGTTGTACAGGTATGACACACTCAGCTGCCATGGCATCTGAGATTCTTCCTGGCAAGACCATCCTCGAAGCCCTCAACACCGACCTTGTTTGCGACGCTATCAACACAGCTATGCGCGAACTGTTCCTGCAGATTGTCTATGGTCGTTCACAGAGTGCCTTCTCAGAGGACGGACTCGTTATCGGTGCCGGACTTGAGGACCTCGGCAAGGGTCTGCGCAGCCAGACCGGTACACTTTATGGTACTGTTGCCAAGGGTACACGCTATCTCGAGCTTACCGAGGGTTACATCACCAAGATGTTCCTCGACAAGGACAGCCAGGTGTGCGGCTACGAGTATGTTCACCTCGGCAAGATGATGGAGGCCATCAAGTCTGGTATGGACGCCAACGAGGCAGTGAAGAAGTTCACTGGTTCTTACGGACGCACCAAGGCCGAGCAGGGAGTTGTTAAGAGTATTGACCCACGTAAAGAATAATAAGGAGAGACAACTATGATAAGAGAAGTGAAATTCGAGAGCCAGGAGCGCAGAATCAAGCAGGTTATTGCCGCTCTTAACGAAAACGGTATCAAGGATATCGAAGAGGCTAATCAGATTTGCGAAGGTATTGGTGTTGATCCTTACAAGATTTGCGAGGACACTCAGGGTATCTGCTTTGAGAATGCCAAGTGGGCATACGTATGTGGTGCCGCTATCGCCATCAAGAAGGGTGTGAAGAGCGCTGCCGAGGCTGCCGAGGCTATCGGTATCGGTCTGCAGAGCTTCTGCATCCCCGGTTCTGTTGCCGACGACCGTAAGGTTGGTATCGGTCATGGTAATCTTGCTGCCCGTCTGCTCCGCGAGGAGACTCAGTGCTTCGCATTCCTCGCCGGTCACGAGTCATTCGCTGCCGCTGAGGGTGCTATCAAGATTGCTGAGATGGCAAACAAGGTGCGCAAGAACCCACTGCGTTGTATCCTCAACGGTCTGGGCAAGGACGCTGCCATGATCATCAGCCGTATCAACGGATTTACATACGTACAGACCAAGTTTGACTACTACACTGGTAAGGTGAACGTGGTTAACCGCACTGCTTACTCCGACGGTCCTCGTGCCAAGGTTAATTGCTATGGTGCTGACGACGTTCGCGAAGGTGTTGCCATCAACTGGTTGGAGGATGTTGACGTTTCAATCACTGGTAACTCAACCAACCCCACCCGCTTCCAGCACCCAGTAGCCGGTACATACAAGAAGGAGCGCGTGCTCGCTGGCAAGCCATACTTCTCAGTGGCTTCTGGTGGTGGTACAGGTCGTACTCTGCACCCAGACAACATGGCCGCTGGTCCCGCTTCTTACGGTATGACCGACACTCTCGGACGTATGCACTCTGACGCCCAGTTCGCTGGTTCTTCTTCAGTGCCTGCACACGTTGAGATGATGGGCTTCCTCGGTATGGGTAACAACCCTATGGTAGGCGCTACCGTAGCCGTTGCCGTTACCGTTGACATGGCTCTCAACAAGAAGTAATTAAGTCTTCATTTATAAAATCAGCCCCTGCACATACACCTTCACCTGCTTTTCAACAGGAACAAGGACAAGTGCAGGGGATTTTTATTATTTTTCAAAATGAAACACACCGACATTCTTGCTTCCTTAGCGGCTGCAATGTGTATGGCAATGCCATATACTGAAGCATTCAGTGCCGACAAAATATTCACGACAGAAATACGCACACTTCAGACAACTGTTGACAACAACTGGATGTCACCTGCTGTAGTGCCGCTCGACAAGATTATGTCAGGTGAAAACAAAATTGTGATATCATTCGACGAGATGTCACACGATTACCGCCGACTCATATACCACATTGAGCGATGCGAGGCCGACTGGCAGCCATCCACCGAACTGTTTGAGAGCGACTGGTTGGAGGGATTCAACGACACGCCCATTGACGACTTCACCCACTCTATCAACACCACAATTCTCTACACCAACTACAGGCTTACTCTGCCCAATGACAAATGCCAACTGAAGATGAGCGGCAACTATCGCGTGGTCATTTATGATGAAGACGCTCCTGCCACCAAACTCGCAGAAGCTGAATTTATGGTTGTTGACAATACGGCTCGACTATATATGAGTGCAACCACCAACACAGACATCGATGTCAACAAATGCCATCAGCAGCTATCCATGAAACTTGACTTCTGCAATCTGAATGTGACCGCCCCCGATGAACAGCTCATCACTGTCGTAAGACAAAACAATCGTGATGATAATATGAGATGGAACGTTAAACCAGATATCACTACATCCAACGGACTTATCTGGCAACACAATCGCAATCTGATTTTCGAGGGCGGCAATGAATACAGAAAATATGAGATGCTCGACCTGTCACATCCCACAATGGGTATCGACCACATATCATGGAACGGTTCGACATTCGATGTATATCCTATCGTCAGCGAACCCCGACTTAACTACTCCTATGATGAGGGAGCCGATGGAGCATTCTGCATTCGCAATAGCGAGAACACCGAAATCGACTACACCTGCGACTATGCCTGGGTGCACTACACTCTTCACACAGGCGGACGCATAGGTGATATCATGCTTAACGCATGGTGGACAACTGATAACGCCAAGAGTTCATACATAATGGAATATGATGAAAAGGATGCTTCTTATCATTTGTCATTGCTACAAAAACAAGGATACTACTCCTATCAATTCCTGAGGCTTCAGCCCGACGGCAAGTCGGCTATACCCGAAAGCGAAGGCAACTTTCACGAAACATCCAATACCTATCAGGCATTCACTTACTATCGCCCATCGGGCGGACGCACCTGGTTGTTGGTGGCTTACAGCGAACTCATCTTCCCCTTGCCTTCGGAACGCCATTGAAGCGGGGTCATGCCATAGCGACGGAAGAACATTGCAATGAAATAGTTTGGCGATGCGAAATTGTTCTTCTCTGCAATCTCCTCGACAGTCATCCCTGACTCTATGAGATCACGGGATGCCTTCTCAAGCAGCATTGCCATTGTTAGCAATGCAGGACTGCGGAATATGTTATTTGTAATGATGTCATAAATGTCGGTGAGTTTGATTCTCTTCTTCATTGCTAACTGTACAAGAACATTGTGGTCGAGTTTGCCATTGCGCGAATACGGAACGAGTTCCATAAGCAATTCAACGGCATCTTTGTCCAAATCAGCACCTGAAGTGACATCCTCACTTTCATCATTAACACTTCTTCGCGTCTGTTTTTCCATTCGGCACGACTCTGCCCTCGAAATGAATCCGTCAATACGGCGGAACAGTTCAACCTCACTCACATTCCGTTTCATCTTTAGGCGCGAATTACCCGAGAATATCACAATATTCCATATTATCAGAATGAGGAACACTCCGGAAATTAGAAGCGTAAGTCCTGTGGTGCGCCACCATGGTTCCTTAATCTTCACAACCACCTTGACTGGCGGAGTTGTCCACTTGCCAGGATACATGGATGCTTGTACTTCAACCATATAATTACCAGGTTTAAGACCAATAAGCGGCAGATGTAGAATACCATTCTTATCAACCAACCCCCTTGAATTATAATAAGATAGCATCACCCACTTATCTTGCAATCCACTTACCCTATATCGGTAATATGTCTGTATGGGTCGGAAATAATTCAATGATGAAAACTTCAGTGACAACGAGTTTTGAGTACTCGGGAGCTCAATCGTATTTAATCTTGAAATGGCTTTCTCTGTCACCACCCGTCCGTCTATTTCTGTTCCGGCAAAGATATTCGTTCCGTTCACCTGTAGTCTCACAAACTTAGGATGGAGCAATATGTTGTTGCCCTCCATAATAGACATTTTCATAGGATTGAACGACACAACATGGTCGAGTGCCTGCATCACTATTGTTCCGTCGTCAAGTCGCATTGCCCTACCATTGACAAATGCCTCGGCGGGGATACCATCGCTATTGATGAAACTGTTGACAAACGTCACCTTGCCGTTCTTTATTACCAAACCGACTATTCCATTACTCGTGCTAACCCATATATTATGCTTGCCGTCCTCGATGATTGAATGAACAACATCATTCACCATACCATCTTCCTTCTTCACACAGATGGAATCCTTCTGTCCAGGTTTGAAATAATATAGTCCGTTGAGCGAGCCGACCCATATCCACCCCCTACTGTCCTTATAAGTACAGTTTAGCCTGTGCCCCTTGACGAGCAGGTCGTAGGTGCACACCTTGTCCATCATCTCTGCATACTTCACTGACAGAGGATTATCCCATGTCATGACATTAAATGGCGACTTGATATACTTCGAATAGAGCAATCCTCTCTTCTCAGTACCTATCCACATTCCCCCCTGCCTGTCAAACTCGATGCAGTTCATGTCGGTGAGCAATTCTCGCCCGTCGGTAAGCTTAATCATCTCATAATGCTCTATCTGACGGCTATCAGTGTCGTATGTCCAATATCCGTATGCCGACGCTATATATAGCACATCGTCTTTTACGGTCATATTGCTGAGATAGTAGTCGGTAGAGAGTACCTTTGTCCATTGTCTTGTGCCAAGGTCGAACCACATCAGCACAGCCTTGTTGTTGCCGTTTCTTATCTGGAAGAATCCGTTACGATACTTGTATATCACGCTTGACTCTTGATAATCCTTTACCTCTTCATGATTAAGGGAATTGGTGGAATACAGCTTTTTCTTTGCAATGATGTCATAAACATCCACCTGACAGTCATCATAGAACAGCAATACAATGTTGTCGGAGATATCCATATCCTGAAGCACTCTTCCTTTGCGTAAAGGAAGAGACACCTTTCCATGGCGCGAATAGATATTGTTGCCTTGCACAAGCCAAATGCTTCCGCTTGAATCTACAAACATATCTTCAACATGTCCCTTAACTCCTTGTGCCTGGAATATCGACCCTATGTCGCTTACAAACTGTTCGGTGAGCATGTTCACACATGTCACCATACCTTTGTCCTTGAGCCAAAGGTGATGTGAGTCATCAAAATATAGATGATAATGTCCATTGTACTTAGGTAGCGGGTATCTACTGTCTCCGGATGATATATGAGTAAAACCAGAGCCATCGTAGAAATTGATGTGACCGATAGTAGAAACCACCAACCTGCCAGAGAAAGTACTCTTAATAGTCTGCGTACTGTTGTCAGCAAGACCATCAGCAGCATTTATCACACGGAAACGCCTGTCCCGTGTGCTATCTTCCGCCAAAGCTGTTAAGCTTGAAAGGAGGAATACCATTATTAGTCCATACAATCGTATCAGTTTCATCACCGCATTTTATGGTAAATAGTATATTAATTGTAGTATAAGTGCAAAGGTAATGATATTTTTCCGAATAACAAAGGAAAAAGCGATTTTTTTTTATTTATAGATGAAAAAAAATAATCCTCTGACTTTTTATGTAGTCAGAGGATTATCAAAAAGTCGGGGCGACAGGATTCGAACCTGCGGCCGCCTGGTCCCAAACCAGGAGCGCTACCGGGCTGCGCTACACCCCGATGCATCACTCGGAAAAGCCGTTCCTCGTATTTGCGGGTGCAAAGGTACAACAATTTTCCGAGATATGCAAATTTTTCAGCAATTATTTAATAATATTTTGCTCTTTAAATACTTTTTTGAGTATCTGGACACCTCTTTCCACCTGCTCTTCGGTATGAGTGGCCATAAGTGCGAATCTCACGAGTGTATCCTGAGGAGCACATGCAGGAGGAATCACGGGGTTAATAAACACTCCATTGTCAAATGCTCTTGCTGTAACAATGAATGTCTTCTCCACATCTCTTACATAAAGAGGAATGATAGGACTCTCGGTATCGCCTATTTCAAAGCCCTCTTCCTTGAATCGCTTAAGTGCATACTTTGTCACCTTCCACAAAGCCTCGATTCTCTCAGGCTCCGAGCGCACGATATGCAATGCCTCAAGAGCAGCCGCAGTGGCAGCAGGAGTATCTGAAGCACTGAAGATATATGTGCGGCATGTATGACGCAAGAAGTTGATTGTGTCGGCATCACCGGCTATAAATCCACCGATACTTGCGAGCGACTTCGAGAATGTACCCATTATAAGGTCAACCTCGTCCGTTAGTCCGAAATGGTCACATACACCTCTACCCTCTCTACCGAACACACCCAATCCATGAGCCTCGTCCACCATAATCGAGCAATTGTATTTATGCTTCAACTTGACGATTTCAGGAAGATTGGCAAGGTCGCCCTCCATTGAGAATACGCCATCAACAACAATCAGTTTGATAGCCTCATAAGGGAGCTTCTGCAGAATCTTCTCAAGATCCTCCATGTCGTTATGCTTGTACTTCAACTGATGGGCGAAAGACAATCTTCTTCCGTCAACAATACTGGCGTGGTCACGATCATCACAAATGACATAGTCATTGCGTCCTACAACCATGGCAATAACACCAGCATTAACCGAAAAACCAGTAGAGAAACAGAGAGAATCATCCTTACCCTCAAACTCTGCCAATTCCTTTTCCAACTTGACATGTAGGTCAAGAGTACCATTAAGGAAACGGCTTCCGGCACATCCCGAACCATATTGGTCGAGAGCCTTCTTGGCTGCATCAATTACGCGCTGATCACCTGTAAGACCAGTATAGGCATTAGAGCCAAACATCAGCACCTTGTGCCCACCCATTTCAACTTCAGTTCCTTGTTTTCCGGTAATCTCGCGGAAATAAGGATACACGCCAGCCTCCATAAATTTCTGCGGCTCGCGGTAATTCTTGTATCTTTCTTGTAGTTGTCCCATTTTATTGGTCATTATATTCTATTCGATAATCGGGTGCAAAGTTACATAAAAAATCTCAAATACCATTATGTTTTCAAAAAAAATCTACTATTTATGTATTTTTATTGTATGAAATGAGGATTTTTCGGGCTTTTTTTCTTAATTTTGCATCGAATAATAGACATGAAGAGAAAAATTGTATTCATAATAAACCCACATTCGGGTACAGACAACAAGGTGCGGATGCCTAAGTTGATAGAGGACAACATCAACCGCGAGGCGTTCGACTATGAGATTGTGTTCACAGAATATGCAGGTCATGCATCCGACATCGCAAAGGATTGCGCAAGTCGGGGCATAGATATTGTTGTGGCTGTAGGAGGCGACGGCACCATCAACGAGGTGGCGCGCTCGATTGTACACACCGACACAGCCCTCGGCATCATACCATGCGGTTCGGGCAACGGGCTCGCCCGCCATCTCTGCATACCGCTCGACCCACGCAAGGCTATATCCATCATCAACAGGGCTTGCATCGAGAGTCTTGACTATGGTGTTATCAACGACCTACCCTTTTTCTGCACCTGCGGCATGGGCTTCGACGCATTCATAAGTTATAAGTTTGCCGGAGCTGGCAAGCGCGGTCCGATGACATATATAGAGAATGTGCTGAAAGAGGGACTCAAATACAAGCCCGAGACCTATGAGGTTGAGATAGAGGACGAGAAGGAACCACAAAAATATAATGCCTTCCTCATAGCATGTGCCAATGCCTCGCAATATGGCAACAATGCCTACATCGCCCCCAAGGCCACCATGACCGACGGACTGATGGACGTGATCATCATGGAGCCATTCACTGCCTTCGACGCTCCGCAGATAAGCATTGACATCATCAACAAGACACTCGACAAAAACTCAAAGATAAAGACCCTTAGGGCAAAGCGCATACATATCCACCGCAATCATCCAGGAGCAATCCACTATGATGGCGACCCCATCATGACGGGCACGGATGTGGATGTGCATATCGAGGAACGTGGCATACGCATCATCATCAATCCCGACGACATCGAGGATCACAGTCTGCCCAACCCTATTCTCAATGCCTTCTCGGAGTTCTTTAATAATATAAATAATGTACGCGAGGACATCGAGAAACAGGGCAAGCGAATTCAGACTATAAACAAAGTGCTGCTGCGTAAGCTCACTAGATTATAAATAATAACGCCATGGAGATACAAACCATACTCACCGTCATTATTGTGGCAGCAGCTGTCGTTGTCACCATCCGCCATCTGTGGCGCAGTTTCAACCCCAAGCGCGACAATCACACAAGCCATTGCTCTTGTGATTGCAATGGTTGCTCGTTTAATAATAAATGCACAAATAATTGATTATGACACTACAAGACATTGCTGACAACTTGCGTCAGGACCTAGCCTCAAGAATTGAAAGAAGCGGTATTATGTATCGCCTCTTCGGACGTGCGAAGACCATGGCTTCAATACAGCATAAAATAAGCATTAAGGGTGATAGCTACAAAAGCGGCAAAGGAAAAATCAATGACATCATCGGACTGCGCATTGTGGTGTATTTCCCCGACGACGTGGATGTGCTCGCCATGTATTTCGACGATAGTTCGGTGGTAAAGCGTCATATCGACACTCCAGAC
This sequence comes from uncultured Prevotella sp., assembly GCA_945869265.1. GTDB lineage: Bacteria > Bacteroidota > Bacteroidia > Bacteroidales > Bacteroidaceae > Prevotella. The sequence continues at coordinate 1,698 of CAMBOI010000038.1, read as the reverse complement.
ACAGACACTTTCCGGCCGCAATGTCTCAATATCACAAAACCGCTTCCTGAGAATTTCATCGAGGATTTCCGCGCAGCGTTGCCAACAGATGTGGCACCATATATCGACAATACCTACGAAATACAGATCCGCACTGTCTTCTCCGAAGGATGGCACGAGGTGGAACACGACCTCAGATACAAGTGCAAGGAAGATTGGGAAGGATACGATCAGCATGGCCGAACGCTCAACGGCATTCTCGCCACCCTCGAGACTTCGGAATGGGCTTTGCGCTCACTCTTCCACCAAATGGCACACACTAACATGGCACATGGCAACTATCGTGCAATGTTGCGCAATAAGATGCGCATACGACTGAAATCCACTGATTTCTCACCCGCAATATATGATTATCTCAAGAGTCATCCCTCAACAGTTGAAGCTTTTATCAACAGCGACCGCCTTGTTGTCCTCTTCTCGCTGATGATGCACGAGGAGGCTATTCCCCTCACCTACGACAACATCCTCTTCCTTATCAACCGCATTGACATCTGCGATGAAGGGCTCTCTGACCTAGAATCTCCTGAAGTGGCTGCCTCAATCAATCGACTCCTTGAATCTTGACAATCAGTTGATTATGATATATTATTTCTCTGGCACTGGAAATACTCGATGGGTGGCAACAAGGATTGCCTACATGCTGAATTGCAAGGCAGCGGATATCTGTCAGATGGATGTCGAAGCCTTGGACTTCAAGGCATTGACGGCATCATTGACAGCTGACGAACCCATCGGCTTTGCCTTCCCTATCCATGGTTGGCAACCGCCTCGCATAATGCGCCAGTTTGTGAGCTCTCTTCCCCACTCCATCTTTGCCGACAGATATGTTTTTGCCGTATGCTCTTGTGGCGACGACACCGGCATGGCGCTTGATATACTTGGCGATGAACTGAAATCCCGGGGCATGCATCTCTCCTTCAGTGCATCGGTGCAGATGCCCAACACGTATGTATGTCTGCCGTTTATGGACACCGACCCGAATGAATTGGAGAAAAGAAAAATTGAGAATGCCAAAATGAGAGTGAGCGATATTGCCGAAAGGATAAGGCGAAGGGACAAGGGTGAGGACTTGGTGAAGGGCACAGCTCCGTGGTTGCTTACTCACGTGATTGGTGAGTATTTCAACCGCCGCATGGTAAACGACCGCAAGTTTAGGGTTGACAGTGATGTGTGCATACATTGCGGTATGTGTGCAAAGGTATGTCCTGTTGGGAATATCCAATACGACTCTTCGTCTTTACCACAATGGAAGCATGACGCCACTTGCACAGGATGCATGGCTTGTTATCACCATTGTCCACGTCATGCCATTCTCTTCGGCAGTATCACACGCAAGAAAGGACAATACTTTTTCGGGGCTAAGAAATAAAAAAAATGGCTGAGTGATTAAGTATAATCTCAGCCATTTTTCGAATTTCATCATTATTATTGGCTCCCGAAAAAGCCGTCTGATAATGCCTTCGATTCTATGCCATTACGGCACACGATACTCCAAGTGCGGTTCCGATTGCGGCTAATATTGCTGAGGCAAGATTCCATAGAAACTTAATAAGCCTCGATTTATTCTCCTGAGTCATTTCTCCACAGATTTAATTCCTAATTCCTAATTCCTAATTCCTAATTCCTAATTCCTAATTAATTAAGGGGCACGGAAATCCA
>CAMBOI010000037.1 GCA_945869265.1 uncultured Prevotella sp. | reverse complement strand
CATACAGGAGCAATACCGCAAGGATGAGCAATAGAATGCTTACCGCAATTGTCATATTGGTCAGCATAGAGTTAGTATGCTCTATCTCATTCTGATATTGCCGGTCAATACTCGACAGAATAGGTGAAATCTGCCAACTGCGCATATGAGTGCTGTAAGTATTGACACATTCCCATGCAAAAGAGATATATACACGGGCACGCTCGAGTTGACCCTCCTGAGAAAGCAGATTGGCAAGTTCCCACAACGAACCTTGATCCATAACAGCATTGCGCACATCAGAGATGGCAGACTTGGTAAGCCATGCCAACGCCTCATTTGTCCTTCCCGCCTTACGGAGATCCATAGAGCGATAGAATGCCACGATGGCAAACTCATGACTGTCGGGACGGGCATTTTCCAATCGCTTGTCGTTGTAGCTAAGGGCTCCTTCAATATCTCCTTTTTTATAGCACCCCTGCTCCTTACACTGTAGGTAGAAATCGTGTGACGGAGTGAGTGTCTCATATATTTTCTCTGTATATTCTTCCTGTTTTGCAAAGAACTCGTTCTTCAGCTTGGGGATATTGCTATAATATGCCATCTCGCCATATACATGCGTAAGCGACTTATAATATTGTCCAAGTGCCTCTCTGTCAACACCTGAAATATCTGTGGAGTCAAGAATGCGCCTTGACTCTACATACTGTCCCGTTGACGAACACAGGAAAGCCAAAAGAGAACGTGTAAGACACAAATCCGACTTGTTGCCTCTTTTCTCGGCGAGGAGGATGGCTTCATAGACATATTTGGCGGCAGAATCGCTCTTGTATGGCATATATTCATTAAAGAGATTGCACGTCAGCTGATAACGTTCCCCATCATCAGTAACATTTTGGAGGCGTTGCTTGATAACATCAATTCGCTGTTCGCGTTTCTTCACAAAGGCCGGAGCCTGGACAATTGCTTCGTCCAGGCTTCGGTAAAGTTCTTCACTGTCGGCAAACACATACAATGACACTACCGACATCAAAAGGGTTAACAAACATCGCATAGTGTATTATTGCAGCGTGAATTTCAAGCTCTGTACATCACGGCTATTTCCGCCTACCATCACCTCGAAGTCGCCAGGCTCTGCCACAAACTGCAAATCGCTATTATAGAACTTAAGCATGTCTGTGTCGATATCAAAAGTGACGTCACGGCTTTCTCCTGCCTTCAGGGAGATGCGCTCAAAACCCTTCAGCTCCTTGACAGGACGACTGATGGATGCTACCAAATCACGGATGTAAAGCTGAACCACCTCGTCGGCGTCATACTTGCCGGTGTTCTTCACATTGACAGTGAGGGTAAGTTTGCCACCAACATTCATTGATGTACCACTCAGTCGCGGTTTGCCATATTCAAATGTGGTGTAACTAAGTCCAAATCCGAAAGGATATAGAGGATCATTGCGCACATCAATATAGTTGCTCTGATATTTGCGATACTCTTTAGCTCCCTCAGGCACAGGGCGACCTGTATTCAGATGATTATAATAAATAGGTATTTGTCCGAGTGCCTTTGGCATAGTCATAGTGAGATGACCCGAAGGCGATTTCTCGCCGAAGAGCACATCGCAAATAGCATCACCTGTTTCCGAACCACCAAACCATACATTTAGTATAGCAGGTACATTTTCAGCCTCCCATGACATCACGGTAGGACGCCCAGAGAAATTGAGAAGTACCACCGGTTTGCCTGTTGCCACAAGAGCCTTCAGGAGTACCTTTTGTACGCATGGCAAAGAAATGTCGGCACGCGATGAACTTTCTCCGCTCATCTCCGCCATCTCACCCATTGCACAAACTATCACATCTGCCTCGCCTGCAATGCGCAATGCCTCAGCCTTTGCCTTGGCATCATCCACGCGGTCGATTGGTCTGCCAAATGTTGCGCCCTCCTGTGTTTTCTCGTCGGCATAGATGTTACAACCTTGGGCAAACAGCACCTGAGCCTTGTCGCCCACTGCACGCTCCATAGCCTCCTTAAGAGTGGAATAACGCTCGGGTATGTCACCCGTTGACCAGCATCCCACCATGTTTGAGCGGTTGTCGGCAAGAGGGCCAATAAGCGCAATCTTTCCCTGCTTTTTCAGAGGAAGGACAGGTGCTGCACATTGGCTTTCCCTTTGGCCGCCGAACGATGTTTCTTCATTCTTCATTCTACATTCTTCATTCTTAAGAAGAACGAAAGTCTTTGCAGCCATTTCCCTTGCAGCCTTTCTATGCTCATCGTTATAGATGTCGGTCTTCAGACGTTTCGGTTCGCAGAAACGATAAGGATCATCGAAAAGTCCGAGTGTATATTTGGCTTCAAGTACACGGCGACATGCATTGTCAATATCAGCCTGAGATATCCTGCCAGCCTTGAGCAGTCCCTCCAGTTGTGAGATAAATGCAATAGAACACATATCCATATCCGTTCCGGCTTTCAATGCACGTTCGGAAGTGACCGACTGGTCGCCGATGCCATGAACAACAGCCTCGTTGATGGAACCGTAGTCGGTGACTACAAAACCATCATATTTCCATTCCTTGCGCAACAGGTCGGTGAGCAACCACTTGTTGCAAGTGGCGGGAATACCATCAATGACATTAAACGACGACATAAAAGAACCGGCACCAGCCTCGGCGGCAGCCTTGTAAGGAGCGAGATATTGGTTGTACATCCTCACTCGGCTCATATCCACCGTATTGTAATCGCGACCTGCCTCTGCAGCTCCATAAAGGGCAAAATGCTTAACGCATGCCATCACATTCTCCTTGCCGTAGTTGCCTTGGAATCCCCTCACCATAGCCTCTCCAATGCGACTGCCCAGGAACGGGTCTTCACCAGCTCCCTCCGCCACACGTCCCCAACGGGGGTCGATAGAAATATCAACCATCGGGCTATACACCCAGTTGATGCCCTGTGCTGTGGCTTCCTTGGCGGCAATGCGCGCTCCGTTTTCGATAGCCTTGATGTCCCAAGAACAAGCCTGTGCAAGAGGAATGGGAAATACCGTCTGATAGCCATGGATAACATCATGCCCTACGAGCAATGGAATACCCAATCGACTCTTTTTTACGGCAATGCGCTGCAATTCCTTTATCTTGTCCTGTCCCTTCACATTCAGTATAGCTCCAAGCTTACCCTCTTCAGTGAGTTTAGCCAACGGACTGTTTATTACTGCTCCTGTGGTAATGTCGTTACCCGGCAGGAGGTTGAGCTGACCGATTTTCTCCTCAAGAGTCATCTTCGACATGAGTTCATCTATAAACTCATTCATCGGTTTCTTTTGGGCAAATGCTGAAGCACCAGTCAATATTGCCACTACTAATAATAATGTTTTTTTCATACTTATAGGTTTATTGAGTGCAAAAGTACGGAAAAATATTGAGAAATCCAAACGATATGTCGTTTTTATGACGAAATTATTTCATTTCGAATGCCACCTTCGACTTTATATCGCCGGCAGATGCTCCTATGAGAGCCTCAAAACGACCTGGCTCCATCACCCATTCGCCTTTGCTGTCATCATAGTAACTGAGCATTGACTTGTCAATAGTGAACGTAATATCACGCTGTTCACCAGGAGCAAGAGTCACCTTTTGGAATCCCTTCAGTTCCTTAACCGGACGTGGCAGCGATGACTTTACGTCGCGGATATACAGTTGTACAGTCTCCGCACCCTCACGTGAACCCGTGTTCTTTATAGAAGTATGAATAGTGAAGAGAGATGTATCGTCTGCTGACTTCTCTATCCTTGATTTTCCCCCATATTCAAAAGTGGTATAGCTCAATCCATGTCCGAATGGGAAAAGAGGCTTTTGTTTGTGCTGGTCAGCCCAGCGATAGCCTACGAAGATGTCTTCCTTGTACTCCTCATCAATTATCTTTCCGTCGCTACGCCATTTTCCAGGATATGCTCCAAGAGCATGCGCACCATACTGCTCCAGACTCTGCATCCAAGAGAATGGGAGTTTGCCGCTCGGATTAGCATCTCCAACAAGAATCGATGCGAGAGCATTGCCCGACTCAGAACCGATAAACCATCCTTGAAGAACAGCCGGCACCTTATTTATCCAAGGCATGGCAACTGCATTACCAGAGATATTAACAAACACCAGACGAGTATTCACTTGAGCCAATGCCTCAACCAACTTGTTCTGTGCGTATGGCAAAGCATAGTCCTTGCGGTCATGCCCCTCACAATCCTGATAGTCGCTCTTGTTAAGACCACCAAAGACAATCACATAGTCGGCTTTCTTTGCCTTCTCCACAGCCTCGGCGATCAATTCATCCGCACTTCTGGATTCCGACAGGTCCTGACCTGTTGTCACTCCATTATATGCTCCAGTGACGTCACCCACATAACCACGGGCATAATCCACCTCGGCAATACCCCTCAGGCGTGCTTTCAGTCCATCGAGAGGCGACACCTCACGTTGCACCTTCAGAGAAGAAGAACCGCCACCCACTGTCATCATCTTCACGGCATTCTCACCAACTACGAGGATATTCTTTACCTTATTAATATTAATAGGCAAGACAGCCCCTCCATCATTCTTTAGCAGAACGATACCTTCCTCTGCTATTTTCCTTGCGGCGGCATAATGGCTTTCCGAGCAAAGGAATCCGTGAGGACGCTGACGATTCATTGTTGTGCGATAGAACAGTCGCAAAACACGTCTTACCTTGTCGTCAAGTTCCTTCGTAGTATATTTTCCTTCCTTTATGAGTCGCTTGTATGCATCGGCAAGATAATAGTTGTCATAGGCATTGGTTGCTCCCAAGGTAAGACCGTCCGTCCATGTTCCAAACTCAAGGTCAAGTCCATTCTTCACAGCCTCGTCAGTGTCGTGCGTTCCACCCCAATCGCTCACCACCACTCCGTCAAACTGCCAATCCTGCTTCAATATCTTGTTGAGCAGTATGGCATTGTGACAGTTGTGCTGGTTCTTATACAGATTGTATGCACCCATGATTCCCCACGCCTTTCCTTCTGTTATGGCAGCTTTGAAGGCAGGGAGATAGATCTCATGGAGAGCACGGTCGCTGACAATGACATTCACCTGATGGCGATATTCCTCGTCATTATTCAAGGCATAATGCTTTACACACGCTGCAACCCCCTTTGATTGCATACCTTGTATATAAGGCACCACCATTCGTGAGGCGAGATAAGGGTCTTCACCCATATATTCAAAGTTGCGCCCATTGAGTGGAGTCCTATAGATATTCACACCAGGACCGAGAATCATGTCCTTGCCACGATATAGGGCTTCCTCACCAAGGCTCTCTCCATATATCAGTGAGAGTTGGGGATTCCATGTGGCGGCAAGGCATGTGAGTGCTGGGAAAGCCACACACGAGTCGTTTGTCTGACCAGCTTGTTCCCACTCGTCCCACAACACATCAGGACGCACACCATGAGGTCCGTCGTCTGTCCAAAAATCAGGAAATCCCAAACGAGGGACACCGGCAGAAGAAAACTTGCTTTGGGCATGTATAACCCTGATTTTCTCGTCAAGTGTCATTCGTTTTAGCGCATCCTCCACCCTCACCTCGATATCCTTCGTTTCATCGAGATAAACAGGTTGGCTTTGCGCTTTTACCAAATGAGCGCAAAAAAGAGTGATTACAAGAGATATATAAATCTTGTTTTTTATCATATTTACTACTTATTATTAGTTATTTCTTCTGAAACACTCTCACATATTCCACTTCCATAGTACACGGCAGGGCACCCTCGTCAACACCATTCATTCCGCCCCATGAACCACCCCATGCGAGGTTGAGTATCACATAAAATGGTTCGTTGTAAGGCCAGTTGCGCTTGCCGCTTCCGTCATTCTCGTAGTAGAGCAATTTTTCTCCATCCACATACGTCTGAATATACTGTGATGTCCATTCAATGGCATATACATGAAAATCCTCCTCAGCTCCGGCAAGATAGCGTTCCTTGGTCACCTGAGTATTGTTGGCATGGTAATGTCCAAGAGCATGAAGACTCGAAGATACATAATTAGGATTGGTACCCACCTCTTCCATAATGTCTATCTCACCGTCATCAGGCCATGCCGTAAATTTCACTGGCATCATCCAGAAAGCAGGCCATGTACCCTTGCCCTTCGGCAACTTTATCTTTGCCTCAATATATCCATAAGTCCAACCCGTTCGCACATTACCATAAAGACGTGCGGAATAGATCTTTCCATCCTCCTTGAAGCACTTTATGCGCAATTTGCCATCTTTCAGATCAGCCACACGTGTTCCGGCGGGTGTCTTTTCCTTTACATAAGTCTGCAACTCATTGTTCACCCATCCTGGATTAGCCTCCTGATATGTCCACAGGTCGCCATTGGGATAAGACCCAGAGTCGAACTCGTCGTTCCACACCAACTTATATCCATCAAGAGGACAGGTGATAGCCGACGGATCTGGGATTCCATCACCACCAGCCTGCGTCACCTTTATATATTCACGTGCAGCACCAGCCATAATCGTCACCATACCCTCACGGCTGTCATAATTGCCGTTCTTCTGCACTTTGACAGTCAATGTGGCATTCTGCTGAGTTGAACTCTCAGGACTTACCGTTATCCAGGAGTCACTTGTTGTTGCAGCCCATTCGTGATTGGTAGTAAGAGTGACACTCTGCTCACCTGCCTCGCCAGTGAACTCCAGAGACGACTTACTTAGGCTAATGACAGCCTGGCTCACGCCAGGACTGTCATTTTCGTTGTCATCTCCCCCACAAGCCGTGAGGCAAGAAAATATAAGCAGGATTGAAATTATCGAATACTTTCTTGTCATAAAGGTTATTCTTTGATAAGAATGATATCGCTAATCTTTACATGCGTTCCACCAGGAGTACCGCCAAAGTCGAAGAAGAGTGAGAGCGATGCTGCATCACCCACTGGCAACTTCACACCAGTCACCTTGTATGTGAAAGGTTTGTCAGCTGTTATTTCATGTCGGTCGGCTACAAAGAAGTTGTCGTCGTCGGCACCATCGGTCAGTTTGATTGTCACTCCAGGCATATCATTGTCACCTTCAACAGTGCAACTGAAGGTATAGCTGTCAGCCATTGAGGCACTAAGACTGGTCTTTATCGGGAACTGACCCTGCCACTGTTGTGTACCGATCTCTGCCGGTATGTCAAGCTCCCATACATGACCTTCGTGACTCCATTTAGGATTGTCAATCTGACCCCAATCGTTGTTGGCAAACCATGGGGCCACTTCAACAAATGACTCACCACTGTCAACTGACTTCCACATGTTGCGCTCATCATCATAAGAGAGAGCCTCCTCGAAGTATATCTTGCTCACCTTGACAACGGTGCCTGCAGGAGTACCGCCAAAGTCGAAGAAGAGCGACAATGTTGCAGCATCCTTCAACGGCAGCGACACATTCTCAGCCTTATATACGAATGCCTTGTCAGCAGTTACCTCATGACTGTCGGCGAAGAAGAAGTTTTTGTCATCGTCCGTCTCAGTCAACTTGATGGTAAGGCCCGGCATGTCGTTGTCTGATTCAACTACGCAATAGAAGTTATAGCGCTTGTTCATTGAGGCGGAGAGTGTGGTGTGTATCGGGAACTGACCCTGCCACTGTGATGAGCCGATGCCTTCTGGCATAGTAATCTGCCATGTATCGCCTTCATGCTTCCACTCCGGATCAGCAATCTGTGCCCAGTCATTATTTGCAAACCATGGGGATACCTTGTCAAAGTTGTCACCGGTGTCAACACCCTTCCACAGGTTGGAAGCAGCATCATAATTCCAGTCCATTGTTGCTCCAGCTCCTTCACCCGGCTCTGGCAAGCCGGTATCCTCACGACTTGTGAAGACGAGGCGCCATGCTATCGTACCCTCATCACATACAAGAACCATACGGTTATTAGTGAGAGCCTCAATGCGATAATACGGATTGTTGTATGTAACATCATTGGGGATATAGGGCAGAAGTGTCTGCGGAGCAAACTGGATATAGAGGCATGCCTCGTCATTAAATGTTCCAGGGACGAGTGTGTATGATGATGACTGTGGAGCCACTGTCGCCATAAAATCGTTACCGTCGTTGGTGTTGAATTCAGCAAACACCGAGCAGCCGGTATTAACGTACACTGTGCCGCCCTCACCGGGATTATAGCTATATGTGCCGCTTGTTGCGGGGTCACTGTCAGAATGGGCAAAAGAGATGCGGTCGTCATACACGCCCCAGTCGGCCTTGTTATTCACTTCAGCCTTCCACCATTCCGAACCATCAGTGCCGGAAGGACCACAACCCATGTGTCCAACCTCAGTATAGTCGATACGCCATTCCTTGTTGCACAACTTACTGAAATAAGGAGTGAAATCAACCTTTGTCTCATTGAATGTAAACGAGCCCTTGGCAGATGCCTGAGATATACCATTGCGGTTTATCACCTTCACCTCCAACTCATGTGTACCCTGTTCCATACTGCTATAGCTACCCGTGGCAAGGAATGAATAGATCTTGCCGTCGAGATACCATACAGGGTAACAACCCTTGAAATCGCCACTTACCGTAAATACTGCGGTATTGGTCTCTTGGTCGGTGGTCACGCTCACTTGTCTTCCATCCACAGTGGGCAGTCCATTCTGGTCGGCACCTGTAAACTCCTCTGGCGAACAAGCTGTGATAGCAAGTACGCAAGCAAGTGCACTACCTATATATTTAAAAATCTTGTTCATAATAAATGCAATTAAATAAGGATTAATAGTTGTTCTGCTTCAAAGTCGGGTCGGCATCGAGCTCCGACTGTGCCAATGGAATATGCTTTTTGCTCTCTGTCCAAGAGTTGGTGCGATAACCATACTTGTCGGGCACGAGGGTTGTGGCGGCATAGCCAGTACGCACGAGGTCGAAATAGCGTTTGCCCTCGCCGCAGAATTCCAGATGGCGCTCATTGAGAATATTGTCGATGTTGCACTCTGTATATCCCTTCAGTCCGGCACGTGTGCGCACCTGGTTGAGATAGTTCAAACCGTCGGCTGAGTTGCCACCGGTGAGCACAATCAGTTCGGCTGCATTGAGAAGAGTCTCTGCATAACGATAAATGCGCTTGTTATTGTTATAGTTGAGGTTCTTCGATGTAGGGCAGTCCTTGTTGTTGTCAGAATATGGACGATATTTCTTCAACCACAGGTGAGTGTCCTGATAACGCTCGGTATAACTATATTCACGAACGTCCCACACCGTTGCGTCGCGGCGCACGTCACCTTCGGGGAACATCTCCATCGTCTCCACTCGCATTGGCAGGAAACCCCATCCGTCCTCACCGGCATTCCATCCGTCACCGCCGGGCCAAGTGTTAGGAGAAATCAATGTGGGCAATACGCTACCGCCAGCAAACATTGATGTGCCCCAGTCACGCTGTGCTGCATTGTCGTCATAATTAACCTCGAATATTGACTCCTTGCACCATTCGCCTGACTCCTCCCACAAAGCAGCATAGTCGGGATTGAGTTCGTAATCCAATGAATTGATAATCTCCTTCATAAAACTGAGTGCCTGGGCATATCGCTGTGTATCCTTCTGATACATAACCATCTCGGCATAGAGCATATATGCCATAGCCTGAGAAACGCGACCCGACTCTGTTGCAGGCCATCTCATTGGCAGCACATTAGAGGCGATGATGTCCTCCAGTTCAGGAATCAACTGTTCGTATATCTCATCGGCAGTCATCTGAGGTGCTGTGTATGGCAACTCAAGGTTTTCGAGATAGAAAGGCACATTGCCATAATAATGCCACAATATATTATAGTAATACACTCGTAGCACGCGGGCCTGAGCCTCACATTTCTTACGGTATTCTTCGGATGCACCACCCCAAGAGCAATACTTGATGACGTCGTTGCAACGCTTAATACCTGAATAGAAGTCTGTCCAAAGTGTGGCAAGTGTGTTATTGCCGTCACCTTCGAAGTTGAAGAGCTTGTGCCAGTGCTGGTTGTCGGTGATACTCGATCCGCCCACCCAGAAGTCGTCGCCGAGGATTTCGGCATCCACAGTGAGGTCATTGTATGCAGTACCATCCCAGTCGGGCCAGTGCAAAGGTGAATAAGCCGACATAAGGGCTTCTTCCAGGGTTTCCTCCGAAGTATAGTATTCCTCCAGTGGTTCTCCCGTGGGGTTATTCACCTCCAGGAAACTGTCACTGCACGATGTTGTGAGCATCATGGCTGATGTAGCCATTGCCAAGAATATATTCTTTTTCATATCGTTGTCCTTTTTTATATTATTTAATTCCTCATTCCTATTTAGAAATTCAGGTTAACTCCAATGGTATATGTGCGTGCCTGTGGATATACTCCATAGTCAACACCGAGCGATGTTCCGCTTGTACCGATTTCAGGGTCAAATCCCCAATACTTTGTCCATGTGAACAGGTTCTCCGCCATGGCATATACACGCAGGCGACTGATACCTATTCTCTGTGTCAGATTGCGTGGTAGTGTATATCCGAGAGTAAGATTCTTCAGGCGGAGATAAGAACCATCCTGGATATAGAGGTCGCTCACTACCCAGTTCTTGCTGTCGCCCTGCTTGAGGATTGGCACACGGTTGGATGTTCCTTCGCCTGTCCAGCGTGAAAGCACCCATGTCGGGAAGTTACCCGAAGCGATGTCCTGACGATATGTTGCATCGAATACATCCACACCGCTCACACCCTGCATGAATACACTGAGGTCGAAACCTTTCCACTCTGCATTGAATGTAGCACCAAACGACCAGTCGGGAGTTCCCTTACCAATCTTTGTACGGTCGTCGGATGTGATTGTTCCATTGTTGTCGGTATCCTGGAAGATAAGGTCGCCAGGCTGTGCATCCGGTTGGATGAGCTTGCTCTCGCCAGTCTCAGGATTTGTCCAAGTGTATGCGTTCACCTGATCCATATTCTGGAATACTCCCAAGGTCTTGTATCCATAGAAGAATGGGAATGGCTGACCGTTCTCTGCACGTGTTCCGCCGTCACTGAACTGGTTGATACCCCAGTTGAGGAAACCGGTGTCATTACCAAGGTTCTTCAGTTCGTTGTGCAGATATGAGGCATTGGCCTTGATAGAGAAGTTGGCATCGGAAACATGCCACTTATATCCTAATTCAAACTCAAATCCTGAGTTCTCCATATCTCCCACATTGGCAAGAGGCTTAGCCTCACCTACATAACTCGGGATAGGCATCTCGATAATCATTCCGTTGGTCTTCTTGATGAAATAGTCAACAGTGAATGTCAATGCATTATTGAAGAAACCGAGGTCAAGACCGATGTCAGTCTGCTCACTCTCCTCCCACTTTAGGTCGGCATTGGCAAGGCGGTTGGCCTTCGAACCATATACCATAGAGGCAATCTGGCCGAGATAGTAGTTACTTGTACCGCCCACTGTCGAGAGTGTGGTGTAAGCGAAATCTCCGATGTTGTCGTTACCGTTCTTACCCCAAGAGAAGCGCACCTTGAAATTGGCAAGCCATGAGCGGGTTTTCTCCATAAACTGCTCGTTCATCACGTTCCATCCAAGAGAAACAGATGGGAATGTACCATATTTATTATTCGAACCGAAACGGCTTGAACCGTCGCGACGGATTGTGAACTGAGCCATGTAGCGCTCATCGTAGTTATAGCTGAATCGTCCGAAGAGTGAAGACAGGCGATGCTCTACATACGGACCGCCACCTACACCTACGTAACTCTTCACACCAATGATATTTCCATCGGCATCAACCTCTGTTCCGAAGTCGCCACCAGTAGTATAGTTGAGATAGGGCTTGTCGGTGTTCACCAGGTTCCAGTGAGATCCTGAGAGGTCGTCACCCTTGAATTTCAGTGCCGACTGACCAAGCACCACTCCGATAGAGTGCTTACCGAAGGTCTTGTCATAGGTAAGGATGTTCTCCACCTGCCATGTAGTATTATTGCCCTTATATACAGAGGCTGATGTATGGTCTGCATTATTGTTTCCAGAGAAATAGTATTTCTCGGTGACTGCCGACTCATTACCCCAGAACGACTGCTCTGCACTCCAGGTGAAGTGATATTTCAGATTGTCCCATATTTGTAGGTCGATAGCTATCTTTGGCATGAATTTCTGCGACCAGTTGCGTGTAGGATTGCGCTGCATAAGAGCAATCGGGTTGTTCTGCTCGTTATATGAACCGAGATAACCGGGGATAGTATAAGGATTGCCATTGGCATCACGATAGAGGTCGAATGATGAAAAGTGGTCAATCATGTCCTGTCCCACCTGTCCTGTCAATGTGATAGGCAGTGTAGGTGCGAGATAAAGAGCCGAACCAAGTGGCGAACCCCACGTAGAGTTGGCATCGATTCCTGTGTTGTGCACACGCATATAAGAGAGATTGGTGTGCAATTCCAGTTTGTTAAGGAACGAGCGCTCCTTACTTGCGTCGAGCAATGTGAATGAGTTGTTTGCACGAAGAGTAAGACGGTCGTAGTTTGACTGTCCGAAGTTACCTCCTACAATACCTTCCTGAGAGAAATAACCAGCTGAGAAATAGTAGTTCACCTTCTCCGAAGCACCACTCACCGACACGTCATGCTGCACGATAGGTGCATTGTCGTTGAAAAGAGCTTCCTGCCAGTCAGTACCGAAACCGGTAATCTTATTACCGTTAACATCGGTGATGTTGTATGGATCGGAAAGATTTGCCATATCAGCAGGCAATGTCTGCTTGCCGTTGATATACTTCTCGTTCATCAGCACTGCATAGTCGGTGGCACCGGTAACATCCCGCTTCTTCCATGCGCTCTGCCATCCGTAAGAGAAGTTGTAGTTGATAGAAGCCTTGCCAACCTTTCCTTTCTTGGTAGTCACGAGGATTACACCATTGGCAGCTCTCGCACCGTAGATAGCACCAGAGGCAGCATCCTTCAGCACCTCAATCGACTCGATATCGGCAGGGTTAACAGATTCCATACCATCCTGGTCGGTAGGCATTCCGTCGATAATGTAAAGCGGTTCGGAATTGTTGATAGTACCGATACCACGCACGCGGATCATTGACTTAGAACCAGGCTGACCGGAAGCGGATGTAACGTTCACACCGGCAGCCATACCCTTGAGTGCATCGTCGGCACGAAGGCGTGTCTTTCCTTCGAGGTCGTCGGAACTAACCTTGGCAATAGAAGCAGTCACAACCGACTTCTTCTGCACACCATAACCGATGACAACCACATTGTCGAGCACCTGTGCATCCTCCTGAAGAGTGATGTTCATGTTCTCCTTAGCCTTCACCTCTTGTGACTTATATCCTACATAGGACACCACGAGAGTTGTTCCGGGAATAGTTGATACACTAAACTTACCGTCTAGATCGGTTACCGAACCATTCGACGATCCTTTTTCCACTACAGACGCACCAATGACTGGTTCGCCCAGGGCATCCTTAACGACACCCGTGAAAAGCTGTTTCTGAGCCATTGCGGGAATTGTCATCAACAATGCCAGCAAAAACATTAGATACCTTGTTCTTTTCATACTTTTGTTTTTAATTATTATTATTGTTAGAGTTATTTTTTAGTCGCTTCAACCATGTGATTGATTGACGCTGCAAAGTTAGAACATTTTTTTAACCATTGTACCATAATTGTTTAAAAAAGTGGATTCCAAGAATTGCATAAATCACGTAACGTCTTGATATTAAGTTGTTATTATTATTTTAATGATTAAATAAAAAGTGGACGCAATATAGAGGTGTATTTTTTACATTTTATCTATATTTTATTGTTTTTAATATTTTAGAGAGGTTATTTTTGTTGACCGACCGACAGTCCCATCGATTTAATATATCCCTCCTGAGGTACAGTATTGCGACATTTGCAATTCTCGATAAAATCCTTCAAAATCTTACGGGCAACAGCTTGGTCGGGACGTGCCTCACGAATCTCCTTATAGGTGGTTCTTGGTGCTTCTGCAAAATTCACTATAACATCCCAGTTATCGGGACGCTTTATACCCATAAAGCACGAGTTGTCAACTTTCTTATATGGCCAGAAGGTATAGCCAATATTGTTTTCAAGCATCACCCTACTGAAAGCGGCCTGCCACTCGTCGCTATTATGGCCTATCTCTCCCATATACATCGGTAGGTTAACACTGTCGCGGAAGTGAATGAAATTACTGATAGCCTCTTTTGTGGCATCACCCCCATAGCGATGGCAAGTGTACATCAGCTTATCATCATAACTGCCATCCTTAAACACGTTGAAGTTGCCGTTCCATTGCGCTCCACCTATTAATATTATATGCTTTTTATCCACCTCACGAATCGACAGGGTGGCACGTTTGTATAAAGGTTCAAGTTTGGCATTCAACTCTTCCATATTAGAGAAATATGGAGCTATAGGTTCATTCATCAGTTCATATCCCAATATAACAGGTTCATTCTTGTAGTATTCTGCTATTTTCTTCCAGATGTCGCAAAACTTCTGTTGACTGGCCTCACTCTCCAAAAGCCAAGGATATCCATAACTGTCGTCGATATTGTCTCCAGTTTGTCCACCAGGGGCATCATGCATGTCGAGTATCAAATAGAGTCCGTTGTCTCTACACCAAGTCACAACACTATCCACACGGGCAAACCCATCCTGGTTACTGGTTAATCCCATATAATCCTCGTCGGTAAAGAGTTTGTAATGGAAGGGCAAACGGATGGTGTTGGCTCCTGTAGAGGCTATGAACTCAATATCCTTACGAGTGACATATTTGTCCTTGAAGTCCTTCCAAAATTCGGCGGCATAGTCAGGACCTACCAATTGACAAAACATCTCATCGATGAAATGTGCAGAGTTGGTCTTATTAAATCCGAACATATAACCTTCCGGATTGAGCCAGTTGCCCAAGTTCGTTCCACAGATGGAAAGCTTCTGACCTTTAGGTGAGATTAAATCATGTCCTGAGATAGTGACAAACTTTATTGCCTCACCATTTCCATTACTATTTTTCGTTGTACAAGCTGACAACATGGTCAATGCAAACACTCCCGATAACATTGCCTTAATAATGCTCTTTTTGTTTCTCATACCTTATTTATATTAAGTTTTTATTTATTGATTTTCTCTGCAAATTTATAGTGTTTTTCTAACAATTCCGTAGGCTATTACAAAATAAGTGGGCGCAAAAGGCATCGCGAAACATTTAACCAGCTGAAAAACAGATTAATATGCTTCGCATTTATTAAAATAAAAAGTGGACTCAATATAGAGGTGTATTGTTTACATTTTATCTGTGTTAATCGTTTTAATATTACTGTTGTTACATCTACTGAACAGAGTGAATGGATTTAATCTAATACCAGAAAACACCGAGGGGTTTGGGGGCGAGAAGCCCCCATCAGAAGAAAATTCAACTAGCAATGCTAAAAAAACAAAAAGGGAGACCACTGTCTCCCAAAGATTAATTAATTTTGCATTGCTTATGTACAAACAATTAACCTCGGTGCAAAGGTACACATTTTTTATCATACTCCAAAACGGAACGAAGAAAAAAGACATTGCCAAGGCAATAAATGTCAGTCCATCCACCATTTCACGCGAAATAAAGCGTAATAGTGGACACACTCGGCCGGTTCACAACTGACAACGGAACGGAATTCGCATGTCACGAAATGATTGCAAAGAGCATTGGAACAAAGGTCTATTTTGCCGATCCGTACTCATCATGGCAGAAAGGGGCTATTAAGAATGTAAATGGACTCATTAGGCAATACATTCCAAAGAATACTTGCTTTTCGAACATCAGTCAGCAACAAATAACTAAGATTATGCAGAAAATTAACACAAGACCAAGGGAAAAACTCAATTTCTCAACACCAAGAGAGTGCTTTTACAAAAAAAATGTTATAAATTTGCACTTGCTAGTTGAATCCGCGCTCCCTAATGATTTCACTAATCCTGCAAATAGTCCTTAATCTGAGTTTCCAAATTGGGAAGGTCGTTTTGTATCACATCCCAAATGACAGTATTATCCACCTGAAAATATTCGTGGACAATATAGTTTCTCATACCAGTAATCAGTTTCCATTGTGTATCTGGATGCTCGCTTTTGAATTCATTAGTCAGAAGATTAGCGGCCTCTCTCATAAATCAGAATTTTGTCTTTTTCTGCTGATTCTTTTGCAAATGGCAATAATGTCCCTTCTGACACCAAATCAACTTTTCGCCCTAAAAGTTCTTCCAAGTCGCTCCACATACCAAAGAACTTGAGTCCAATGGGGTTGCTCTTGTCCAACAGTACGATGATGTCAACATCGCTGTCCTTGGTTTGCTCGCCTCGCGAGTAGGAACCAAAGAGCCATGCCTTCAAGACTGGTTGTGTCTTGAAATACTCGGCGATTGTTTTCGTCATCATTCCTGTTGTCATAGTGCAAATCATTTATATTTCGCCGCAAAATTACAAATAAAAATCGAAAGGACAAAGAAAAAGGGAGAAAAACTTAAGTCTTCTCCCTGATTATATTTCTTTTTTCATTGTAGAGATTGCCTCCTTTAGTGAAGGAAGCTCTTTTTCAATAATCCACCATATTTGGTCGGCATCTATATCTAAATAATGATGTGCTATTATGTCACGCAGTCCTTTTACATGTTTCCAATCAACTTCAGGATGAGTAACAAGAAGTGTCCCTTTCGTAATTTTGTCCAATCCTTTAAGACTCT
The DNA here is from genome assembly GCA_945869265.1 of uncultured Prevotella sp. GTDB lineage: Bacteria > Bacteroidota > Bacteroidia > Bacteroidales > Bacteroidaceae > Prevotella. The sequence continues at coordinate 10,286 of CAMBOI010000037.1, read as the reverse complement.
CACCTATGGCTATGAACTGCATACAAACAGAATCCAAAACAGTTACTCCTGTTGGCGTCATCAGAAAATCATCTCCACTATGATAATTCTCTGAACGTTTTTCTATCTGTTCTATTGAATTATAAACTCTGTCGAGTATATTCAATATTAATTCTCTATCGTATTGCATATATTCCATCTCGCTCTATTCTTGATTTCAACAATGGGTTCATGTTCTTATGCATACGGACAACATCAACGGAACATTTGAATATGCTCTCCAAATAATCTTTCAAGGAAGCCAGAAGAAACGGATTAGGTGTTTGCGTTTCAACACACACATCCAGGTCGCTATTTTCTGTCTGTTCGTTTCTTGATACAGAACCGAAAATGCGCAAAGTCCTAATCCCAAAATCACATACGATTTTGGAGCTGTTTTCCCTTATTGTCTTTACACAGTTCTGTAATTCCATTTTTATTATTCGAATTAATGTCGCCGCAAAATTACAAATAAAAATTGAAAGGACAAAGAAAAAGGGAGAAAAACTTAAGTCTTGCTCCCTGATTATATTTCTTTTTTCATTGAAGAGATTGCCTCCTTTAATGAAGAAAGCTCTTTTTCAATAATCCACTATATATCTCCTAAATATTAAAAGTATCCTCACAATACGGGGTTTACTGATGGCTTACCCTAAGACATCACACGGACAGGTTCATCGCCCGAAAGAGTGAAGCAATGTACCTGTCCCTATGATCCTCTGTGTCATCCGCTTTCGCCCTGCTTCGAAGGATACGCACGTTAACCCTTCACCCTTCATAAATTGGTTATAACATATTATGTATCAATGGTTTAAATAAATGAAGGGTTTCTCAAGCCCTTCACTATGGTAAAGCACTGCATATTAACGGGTTACACTGTATTTATGAAGGGTGAAGGGTTGACGACCGAATTCATCGACATCGACAATTATTATGGTTACACTGTGGTGTTGTGTAAAGACACTTTTCACCTAATCTCATATAGAAAATAAATATTGTTGCAATAATATTTTGTCGATTCAATTTATTTATTTATCTTTGCATCAAAATTAAAAACAGAGATAAGTATGAGACTCGATGGAAGAAGAATGAGCGACAACATAAATGACCGTCGCGGTGAAGGAATGAATATGGCAGGAGGAGGCTTTGGACTGCTACGTTTGCTGGCCATACTGCCTGGAGGCATTAAGACAAAACTGATAGGACTGGCTATTGTGGCGGCACTCGTTGTTGCCACCCAGGGCACGTCGGGACTATCGGGCATGCTTGGTCTTTCAACACAGGAAACGGGACAGACAGAATATGTGGGTACGCAAGAGGAACAGGAACTGTATAAATTCTCGGCTCAGATACTTGCAGGCACTGAGGACGTGTGGAGCGAACTTTTTCAAAGGATGGGCAAGCGATATGTTCCGCCTAAGATGGTGATATTCAAGGATGCAGTGAGGTCGGGATGCGGCAATGCCACATCAAGCACAGGACCATTTTATTGTTCTGCCGACCAAACGGTGTATATCGACTTATCGTTTTTCATGAACATGAAGAAACAGATAGGTGCCGACGGGGATTTTGCTTATGCCTACGTCATAGCCCACGAAGTGGGACATCATGTGCAATACCTGTTGGGCGACCTCGACCGTGTGCACGAGATGATGGCATCGGTGGATGAAAAGGAAAGCAACCGGCTCAGTGTGCGCCTCGAACTGCAGGCTGACTTCTATGCCGGGATATGGGCTTACCACGACAACCGTATCTTCGGAAGCCTTGAGGATGGCGACATCGATGAGGGACTTGAGGCAGCACGGAAGATTGGAGACGATTATCTGCAGAAGAAAGCCCGAGGATACACTGTGCCCGACTCATTCAACCACGGCACATCCGCACAGCGAAGCAAATGGCTGAAACGTGGCGCACATTCTGGCGACTTGTCACTTGGCGACACTTTCTCTCCCGACTATCAAAATCTGTAAATAAATATAAACCACCTGATTATGAAAAAACTAATAATTACGACAATGCTGACGGCTACTTGCATATTTGCCGCCAATGCAAAGGAATTAAAAGTAACATCACCCGACGGGCGACTCGTTGTCACGCTTAACGACAATAGAGGCATCCCTGTCTATTCCGCCACTTACGATGGCAATGAGGCTATAAAGCCATCGAGACTGGGACTGATTACCAATGTGGGTGACTTCTCCAGTGGACTGACATTCAAGAAATCGAGCGAATGTAAGGTGAACGACAGCTACAGTATCCGCAACATCAAGGCGCGCAACGTGGAATATCGTGCAAATGAACTCAACGCAACATACGCTGACAGCAAGGACCGTGAGATTACAGTCACATTCCGCGTTTCAGACAACAACATCGCTTTCCGCTACTCCATGCCTCAATGGGGAGAAACGGCAAGTATCATCGTAAAGAGCGAGGCTACGTCATTCTCTCTTCCCGATGGAACCACCTCTTTTTTATGTCCACAGTCAAGCCCGATGGTGGGATGGATGAGAACAAAACCGAGTTATGAGGAGGAATATAAGCCCGACGCACCACTGACAGATATGTCGGCATATGGTGAGGGATATACATTTCCTTGTTTGTTTAAGGTGGCCCCACAGGCGGGGGTGCACAATGCTATATGGGTTCTGATTTCTGAAACTGGTGTTGACGGCAAATATGTAGGTAGCCACTTGAGTGATTACCACATTGCTAAACCCTCAACCGAGTTGCAGGGGGGCTTCTACCAGATTGCCTTCCCTATGGCTGGAGAGGCCAACGGACACGGTACAACCGATGCTGCACTTGCACTGCCAGGAAGCACTCCATGGCGCACAATCACCATAGCCAACAACCTCAAACCGATTGTTGAGACCACTATTGCTACGGATGTTGTTGAACAGAAATATGATGCTTCCATCGAATATCGACCCGGACGCTACACTTGGAGCTGGCTAATCTGGCAAGACAACTCAATCAATTATAACGACCAAGTGAAGTTTATCGACCTGGCTTCTGCCATGGGTTATGAATATGTGTTGGTGGATAACTGGTGGGATAAGCAGATAGGCAGAGACAAGATTGTAGAACTGAGCAAATATGCACAGAGTAAAGGTGTAAGTCTGATGCTATGGTATAACAGTAATGGAGCATGGAGCGATGCACCGCAAACCCCGAAGCAGTGCATGAACACTACCCTCGCCCGCCGCAAGGAGATGGCTTGGCTGAAAAGCATAGGTGTGAAGGGTATAAAGGTGGATTTCTTTGCTGGCGACAAACAGCACACCATGCAACTCTATGAAGACATACTGACAGATGCCAATGACTTTGGTATCCAGGTGATATTCCACGGATGTACACTGCCCCGCGGTTGGGAGAGAATGTATCCCAACTATGTGGCAAGTGAAGCTGTGCTGGCATCTGAGAACACCTTCTTCAATGAGCATCACGCCATCAATGAAGGCTTCGAACTCACCATGCACCCCTTCTGCCGCAATGCCGTGGCATCAATGGACTGGGGAGGCACTATCATGAACCGATATATGTCGCCCGACAACAAGAGCAGACATCGCCGATATACTTCGGATATATTCGAAATGGCCGCTTCCATCGTGATTCAGACGAGTGTTCAATGCATCGCAATGCAACCGAACAACCTTAGCGACCTGCCCCAGATGGAACTCGACTTCCTGCGCGAAGTGCCCACTTCATGGGATGAAACCAGATATATCGATGGTTATCCCGGTAAATATATTGTAATGGCACGCCGCAGTGGAGACAAATGGTATATCGTAGGACTGAACGCCACCAAGGAACCGCTGAAACTCGACATCGACATCCCGATGTTTGCAGGATCGACACCTTCGTATTACTACGACAAACCATCAAAGAAGAGCCTTTGGCCTAAATCCACACTTGGAAAGATTAAGGTGGACACCAAGGGTAAGGCTAAAGTAACCATCCAACCCAACGGCGGAATAATAATAAAATAATGTCGTATCGACTATAACACTCCGATGAAATCGAAGGTTTTTATATGGGATAGAAGAAGGAATAGCTTATGATAAAGTCGTATTTCTCTAAACGAGACAGACAAGCAATAGTTGCCCTCACCCTGACATTATTGGCTGGGTGCGGGTTTCTATGGGTGCTTGGGGAATACGGAAAGAAACAGGAAAACTATGAGATTGTGGAGAAGAAAGACAAGGAGGGGAGACCACCGTATTATGCTTCGGAACAAAATTCCGAAAAACTATTTTGCTTCGACCCCAATACTGCAGACAGCACTGCACTGCTGAAACTCGGACTGCGCCCATGGCAGGTGAGGAATATATATAAATACAGAGCACATGGCGGCATCTACCGCAAACCAGAGGATTTTGCACGGCTTTACGGTCTTTCTGCCCATAAATATAAGCGACTCCTACCCTATATCCGCATTGCCAAGGAATACCGGATGACTGCCGCGGAATATGTTGGGAACATGGGGAAAGGCGAAAGAACATCGTATTACAAGAATAATCACAACAACACATACGGAAACAGGCAACAAGGCATCTATGGTGAAAAGACCATACCATCAGATTATCCCCGAAAAATATCAACAGGAGAATACATCATACTAAACACTGCCGACACCACGCAACTCATGCGAGTGCCTGGTATCGGCAGTTATTATTCGAAGGTAATCATGCGCTATGGCGAGCGTCTCGGGGGATATGTCAGCATTGACCAGCTCGATGAAATCGAGGGTTTCCCGCCAGAAGCGAAGCGTTTTTTTATCATCAGCAATCCATCGCCCCGCAGATTGAACATGAATACCATGTCGCTGAATGAGCTAAAGCGTCACCCTTATATTAACTATTATCAGGCAAAAGCCATCATCGGCTATCGTCGCATTAACGGACAAATCCACAGTCTGAAACAACTCTCCACGAGTCCCGACTTCACAGAAGAGACAATTAAGAGATTGTTGCCATACGTGACTTATTAATTACCTACGCTGACATTCCGACTCCTTGCCGAAAAGGTGTGACTCCTTATAGCCACCCATGTCAACTACAATCTTCTGCAACACGACACCGGGGTCAAGAGGAGTGATGACGAGCGATTTCTCACCAGACTTATCCACCTTGAGCTTGACTGTCTTGTCGATGACACGGCGTGCCACTGTTGGATACATTATGCGATAAACATTCTCTGGCTCTTCATTAAGCTCACCGTTGAAGTTTACCTCCACAGGAGCCTGTCCCTCAAAGCCTACGGTGTAGCGATGACCTTCTCTGCGCTTGAATGCAAGTGTGGAAGCCGTGATGACATGCACATCCACCTCGTTGATTCCTGCCGGAACAGCAAAGCGATAAGTAACACTGCCACCATTCACATCAGCAGAATAGGGATGAATAGAAATGCCGCTGCGGGTGCGTCCCATGTATGGAATGACTGTCCACTTGGCATCCTGAGGATCTTGCAGACTGTAATAATGCTCTGCATCCATGGCAACATATCCGTCGGACGGCTGGAAGACATATCCGCCCTTTGCCTCCGACGCATTGTCGATACGCATCACCTTGGGGCATGTATCCTTGGGGAAATCGTCGTTCCATGACACATAACCGATGTGCTTCTGTATCATCATTCCGTCCCACTTTCCGCCAGCAATGTCCTTGTTGTAGCTGCGGCAGAGAAGCGAGTCGCGCTTGAAGCATTGCTCCACGCGGTCGGCCCATACGTTGGCCTCGGGATTGTTTTCTTTATATAGCTTGTGGTTCATTGCCTGGGCATAATACATCTCATAGAGATTGCCAAGGGCTTGAATTGGGAAGAGAAGCAGCTGGCGATAGGCGTCGCGCATATTCTCGGGAAGAGAGATGAACTGACGAAGAGCCTCGGCTTCGAGGCTGACAAACTCGTCGCACACTTGTTTCCACTCTCCTGTCTCAAGGTTATAGGTCGAGACATCGAGCATCTCTGCCGTCACGCGTCCGGCATATTGACTGTAGAGATTCAGGATGCGGGCAGCCTCGTCAGCCTGCGACTCGCCAAACTGCTGTGCGCAGAATTTTCTAGGATGCTCCAAGAGGTTGTCGGCATTATAGCGTTTGGGATTCCATGCGAAGTCCATAAAGAATGTGATGGGATATTCCATCGGCTTGAGGTCGCCCACATTGAGCACCCACAACTTATCCACTCCATATTGATATGTAAGGGCAAGCTGATCCCAAATGTGCTGTATAGGTGTGACGTTCAGCCATTTGCTGTTGCGCGGCGCACCCACATAGTCAACGTGGTAGTACATGCCGAATCCGCCCTTGTGCTTGAGTTCATCGGCGGAGGGCAGACGGCGGATGTCGCCCCAGTTGTCATCACTGAAGAGAATAATCACGTCATCGGGCACACGGAGTCCTTTGTCGTAATATCTCTGCACCTCTTTATATAATGCCCACAACTGTGGGCGCTCCTTGGCTGGACGTCCAGTCTCCTGGGCGATGATGTCGCGCTGGTTCTTAATAATCTTCTCCAAAAGTTTGATTGTAGCCGCGTCATCAGGCACAAACTCGTCGTCATGTCCTTCCGTTGCACCCATGGCTGTGTCGCCGTCGCCACGCATACCGATGGTGATGATGTCCTCATTGTCCTTGGAACGTCGTACTCCCTCGCGGAAGAAGTTGTCGACCACCTTCTGATTGGTGACATAGTTCCATTCGCCATACTCCTTGCGATGGCGTGCCCACTCCTGATGGTTGCGTGCCATTGGCTCGTGATGGGATGTACCCATCATCACTCCCATGTCGCTTGCAGTAGGTAAGTTGAGTGGATCGTCGCCGTAGAATGACCACTGCCACATGGCAGGCCAGAGGTAGTTGCCTCTGAGACGCAGGATGAGTTCAAACACACGGGCATAGAACTCATGTCCTCCGTAATTCGTTCCAAACGTGTTCTTCACCCATGTGGTGAGACAAGGAGCCTCGTCGTTGAGGAAAAGTCCACGATAACGCACTGCCGGTTCGCCAGCGGTATATGTTCCTCTTTGGATGGCAAGATTCTTATGCTGCACTGCAGGCACATCCATCCAGTCGTACCATGGCGATACGCCTATCTGCTCCGACAACTCATAGATGCCGTATATAGTGCCTCGCATATCGCTGCCTGCAATGACGAGAGCCTCTTCCACTCCGGGCAGAGGATTGCTCACCACTGTCATAACATATTTCTCAACCTTGCCCTTCAGCTCTTTCTCGTTGATCTTCTTTGCCTTCACCATCTTCTTGATGTAAGGGCTTTCAAGACTACCGACTATTACACAGCGACTTATGCCGTCGGCAGGGGCATTGAGCAGTTGTGCCTGATTGCCGCACACCCTCTCGAAATCCTTTTGCAGGTTGCGGACGGCAATGTGGATGCCCTTCTTGTCGCTATCCGCGACAACAAGGCTGACGGGCTTTGATTGCGAGATAAGCGTGAAGCCTCCCGCATTAAGGTTTTCTGTCACTATACCTTCATGGTCTTTAGCAGTGGCACATAACGACACAGCCAAGCATATAATTGAAAGAATATACTTACTCATATTCACGATTGTTGATTTTTCAATATTTTAATTTTTTAATACTTTAATCCTTCCCCACTTCCCACCAGTCGAAGTTGAAAAGGTTCTTCTTCTGCATTGACGTGCTCTTGAACACGAAATAGACATCGTGTACGCCCTTACATTTTGTAAGCTCAGTGCGGAAGGTCTCATACTTGAACTTCGTGTTGGGAACGTCGATTTCTCCTGCCTTCCAACCATCGGGAGCGTCGAGACGTATCTCCATCCTGCCACCAAACAAAAGGGAAGAGCAACTTGCCTTCAGTTCCTTAGCGCCTTTGCCAAAGTCAACACCCTTGACAAGGATGTATTCGCCATCATCGATATCAGTGACGAAGAGCGTGGGATTCCAAGGACCGGAAGGATTCTCGCGTGTGGTCTTCAGTCCAAATCCCCATGCCATAGTCTCAGCCTCAACACGGCGGTAGGGATTGAATGTTCCCACCTGATCCAGTTTGCAATCGAGAAAATAAGGCAACTCCTGTATGGTGCCGTCGGCATTATATGTCATCTCGGCAGCCGACACCGAACGACGTTCGGCATGTCGGCTTGTCTCCAGTCGGAAGATGTCGTAGTTAAGTCCGAAGCAATACCATTTGCCCTTATACTCGATGATACCGGGATGATTGCCTCGTGTGCGTGGAGTGTGGTCCATGATATGCCCCTTATGCTCCCACGGTCCGATGGGCGACTTGCTCATGGCATAACCAATACCCTCGGGACAGCATGTTGACGCATAAGCGAGATAATACCATATCTCGCCACGGGCATTCTTCCTCGACCAGAACCAAGGGCCTTCCTGATAGTCGCCGATAGGGTCCATCTGCATGATGTCGCCCTTGATGGAAATCATATCCTCGTTGAGTCGCACGCAATATGTGTGGGGATTGCCCCAATACATATAAGCTTGTCCGTCGTCGTCAATCCACACTGTCGGATCGATGTCAGACCAATGCTCCCGTCGCCACACGAGCGGTTTGCCAAGCGGGTCCTTGAATGGACCAAAAGGCGAGTCGGCAACGAGCACACCGATACCATTGCCGTGTATCGGGCAATACATATACCACTTGCCATTGCGCTCAATCACCTGTTCTGCCCATGCTCCGTTGTTTCCCTTATACCAAGTGAAATCCTTGAGCGAAGCCACCGCCCCGTGGTCCTGCCAGTTGACCATGTCGGTAGAGGTATAGAGCAACCAATCCTTCATCTTGAATCCCTCTGCGTCATCCTCGTCGTGGGTGGTATAGAGATATACGGTATCTCCATGCACATAGGGTGCGGGGTCTGCCGTGTATTTGGTTTGGATAATCGGCATATTGAAGTTTTGTTTCTGCTGTGCCGCTGCCGACATTGTGGCAGCAAGCATAATGCTTAATGTGAGTAGTTTCATTGCACTTGAAATTATTAACTTGTTTAGAATATTACTGATTTCGTGTGCAAAATTACTCATTTTATCCCACTCCGTAGCCTAATTTTGTTACATATACATTCAGAAATGTTTCATATACCCCATAAAGATTGGTTTTGTCTACATATTATTACCTATTCCACCACCTCCCATCTGAAGACAGGACCGTTCTTGAGGTCGGGGTCGGCTCCGCGGATGTCGGCTCCATAGGAAAGGAGTTGGGCGACAAAACAAAATCCAGGAATAGGGTCGCGAATGGAAGACACAGGTGCTTGATCAGAGATTTCATGTCGCCCACGGTGTTCTCATATATTAGGTAAGAGATGAATACTAATCTTATAAAAAACATTAAATATCTGCCATTTGTTTCTTTATTGCAACAATAATTATTATCTTTGCACCAAACTAAAGAATATGCGACTATGATGATAAGTATTGCAAATCCGATTTATGACGCGGTTTTCAAATACCTCATGGAGGACAATCGCGTGGCCAAGACTTTGCTTTCCGCCCTTCTTAAGAGAGAGGTTGTAGAAGTAGAAATGCGCAAACATGAATACACCAACGGCACACGTGACAAGATTTCTATGTTCCGTATCGACTTCGGCGCCAAAGTCCGTCAGGATGATGGCAGTCTTAAACTTGTGCTGATAGAGCTTCAGAAGACTTGGCTTGAGACGGAAACATTGCGTTTCCGACAATACCTCGGTACGCAATACGCCAACCCCGACAACATCTTGAAGGATGATAACCCTAACGGCTATGGCATACCTATGATAACCGTATATCTTCTTGGGCATCGTGTAGGGGAAATAGAGGAACCTGTTCTTTATGTCCGACACAAGTCATACGACTATGACGGTGTTGAGGTTACCAAAGGAATGCCCGACCCTTTCGTTGAAAGTCTTGTACATGACAGTATTATCGTCCAAATACCTCTTCTTCATGGTCGTGTTAACAACCGACTCGTTGAGGTCCTGAGCGTATTCGACCAGACAAACAAGGACGGCAATAACCGCCAAGTATTAAATATAGACGAAGATACCTACCGTGGGGATGCGGAGATGGAGCATATCCTGCACCGTCTTCTTGTCGCTGCCTCTGATGCAAAATTGCGTCAGGATATGAACGTAGAGGACGAATATTTCTCTGCCATTGAAACACGTGATACAGCAATAATGAGGCGTGACCAAAGGATAGCTGAGCAGTCTGCACAGTTGGAAGAGCAGTCTGCACAGTTGGAAGAGCAGTCTGCACAGTTGGAAGAGCAGTCTGCAC
>CAMBOI010000036.1 GCA_945869265.1 uncultured Prevotella sp. | reverse complement strand
CGTACATGTGTGTGAGTGGCAGACCGATGAGTCGGCTGATATCCTTCTCTTCCATAGTGTAAAATCCCAACTCCAAGAGCGACTGTTGGAATGTCTCTATGATACACTTGTTGGTGTCGGCGATAGTGCCGTCGAAATCAAATATTATTATCTTGTACATTTTTAAAATTACAGTTAATAAACATCACTCCTCTCTCAGCCAAATCTCTAAAAAACGGTCATACACTGAATAGCCGTCAGGAGAGCGATACACAAGTTCCTTGGCTATTCTTCTTGGCTTATTGTTCATGCTATTGCAATTACGTTAATGTCGTTACGAACTTTTCGTAATGCAAATATCCGAATATTTTTCTGATTATGCAAGTATTTAGCCCAATTATTATCAATTATTAACAAAGGAGTATAAATTATGTAATTCTGCACTCAATGAAAAAGACAAATCACGCCATCTTAACCTCAATATAACATGAATGTAATATGGGTATCATACCTTTGCACCCGAAAAATAATATATATTACATTTAGATATGAATAAGTTTCGAAGTTTTGTTTTAGTTTTATTGGCCTTAATGGGACTGACATCGGTAAGTGCAGCCTCCGAAGGCAAGCGCCCCAAACTCATTGTGGGTATTGTTGTTGATCAGATGAGGTGGGATTATCTCCAGCGTTATTCAGACAAGTGGCAAGGCGGTTTTCAACGTCTTTTGTCTGACGGATTTAGTTACGACAACACCTATTTGTGTTATGTTCCCACTGTTACAGGAGTAGGTCATGCAAGTATTTTCACCGGTACTACACCTGCCATTCATGGTATAGCAGGCAATGACTTTAGGAAGGGAGACGATATCGTATATTGCACAGACGACCATTCGGTGAAGACCGTCGGTTCAAATACGGCGGCAGGGGAGATGTCGCCTCGTAACATGCTCACCACAACTATTGGCGACCAACTGAAGTTGGCCGTTCCTGGTGCAAAGGTTGTTGGAGTGTCCCTTAAAGACCGTGCCTCCATATTGCCTGCCGGTCACTCTGCCGATGCAGCATATTGGTTTGACAATGATGCAGGTTGTTTTATCACTTCATCATATTACATGGATAAACTCCCGAAGTGGGTGGATAGATTCAATGCCGAACATAAAGATTTGGGTGACGTGAAATATACTCCCAAAGGAATTGTACTTACCGCCGATATGGCTATTGCCACCGTGGAGAACGAAAAGTTGGGTCAGCGTGATGTCACAGATATGATCACCGTCAGTTTCTCCTCAACCGATTATGTAGGACATAAATACGGCACGCGCTCTCCACAGACAGAAGAAGTGTATGTTGAGGTTGACCGACAGTTGGAACGTCTCTTCACAGCTCTCGACACTAAGGTGGGCAAGGGAGAGTATCTGGTATTCCTTACAGCCGATCATGCCGCGGCACATAATTTTATAGAGATGCAAGAAAGAAAGATACCGGCAGGAATATGGCGCGAGGAGACGGAATTGGATAATGCCAATGCCGCCCTCAAGAGTAAGTTTGGCATAAACAGCAATCTCGTAAAGTCGATAATCGAATATCGCTTTTATCTCGATGAAAAGGCTATAAATGAGTCATCCCTGGACATAGATAAGGTGAAATCCGAATTGGTTAACTATTTGGAGAAGGATGATAGGGTGATGGCAGCTGTTGATTTTGAACATCTGTGCTCTTATCCACTACCCGAAGCAATAAAGAACCGAATTATTATGGGATATAACCATAAGCGAAGCGGTGATGTGATGGTTATTCTGCAACCAGGATATTATGCCTTTGAAGCCAAGTCTTTTGAAAAAGGTACTACCCATGGAGTATGGTATCCATACGATTCTCACATACCATTGCTGTTTTATGGATGGAATGTTAATGCCGGACATTCTTCAAGCAATACGCAAGTTATTGACATAGCCACCACTGTTTGTTCGATGATAAACATACAACAGCCCAATGGCAGTGTAGGCAATGTGCTTTATTTGCATTGATATTATACATTATTGTTACATTGTTGTTTCGTTATGGAATTGTAACAATTCCTTAAAGCCCCTTTAATAAATCTGCCGTACCTTTGCGGCAGATTTTTGTTTTATTATATAAAAAATATGAAGAAAGTGAAAAGAAGAATGTTTTCAGCTATGCTGATGATGACTGTGGCAACGGCAGTATCTGCCCAAACCACAGTTAAAGGACGCGTGACCGACAAACAGGGTGAACCTGTTATTGGAGCTACCATTTCGCTTCTGGGTCAAAAACAGCCTTTGTGCGTCACGGACGCTGAGGGTAATTATCACTTCACCACGAAGCGCAATCTCAATCGACAGGACAAAATTGTCTTCTCGTTTGTGGGATATAAGAAGAAGCGCGTGGCTTATAATGGAAGTGGCAGTATTGATGTGGAACTTGAGGATGATGCAGTAGAACTCGATAATGTCGTTGTCACTGCCCTTGGTATAAAGCGTAGTGAGAAAGGATTAGGATTCTCTACACAGACAGTGAATGGTGACGATATTTCGGCAACAATGCCAAGCAACTGGTCGTTGGCCTTGCAGGGTGAGGTTGCCGGTCTTAATGTGACAACAGCCGGTGGTCCGTTGTCATCGTCAAAGATCAGTTTGCGTGGTGACGTGTCGATGAATATCGGTGGTAACGGTGCCCTTGTGGTTGTTGATGGTGTGCCCTTGTCGAGTCCGATGAATAATCCCGGCGGTTCGTATGGTGCAGGAGGCAACTCTGAAGGCTCGGTGGATTACGGTAATGGTTTCTCCGACCTTAACCCCGATGATATCGAGAGCATACAGGTGTTGAAGGGAGCTTCGGCATCGGCACTTTATGGTTCGCGTGCTGCCAATGGTGTGATCATGGTCACAACAAAGAGTGGTCGCAAGAGTAAGAAAGGCATTGGTGTTACATATAGTTTCAACCAGTCGTGGGATGAGGCTGCACATTTCCCCGACTATCAGTATGTCTTTGGTCAGGGTGTGGCAAAGAACATTGGTGGCAAGAACACGGAATGGGCAGGTCAGCAGTATTATTCCTATGGAACAGGCGACGACGGACTGGCAAGCACTTCAGGCACTAGTTCTGCATTCGGACCAAAGTTTGATGGACAGATGTTCTATCAGTATGACCCGGAGAAGGAGGGTAGGGCAGACGCTGCCACGCTATGGCGTCCATATACCGACAATCACTCGGGACTCTTCCAGACAGGACATACATCCACCCATTCTCTTGCAATTACTGGCAATAGCGACCGTGGTGACATGCGACTCTCGCTCACCTATAGCAAGAACGAATGGATCTTGCCCAACTCAGGCTATGACCGCCTGACAGTGTCGTTTGCCGGTAACCAACAGGTGTCGAAGAAACTTAAGATTAGCAGTAGGGCTTCTTATACATATAGAGATGTGGAGAATACTCCTTCGCTCACCTACAACAGTAACTCAATCTCGTATTTCCTTATCTTCATGAACCCCAACTTCGACCTAAACTGGTTTAAGCCGATGTGGAATAAGGGGCAGGAGAATGTGAAGCAGATACGTCCTTTCTCCAGTTATCTGCCCAACCCCTATGTCTTGCTCTATGAGGCAGAGAACCCGGCAAAGAAACATACGTTTATGGGTAATGCGAGTGCCACATATCAGATTAACCGCAATCTCGACTTTATGCTTCGCTCGGGTATCCAACTCACTGCACAGATGCAAGAGCAGCATCGCCCATGGGATGACAAGGTTTTCCCCGATGGATTCTTCAAGAAGCAGAATATATTCGACTATGAGGCCAACACCGACGTATTGTTGTCATATCATAACAGTTTTGAGAACGGTATCCACGTGAATGCTTCGGCTGGTGGAAACATGATGGTGTCATATTACGATCTTCTGTCGGCTTCGGTTACAGGTTTGAACACTCCTGGCGTGTATAAACTCGCAAACGGAGTGAGCGACCCATTAGTAAAAACCACTATTAACAAGAAGCGCGTGAATAGTCTTTATTTCACAGCCAATCTCGCTTATCAGAACAAGCTCTTCCTCGATATCACAGGACGTAATGACTGGTCATCCACTTTGCCGAGCAAGAACCGCTCGTTCTTCTATCCTTCAGTAAGCCTTAGTGCTATGGTGAATGAGATTGTGAAATTGCCTGCATTTATCTCCTATCTTAAGTTGCGTGCCTCATGGGCGCAGGTGGGTAATGACACCGATCCCTATCGTACGGCTCCGTATTATTCTACCAGCGACTTCGCCGGTTCACTTGTCAAGAGCAGTACACTCTATAACGCCGATTTCAAGCCAGAGATGTCTAACAGCTGGGAGGGAGGATTTGACATTAGGTTCTTTAAAGGTCGTTTGGGTATCGACTTCACATATTACTACAACCGTACGAAGAACCAGATTCTCAATGCACCTTTCGACCCGACTACCGGTTACACGAAGGGTATTATCAACTCAGGTTGCGTCTCCAACAAGGGAGCAGAACTTGTTGTAAAGGGAACACCTATAAAGACAAAGTCGTGGGAGTGGAACACCACCTTGTCGTGGTCGCTCAACCGCAATAAGATTGAATCCCTTGCAGAGAATGCCGACGAACGACAGATTATCGGTTCTTACGTGAGTGGAAATGTTTATCTCATCGGTACTGTGGGTGGTACGACTGGTGACCTCTGGGGATATAAGTTGAAGCGCAATCCCGAGGGACAGGTGATTATAGCATCCACCGGTTTGCCCGACCGTCCTTCAGAGATAGAATATGTAGGTTGTGCCCTGCCGAAGTGGAAGGGAGCGTTTAACACCTCACTCCGTTACAAGAACCTCAAGCTCAGTATGCAGTGGGACGGACAGGTGGGTGGTATCACCTATTCGCAGTCACACCACAAGATGTGCGAGCAGGGACATATTGACGAGACACTCAACGGACGTCTGCCCGGCACCGACCTCTACCTTGACATCACCGACCCAAATATCCTCTCTCTCTTTGAGCAACAGAAGATTACTCCTGTGGAAGGTGTATATACCATAGCTCCTGGTGTTGTAGATAATGGCGACGGAACATATACTCCAAATACAAAGATCGTTACTCTTGAGGCATACTACAAAGAGTACTACCGTATAGGCAATGTTGAGACCAACTCATTCAAGAACAGTTATCTTAAGCTCCGTGAGTTGCGACTTGACTACACACTGCCCAAGAAATGGCTCGCCAAGACATTTATAGAGTCGGCTACTATTGGACTGTATGGACGCAACCTGCTTTGCATCACCAACTATCCGATGTTTGACCCCGAGACAGCTTCACTCGACGGCAACTCGTTTGTTACAGGTGTTGAGGTCGGTACACTGCCCACCGCACGTTCATATGGACTGAATGTGAAAATAGGATTCTAATAAATGAAGAGTGAAGAATGATGAATGAAGAATAAAAGAATTATGAAGAAGATTATATATAAGGTATTTGCTTTGTTATTGGGATTGGTAATGATCCAGTCGTGCGAATCTATGGACGAGACCAATACAGACCCAACAAGAATGGACGAAGCTAATGCGGGCAGTTTTCTTGCCCCGGTGATTTACAATATGAGTGTTTATACTTGGCAGAGATACAACAGCTATACGTTTCAGCTGATGCAGTGTCTTGTCACCACTAATTCCACTAATGGAGTGGGGTGGTACAGAATTACCGACACTGCAGGTGATGGTGCCTGGACACAGTATTACAAGTGGCTCACCAATGCAAAGGCCATCTACGACAATGGCGTAGCTGTGGGCGATGCAAACTATCAGGCTATCGGTCTTACTCTGCAGTGCTGGATGTATGAGACCCTCACCGATGCCTTTGGTGATATTCCCGTGAAGGAGGCTTGCCGAGGCGACGAACAACTCTACTATCCAAAGTTTGACTCACAGAAGGACGTATATAGCATTATCATTGACTCACTCGATGCAGCCAACCGCCGTTTCGAACCGTCAAATGGTCTGAAATATAATGATGGTGGCGATATGCTATACTGTACGAGTGGAACCGATGCAGACGGAATAACAAAGTGGAGAAAGTTTGCCAATTCCCTGCGTATGCGTGCCTTGTTGAGAGTGATTGATGTGCCTGGACTGGATGCAGCCGCAAAGCTCAAGCAGATGATAGACAATCCCGATGATTATCCTGTCTTTGAGAACAATGATGAGTCGGCAATGACCTTTATCTCGGGTGTGGCTCCATACGAGGCACCGATGACTCGTCCGTCCGATCTCAGTTCGTATAAGCAACTTTCGGAGTTCTTCATCAATCCTTTAAAGGAATGGAACGACCCGCGTCTGCCCATCTTTGCGGTGAAGGCCACAAATAAGGACGAGAATGGCAAGGACGTGAAAGACTATGTAGGCCTACAGAGCGGATATGCTGATATGCCAACCATTAATGGTTCTGCTCCTAATGCGACAACCCTTGCCACAGCTCCGCAGAGCATAGCCCTTATGACATATTCTGAGGTGCTGTTTATCAAGGCAGAATTGGCTCAGCGTGGAATAATACAGCAGGATGCCGCCGCCCTATATGAGGCAGCCGTTGAGGCTAATATGCAGCAATGGGGAGTGGAGTTGCCTGCGGGTTATTTCGACAATCCCAAGACAGCATACGACGGAACACTGAAGCGCATTATGGAACAGAAGTTTTATGCACTCTTCTTCATCGACTTCCAGCAGTGGTTTGAATACAATCGCACCGGCTATCCCGATGTACCTACTGGCCCTGGTGTAGCTACAGGTGATGCGATGCCATACAGATATAAATACCCCGCCATACTTCAGCGTATGAACCGCGAGAACTATCTCAAAGCAGTGGAGTCGATGGGCTCCGATGAGATTACAACCAAGTTGATATGGCAGAAAAGATAATAATTAAAGAGAAAAAACAATGAAAAAAATGATTATTTCAGCTGTTGCCCTGATAATGGCAACAAGCATGTGGGCAAAAGGAGAAAAGACTTCAGTCACGGAATCCCACCATTTTGTATATGAGGTTTATGGTAATATTCCCAATGTGAAGAACACCTTTGAAGAGGAACATCCTCTTGGAAAGGTTGTGGCCGAGAAGTGGAATACGTTTATCGCCAACTACACATGTGTGTATGACGTTGAGGTGGGACTCTCTGGTTATGCCACTGAGATACGCAAGCCTTCAGTATTTAAGGCCGTGGAGCGTGCCGACAAATATATCCGTAAGGCAGTTAGGGAAGGACGTATGGAGCGAGATGCTGCTATCAAGGTTATGTCGCATGTGCTCGATTGTGCCAATGTGATTTGCTTTGAGGACAACACTTCCGACTTAGAGGCTGTCGTGCGTAAGGCAAAGACCGGACAGGACGTGGTGACGGTATTCGACAATGTGGAACTAAAATCAATGTAAATGAAAAAATCATTATATAGGTTTATCTCTCTCTTTCTTGCCTTCGCTTCATCGGCAACCACCCTTAGTGCCAAGGAATACACATTCCGAGGCAGGGTGACTGCCGATGGAAAGGGGGTAAATGGAGTTGTCGTGACCAATGGATTGGCATTCTGCCAAACAGATGTACAAGGACGGTGGAGCCTCCCCACTGACACTTGCATCAGTAAGTTTGTATATATCTCCACTCCTTCTGACTATTGTCTGCCAAAGGAAAAATCGATAGCTTCCTTTTATGTCGCCTCGTCTTATCTCGCCAACAATGGAGGAAAATATGACTTCACCCTTGAGAAACGCAAGCAGATGAATTCGGAGTTCTACTTCATCCCCATATCCGATCCTCAGGTGAAAAACAAGAAACACGTGGAACTGTGGAATACACAGACCATACCCGATCTTCTCGCCACTTCAAAGGAATTGTCAAAGACACACGAGGTGGTGACCATGGCATTGGGAGACATCGTTTGGGATAACATGACACTCTTCGATGACTACCGTGAGTCGATGAACCTCCTGCCCGTAACAGCTTTCCAGTGCATAGGCAACCACGACTTCGACCTTCGCTATCAGGCT
Organism: uncultured Prevotella sp.; assembly: GCA_945869265.1. Taxonomy (GTDB): domain Bacteria; phylum Bacteroidota; class Bacteroidia; order Bacteroidales; family Bacteroidaceae; genus Prevotella. The sequence continues at coordinate 20,661 of CAMBOI010000036.1, read as the reverse complement.
CTTAATAACATGCCTTATGGTTCGCCCGTATATGGCGAGATGCACTATAACCGATATTTCGGTCCCACCGATTATTCCTTTAACATTGCCGGGGTACATGTCGTGACGATGAAGAACATCAATTATATGGCAAATAAGGAATATCGTGAACAGATCACCGAGGCACAGATGGAATGGCTTCGCCGAGATCTAAGCTATGTTGCAAAGGGCTCGACTGTCATTCTTAATATGCACGCAGCCGCATGGAATACACAGGAGACGGAGGGTAATGTTCTCAATGCCGAAGAATTGGCTGAAGTGCTAAAGGGCTATAAGGTGCATGTCTTCAGTGGCCACACACATTTCTTCCAGAACAACCAGCCCACTGCAAACATATATGAGCATAACATCGGTGCTGCATGTGGCACATGGTGGCGAAGCGATGTCAACCGCTGCGGAGCGCCTAATGGTTATATGATTGTAAAGGCATCGGCCGACACGCTAACTTGGAAGTATAAACCAACAGGCGACAGTGCCGACAAGCAGATGAAACTATATGGCGTAGGCGAATTTTATTCACAGCCGTTCTACCTCGTTGCCAATGTATGGAACTGTGATAATGAGACCACCGTTGAATGGTTTGAAGACGGTGTGTACCGAGGAAAGATGGAACGGTTCACCGATAATGACGAGTCGTATCTCGCCTCGCTTGCCAATCGCGACAAGACCTGTCTTACATCCCATTTATTCCGTGCCCGCCCACTGTACACGACTAAGGAAGTGAAAGTGGTGGTGAAGAATCGTTTTGGAGAGATTTTTACTGAGACTATTGTTCCCGACCGTGCCTATAGGAAGGTACTCGACGAAGCGAAGCCGCCACATATTATTGCTCATCGCGGTTATTGGAAAGCCCCAGGTTGCGTGCAAAACTCCATTGCCGCCCTCAAGGCTGCCGCAGAAGCAGGAATATATGGTTGCGAACTTGATGTGCAAGCTACTGCAGACGGAGAGATAATAGTAAACCACGACCCGCATCTTGGTGGCTTACCTATCGCCACATCTAATTATTCCCAATTGGCAAAAACTCGCCTCGGCAATGGCGAACCAGTTCCCACTCTTTTCATGTATCTCGACGAGGCAAAGAAGCATCCCGAGATGAAGATAATTCTTGAGATAAAAGACCAGAAGACCGACTCTGCCAATGCATATATCTCCAGAAAAGTGGTTGAGGCCGTGCGTACCCGTAAGATGGAACATCAGGTGGATTACATCTCCTTCAGTCCCTTTGTATGCGACAATATACTGAAACTTGACTCTGTCGCATACGTGGCATATGTGGGGGGAAAGATGACTCCTGAAGAGGCTCACAAGCGAGGTTACAAGTGCATCGATTATTCCATGCTTGTCTTCCTCCGACATCCCGATTGGATATCCAAAGCCCATTCTCTAGGATTGGATGTCAACATATGGACTCCCGACACTGAGGAGCAGATGCGTATGACAAGGATTCTCCGTCCAGACTTCATCACTACCGATAATCCTATTTAGTCGTATTCGCTTAATATATCATTGTTTGATATTGTATGGTCACAGTTCATTGTAACTGTGACCATTTTTTAATAAAGATTGTTAAATATCAGCATTAAAGCAATCTTTTTCTATGCCAATCCTTTTATTTTGTGTATATTTGCAGTCCAAAACCGTATATAAATCGTATGAACATTGAGAGCATTCGCGACTATTGTTTGTCGCTTCCTGCTACGTCGGAGTATTTTCCCTTTGACGAGACTACACTTGCATTCCGTGTTGCTGACAAGATCTTTGCAATGATTGATCTCGAGGACACTGAGTGGTTTGTACTGAAGTGCGACCCGGATTATGCAATAGAGCTTCGTGAGAGCCATCCAGAGATTACAGGTGCATGGCACATGAACAAGAAGCATTGGAACCAAGTAAACCTATATGGATTGCTATCAGATGAGCTCATTCAGTCGCTTATTCGGCATAGCTATGATCTTGTGGTGAAGAAATTACCGAAAAAAACGAAACAACAGTGGCAGATTGCCAATGACTAAAAATTATTATTATGAAGAAAGTATTATTGCTGTTTATTGCGGCTATTTTGTTTGTCGGATGTTCAGACCAGCCGAAACAATGGAGAATAGGTGTATCCCAATGCTCCGAGGATATCTGGCGCGACAAACTAAATAGTGAGTTGATTGTAGGAAGTTATATGAGCGATAGTGTCTCGTTGGAGTTTCTCTCAGCGGAAGACAGCGACCAACTGCAGATAGAGCAGATAAGATATTTCATCCATGAGAGGGTTGACTTGCTCATTGTCGCACCAAATTCTGCCGAAAAGCTTACGGCAGTAATAGACAGTGCATACGATTTAGGTATTCCCGTCATACTCTTCGACCGCAAGACCAACAGCGACAAATATACAGCTTTCATGGGAGCCGACAATTATCTTGTGGGCAAGACTATGGGTGAGCTCATTGGTGAGGAAATGAGTGGAGAGGGTACGCTTGTAGAGATAACAGGATTGAAAGGCTCCTCGTCGGCTATTGAGCGACACAGAGGATTCATCGAAGCCATCGCTGCTTACCCTAATATTCGACTGATTTCATCGGAGTTGGGCGACTGGACGCAGAAGAGTGGTGAAGAAGCCATGAAGACCGTGATTGCTAAAGAAACGGATATTGACTGTGTCTTCGGGCATAACGACCGTCTTGCTCTTGGTGCAAGAAAGGTGGCATTGGAACATGGTATAAATAATATAAGGTATTATGGAGTAGATGCGCTGTCAACCCCAGGTGGTGGTGTGGAGGCAGTAAAGAACGGTGCTCTCGTAGCTACATATATCTATCCCACTCAAGGTATGGACTTGATTCGACTTGCCTTGAAGATTCTTAGGGGTGAGAAGTTTGAACGTGTCAATTTGTTGCAGTCGGCAATCATTGACGATACCGATGCTGATATTATGTTGTTGCAGGACAAGGAACTGCAGAGAAGAAGTGAAGACCTTGAGGTTATTCATGCAAAGCTCGGATTGTATTTCTCTCAGATTAATGTTCAGCAAAAGATTATCATTGTTTGTGTCGTCGTAATATTTATAATCATTTTGCTTATTGTTCTGGTATATAGGTTTTATATCATGAAATTGATAGTGAACGATGAAATTACAAAGGATGTGGTTGTTCCAACGGGTACACCGGAAAACGAGAGTCCATTCCTTGAGCGTTTCCGTTCCATACTGCAGCAAAACCTGCATGATGCCGACTTTAATGTGGAGCGCATAGGCGAGGAGATGGGAATGAGCCGTGTGCAGCTCTATCGCAAGATTAAGGCACTCACTGGTACGACTCCTGTAGAATTGTTGCGTAAATCGCGTGTAGCACGTGGTCGCCAACTGCTCGAAACAACCGATCGTTCAATTTCAGAAATAGCATACGATACAGGCTTCAGTGCCCCCTCATATTTCGCTAAATGTTTCAAAGATGAGTATGGTATAAGCCCTGGAGAACTGCGTGGTTCCGGGAAATAGCTATCAAAAATGGTGCATTTCCTATCAAAATTGTTGCATGTATCAATTTTACAAGGGAATGCACGATATTTTATTGTTATGGAAGATTTTTCGTAATACTTTTGCAGCGGAAACGATTCGAAACATCTAAATAACAAAAAGTATGAAACATTTAAAAAGATTAGCAACAATTGCGCTGGCATTAATGGTTAGCACTATAATGTACGCGCAGAAGGTTGAGGTCAGCGGAACGGTGGTCGATCAGACAGGTGAGACCATCATCGGCGCCACAATCATGGAGAAAGGTACGACGAACGGTACAATTACCGATTTCGACGGAAACTTTAAATTAACCACAGCAAGCGGAGCAAAGATTGTAGTGACCTACATCGGATTCATTACAGAAGAGCTTCCAGGAAGCAAAGGTATGAAGATTATCCTCAAGGAGGATGCCCAGAGTCTTCAGGAAGTTGTGGTGACTGGTTACACCACACAGCGTAAGGCCGACCTTACTGGTTCGGTGGCTGTTGTGCAGACTAAGGACCTCAAGACTTCTTCCGACAGCGACCCGATGAGGGCATTGCAGGGAAAGGTGGCTGGTATGACCGTTACCACCGATGGTTCGCCTTCAGGATCTGGTACTGTGAGAATACGTGGTATCGGTTCGTTCAACTCTTCTCAGGACCCTCTCTTCGTTATCGACGGAGTGCCTACAACTGCCACCCTCAACTCTTTAAACATGAATGACATCGAGAGTATGCAGGTGTTGAAGGATGCCGCCTCGGCTTCTATCTATGGTTCGCGTGCTGCCAATGGTGTTATCATTATTACTACGCGCAAGGGAAAGAAGGGCGAAAAGGTGAAGATCGACTTCTCTGCAAATCTCACAGCACAGTTCTACACATCTCAGTCAACAATGGACCTGTGTAATTCTGCAGAATATGCAACTGCAATGGCTCAGGCCGCTTTAAATGATGGTCTTGACCCTGTGGCTTACGCAAGCAACTACGGTCTTAACCTCAATGCTACACAAGGTATAGGTATCAAGGCATACGACCCTAAGACTGGTCAGTATAACAACTATACCGTGAATGGTCTGTATGATGGATATATCAACTCCAAGAAGACCATGCGTTTCAGCGATACCGACTGGCTCGATGCTATCTCTCGCACAGGTTTCTCGCAGACCTACGACTTGTCTATCTCCAATGCCACCGACAAGTATTCTGCCCTTATGTCCTTGGGTTACAAGAAGAATAACGGTATCTTGAGATATACCGACTTCGAAAACTTCTCAGGACGTGTGAATACAAGCTATAATATTAATAAGCTTGTCACTATCGGTGAAAACCTTACTATAAGCTACACCAACCAGGTGAACAGCTTCCCGATGGAGAACGCACTCAAGATGGCTCCTACAGTGCCGGTATATGAGGAAGACAACGAGACATTCGGTGGTCCAGTAGGTGGTATGAGCGACCGTCAGAACCCTCTGCGCGAACTCTATCACAACCGCGACAACAGACTGAAGGTATGGCGTGTGTTCGGAAATGCCTATATCGACATCAAACCAATCGAAGGACTCGTGTTGCGCTCAAATTTCGGTATCGACTATGACCAGGGATTCATCCACTCAGTAAATTACACCTTCCACTCAGATGTGGTGAACAACTCAACTCCAAGCACCACTCTCAGCGAGGCAAACGACATGAAGTGGACATGGTCAAATACCGCCAACTATAACTTCACATTGTGGAATGACCATCATTTTGGTGTGCTCCTCGGTATGGAAATGCACCATCAGGGTCGTGACGAGTTCTCTTCTTATGCTGAGCTCTTCGATTTGGAGACATATAAATATATGTGGCCAGACGCAGCCACCGGTACTGAGCGCGCAACTGGTATTGCCAGTGGATACAACCTCGTGTCTTTCTTCGGTAAGGCCGATTATAATTGGAAAGACCTTATTCTGGCTTCGTTCACGATACGTCGTGACGGTAGTTCACGCTTCGGACGCAATAATCGCTATGGTACATTCCCCGCTGCAACTCTCGGTTATCGTCTTTCGCAGAACCTGAACAAGGATTGGCTCGATGACTTGAAGATACGTCTCTCTTGGGGTGAAACAGGTAACCAGGCCATATCCAACAATGCACGTTATGGTCTTTATATTGCCGACTATGGCAACGACCGCGTCACTTCAACAGCCTACGACCTCTATCTTCAGGGCTCTGGTATCTTCCCTTCAGGATTCCGTGCCATCCAGACCGAGAATCCAAACCTGAAGTGGGAGACAACAATCCAGTATAATGCCGGTATCGACTTCGCATTGTTCCGCAACGAACTATATGGTACTGCTGATATCTATCTCAAGAAGGTTAAGGATATGCTTATCCAGCCGGCTTATCTCGCCTCGCTCGGTGAAGGTGGTGCTTCTTGGAGCAATGGTCCTTCATTGCAGAACTGGGGTATGGAGTTCACAGTTGGTTATCGCCATACTACAGCTTACGGACTCGGTTATAACATCAGCGGAAACCTCGATTTCTTCCGTAATCGCGTGACTTATCTGCCCGAGACCACAACCGGTTCTTACGCACACACCACCACAGAGAACCTCGTTCAGGCAAAGGTGCCTTATGGTTCAATCGTAGGATATGTTGTTGACGGACTCTATCAGAACCGTGAGGAAGTGCTTGCATGCGGTCAGGAGAACGCACGCGTCGGAGGTCTGAAGTATGCCGACCTCAATGGTGACGGACGTATCAATGCCGACGACCAGACTTGGATCTTCAATCCGGTGCCAGATTTCTCTTGGGGTCTGAATGTATCACTCAACTACAAGGATTTCGACCTCTCAATGTTCTTCCAGGGTGTTTGCGGTGTTGACATCTATAACAACCAGAAGTTCCAGACCGACTTCTACAGTATCACCGATGCAGGTAGCAACAAGGGTAACCGTATGCTTCAGGCATGGACACAGGACAACACCTCTTCCACTATCCCAGCTCTTACCACCAACAATACCGGTGACGAAGGTCGTGCCTCTACATATTATGTTGAGCATGGTTCATGGTTGAAGTTGCGCTCACTGCAGATTGGTTATAACATGCCGTCGAGTCTGCTTAAGAAAGTCAATATGACAAGCGCACGTTTCTATGTATCCGGACAGAACATCTTCACTCTCAAGTCTGATGGATTTACAGTTTCTGACCCTGAGAACCCCAATTGGGCATATCCACATGCCACATCAGTGTCATTCGGTCTTCAGCTTGGTTTCTAATAACATATAATAATTTTAAGCAATGAAAAAGATATTCCAATATATACTTGTGGCAGTATCATTATTCTCTGTCACATCATGCGACAGCTTTATCGAGGTAGAGCCCGAGGGAGTTATCGATGAGCAGCTCGCTATGGAGAATCCCGACAAGATGGTCACTGCAGCCTATTCAATGCTCGGTGACTGCTGGTACACCTATCCGTTCAACCTCTGGCCATACGGTGATGTGGCAAGTGACGACTGTCTCAAGGGCGGTTCGGGAACTACCGATACCGGCTATCATCCTATGGAGATATGGTCAACCCTAACATCCACTCCTGGTGAATTTGACGAACTTTGGTATCGTCTCTATTGCGCCATCTCACGCTGCAACCGTGCACTCGTTTCTGTAGCTGAATATGGTGAGGACAAACTTGGTGCCGAGACTGCAAAGCAGCGCGATGCTGAGGTCCGTTTCCTGCGTGCTCACTTCTATTTCAAGCTTTTGACAATGTTCCGTCAGATTCCTTGGATCGACGAGGAAGTGTATAAGAACAATGCACAGGAGCAGACCCGCAACGACGAGTTTACATACGAACAGCTCTTCCAGAAGATTATCGACGACTTCAAGGTTGCCTACGATGTTCTTCCCGCAGAGCAGCAGGATGGAGGACGTGTCAACAAGATTGCTGCTGCAAGTTATCTCGCAAAGTGCTACCTCACTCTAGCTTGGGGTGACGGTTATGAGGCAACCAACGGTGTAAGTCACATCAATCAGGATTATATGAATAAGGTGGTGGAATATACCGATGTTGTGAAATCGTCAAAGTATGGTTATCTTGAGGACTTCGGTGACATCTTCCTGCCTGAGTACAAAAACTCTAAGGAAAGCATCTTTGCAGTACAGTGCTCCGACTATAAGGATGACAACACCACCTTCGGACGTGCCAACTGGAGCAACATGCTCAACGGCTGCTGGGGTATATGGTCATGCGGATGGGACTTCCACAAACCTTCTCAGAACCTCGTAAGCGCATTTAAGACAAAGGACGGTCTGCCTGATTTCGATAACTTCGACAAGACTATCGACTATCCTATAAATGGTGTTCCTACAGCACAGAAGTGGGATCCGCGCCTCTTCCACACAGTTGGTATGCCTACATTCCCCTATAAGTATGAGGAGTCTTACACCCTTACTAAGGACAACTCACGTACACCGAATACCTATGGCTACTATACCTCATTGAAGGAAGTTCCGCAGCGCTCAAAGGGTGAGACTTACAATAGCCCATGGCAGGCTTTTGATATGAACGACTATGTCTTCCGTTATTCTGACGTGATGCTGATGCGCGCCGAGGCTCTTATCGAGACAGGTAAACTCGAGGAAGCTCGCACTATCATCAACGACATCCGCCAGCGTGCCAAGAACTCAGTGGCAAAGCACATACAATATGCTGCCGACCAGTGCGAAATCGCCCTCTATCCCGACACATATTTCAAGGATAAGGAGACAGCACGCAAGTGTCTGCAGTGGGAGCGCCGCCTTGAGTTGGCTATGGAGAACGGCCGCTACTTCGACCTTCGTCGCTGGGGTATCGCCTCAAAGACTCTGAACGCATACTTCGAGACAGAGAAGAACGACGTATACGACGGACAGACCTACGCACAGTATCTCAGGGATGCCCACTACACTCCGGGCAAGAACGAGTTCTATCCCGTGCCTTACAACCAGTTGTATTATGTTCCAGGACTCTATTCTCAGAACAAAGGTTATTAATTCTACAAAAGAGCAATACTTATGAAAAAGTTATCGATAATATTAATGACACTTATTGCATGTGTCATAACATCATGCCAGGACAACGACTTCGACCGCAGTGCGATGATTGTTGCTACACCTGACGCAGCAAATATTAACGGACAGCTTCAGGGCGACGACTATGTATGGTCGTGGCCCCAGCAGTCGGCCGACCTTTCGATGAACGTTACCGTTTATCGAAATGGAACCCTCGCTTCTTCTGAGACCGTAAGCGGCACAAGCTATGCTCACAAGAACATCCCGACCAATGAATCATACGAATATGTATTCAAGTTTACCGACGGTACAAACTTCTCTAAGGGTGTGGTGAAGACCTATACCCGTGAGGGAGCCTCAAGTATCTCGGGCATACAGATGCGCCAGGTGGATAAGGCCGGAGGCTACGATGCGATAGTGGAATGGGATAAGCCTGTCGATGCCTCAAGCGTCCAGTTTACCGCTACCAATGGCAAGCAGACAATATCTGAAACACTCTCTGCCAACAACACCATGTACACCATTCAAAATGTGGTTACAGGCGACACTTGGACAGTAACACTCGTGGCTGTTAATGAAAAAGGTACATCTCTCGCATCAACCGCCTCGCTAAGAATTGGTAAGACTGCCATCGGTTTCCTGAGTGTTTATGACACTCCTGAGGAACTCATTGAGAAAGGTGATGACGACGAGGCTTCTGCATGGCTTTGGTTGCATGAGACCTATCCATCGGCACAGTTCCTGCCATTCTCTTCTATCAAGTCGGCTGATGATGTTGAGCCTTTCCGCGTACTGTTCTGGTTGCGCGACCTTGAAGGAGTTAGCGAGGGCGACGTTTGGGCTATGCCAGATGTGGTAAATGCAGCCACTCCTGTCATCACCGAATGGTACAAGAACGGCGGTAGCTTGCTGCTCTGGAGTCACGCCACTGTATATGCCGGCTATCTCGGACGTATCAACCTCGACGACATGAAGGGCAACGACCATGTATTCGGATTTGGCGAAGGTAGTATCAACAATGATGTATGGAGTATGGCAGTACAGCTTCATCCGGGCAGCCGCTTCACCAAGGACCACTCCGGTCATCCCATCTACAAGGGTCTTGAGGTGACAAGCAACGACCGTACCAAGCTCATTGCTTTCAAGGGTCCAGGTTGGACAGAAGACCATAACTGTCTCTACTTCAATCTCCCGTCGCTTTACACCGGTATTGGCAATCAAGAGGAAGCTTGCTATACACAGCTCACACAGACCTACGGTATCTATCCTCTCGGCACATGGGATTCACAGATCGACTGGGTATCTCAGATGAATGTTTGGGAAGCTCAGCAGGGCAACACCGATTTCAAGGGCACATTGCTCTGCATTGGTAACGGTGGTTGCGAGTTCTCAATGAAGAATCTGGATGGCACACCCGACAAGAGTGCTCATCCAAAGAACAATATCTATCAGGACAATGTCCTCACTTTAGCAAAGAACTCACTTGAATATCTAAAGACCAGATAATTGTATGAAGATACGTAAAAGCATCATAATGTTGGTAGCCGCTGCAATGGCGGCTACCTTCACCGGATGTTCTGACGATGATTTCCAGCAGGATTACAACCCGATTATTGACAATCCTCAAACGGAAGAGCCAACACCAGAAGAACCTGGTGAAGAAGTAGCCAGCAGCCGCAACGAAAAATATCGTCCGCAGATACATTACACCCCAGCCAAAAACTGGATTAACGATCCCAACGGAATGATATTTATAGATGGCACGTATCATCTCTATTATCAGTATAACCCTCAGGGCAATGGTTGGGGCAACCTCAGCTGGGGACATGCTACTTCTACCGACATGCTTCATTGGGAAGAGCAGCCAGTAGCTCTCCAGCCTGATGCTCTTGGTATGATTTTCTCCGGTTCTGCCGTATGTGACAAGGACAACACTGCTGGCTTCGGTGCCAATACACTTGTAGCCATATATACCTCCGCCAGTGCTGCCCAGCAGCAGTCTATTGCCTACAGCAAGGATGGTGGAAAGACATTCACCACGTATGAAGGCAATCCTGTAATCAAGAACAATGACGACAACCTCCGCGACCCGAAGGTGTTCTGGCATGAGGAAAGCAAGAAATGGATAATGTCACTTGCCAAGGGTTGGAAGAAAGGTATGGAAATATGGAGCTCTCCCGACTTGAAGAACTGGACTAAGGAGAGTGAGTTCCTTGTAGAACTTGACGGACGTCCCAGCTTCCAGTGGGAATGTCCCGACCTTATCCCGTTTGACTACAATGGACAGCGCAAGTGGGTGATGCTAATCAGTGTCAATCCCTGTGGTCCTGTCATCGGTTCTGGAATGATGTATTTCGTAGGTGACTTCGACGGAAAGAAATTCACACCTGATAATTTGAACTATCCGCTTTGGTTGGACTATGGTATGGATTTCTATGCTGGTGTTACTTGGAACAACACTGGTGACAGACATCTTCTTATTAGTTGGATGAACAACTGGCAATATGCCGACCGTGTACCTTGCGACCCATGGAGATCGGCAATGTCTTTGCCTCGCGAACTGAAACTCGTGGAGCATAATGGCACTCCGCATCTTGCATGCCCTGTGATAAGCGAAATCAGCGATATTGCTGATGATTGGAATGATGTGATATCTTCGTTTGACGCAAAGGATGCCTACCAACTTCATCTCGAAATGGACCTTAGTGCCAACAGCACTATCACATTGAGTAACGCGCAAGGCGAAAAGTATTATATCGATGTGAATGTTTCTACCCAGTCGCTTTCTGTACATAGAAATGCTTCTACAGGTGTTGCATCATTTGCCCCGACATTCTCTATTCCGACCATGAATGCTCCGTTGAATGCCACAGGCAACAAACTCTCTCTTGACTTCTATGTAGATCAGTCATCAGTTGAGTTGATTGCTTCCGACGGACTTACCTCAGTAACAAATCTCGTATTTCCACAGGCATTATATAACACACTTTCAGTAAGTGGTGCCAATTATGAGGCAAAGGTGAGAAACCTGCGTCGTGTGTGGAAATAAATTACCATTATATTTATAAATACCTTAATTGAATAACAATATGAAGATAATTAAAACAATGGCTTGCTTAGGCGCTTTTATGCTGGCGCTTGGCACACAAGCCCAGGTGGCTAAAAAAATCCTTGGCGAAAGACATGCTATGATCAAGTTGGAACAGGGTAAGAAATATCTCCTGTTGCCTGTGGAAGAGAAAGAAGAACATGCACACATCAGGGTGGTGCGCAATAATCAATTGGTAAAGACAATCAATTGCCGTCTTGCCGTTAACAATGTCGATTATTTCGTGCCTTATGAGATTGGTGAGGGTGAACTCTTCGACATCACCTTCAACGGAAACATGCGCTCTACAAGTGCCATCAATGACTTTACCTGCTGGAAACGCATGACTTATTCCGATACTTTTGACACTAAGAATGTGGAGAAGCATCGTCCTCTTTATCATCACACTCCGCAGTATGGATGGATGAACGACCCCAACGGAATGTTCTACAAGGATGGTGTGTGGCATCTATGCTATCAGTACAATCCTTACGGATCGCAATGGGAAAACATGACCTGGGGATATGCCACAAGTACCGACCTTGTCAATTGGACACACATGCCGTCAGTGCTTGAGGGTGACGCCCTTGGAGCTATCTTCAGTGGCTCGTCTGTGGTTGACAAAAATAATACCGCAGGTTTCGGTAAGGATGCCATAATAGCTTTCTATACTTCTGCAGGACATAGCCAAATGCAATCAATGGCTTATAGTACCGATGGAGGAAAGACATTTAAGAAATATGCCAATAATCCTATAATCACCTCTACAGCACGGGATTTCCGTGATCCTCATGTCTTCTGGAACGAAGATGCCAAATTCTGGAATATGATTCTTGCTGCAGGTCAGGAAATGCAGATTTATTCTTCTTCTAATTTGAAGGACTGGAAGTATGAGAGTTCTTTCGGGCATGAGTTTGGCAACCATGGTGGTGTATGGGAGTGTCCCGACCTTATGAAGATGAATGTGAAAGGAACAAACAAGGATAAGTGGATGCTTATCTGCAACATCAACCCCGGTGGTCCTTTCGGTGGTTCTGCTACTCAGTATTTCATCGGTCAGTTTGATGGACATAAGTTTACCTGCGAGGACGAACCCTCTGAGACAAAGTGGATGGATTACGGTAAAGACCACTATGCCACTGTAACTTTTGACAATGCTCCCGACGGTCGCCGTTGTGCCATAGCATGGATGAGTAACTGGCAGTATGCCAACCAAGTTCCTACAAAGCAGTTCCGCTCAGCCAATTCTATTGTCCGTGATCTTGGACTCTTTGAATATAAGGGTGAGACATATTGCAGCATCACACCAGCCAAGGAGATGTTGGCAGCGCGTGGTGCCCGTGTGAGCCAGCCCACCGAGGCTTGCGAGATTGTCGTTACCGTCAAGGGTGACGCCCAGATCATCTTGCGCAATGCCAAGGGCGAGAGGGTAGTGATGACCTACGACGACGAGGAAGAGACATTCGACATGGACCGTCGCCGCAGTGGCAATATCTCATTCAGCGACGCTTTCCCCGTTGCGACGTCTTCTCCCACCTATGGCAAGGTGCGTCAGCTTCGCATTTTCGTTGACCGTTGCAGTGTTGAGGCCTTCGATGGTGACGGAAAGATGTGCATGACCAACCTTGTTTTCCCGAGCACTCCTTATGACAAAATCATAGTGAAAGGCAAGGCGAAGGCTGCAATATATAAGATTAAGACCCAAAATTGATACAAAATATCAGAAATATGTTGCATTGAACGAATTTTATTCGTCTCTGCAACATATTTTAAAGCCTACATAATTAAATGACTGTAATTTTGCACTCAGAAAACAGAAAGACAAGAGAGTCTTGAAAATAGTTTTTGCATAGCTCAATATTAGTAAGGTTTTTAGTTATTGATTTAGGTTTTATTTAGGTTTTGGTTAGATTTATTTCGGTTTTTGATTAGATTTATTTATGATTTGGTCTTTTTGGGTAGGGAGATTGTTTTTCAGGATAACATATCAAAAAGAGTGAACAATAATAAAATAGAATAAATAACATTGTAATAATGAGTAATACAAATAAGATGGCAATCGTACCCGTGATGCTTTGCTTCTTCGCCATGGGTTTCGTCGATTTGGTCGGCATTGCCTCTAACTACGTCAAAGAAGACCTTCAATTAAGCGACTCCGTAGCGAATGTACTACCGTCGTTGGTATTCTTTTGGTTCCTGATATTCTCGGTGCCCACAGGAATGTTGATGAACCGCATAGGCCGCAAGAAGACGGTCCTTCTCTCCCTGATAGTGACAGTTGTATCACTTCTGTTGCCATTGTTTGGTGAGAACTTCCCCCTCATGCTAGTGTCCTTCTCTCTTCTGGGCATCGGCAACGCCTTAATGCAGACATCCCTCAATCCCCTGGTGTCTTCAGTAATCCAGGGCAACCTTGCCTCTACTCTCACCTTCGGCCAGTTTGTTAAGGCCATCGCCTCTTTCCTGGCTCCTTATATCGCGATGTGGGGTGCGCTTGCCACCATCCCGAGTTTCGGCATGGGTTGGCGTATCCTTTTCCCCATATACATGTTGATAGGCATCCTTGCCTCACTTCTTCTTGCCTCCACTCCGATCAACGAGCCGGCTCCCGAGGGCAAGGCATCCTCTTTTGTTGACTGTGTTAAGTTGCTCTCGCGTCCCATCGTCCTTCTTTCCTTCATAGGCATCATGTGCCATGTTGGAATAGACGTGGGTACCAACACCACCGCCCCGAAGATATTGATGGAGCGCCACGAGATGACTCTCAACGACGCTGCATTCGCCACCTCTTTGTATTTCATATTCCGTACTATAGGCTGCCTCACCGGTTCGTTTTTCCTCCGTGTCCTGAGCAACCGTCTGTTCTTCATCATCAGTGTCGTCATGATGGCCCTTGCGATGCTGGGTCTTGGTTTCGGCACTTCCAAGAGCGTGTTGTATGTAGCGATAGCGCTTGTAGGTTACGGCAACTCCAACATATTCTCTTTGGTGTTCAGCCAGGCCTTGCTTTCCGACCAGAGCAGGCAGAACGAGATTTCGGGCCTTATGATAATGGGTCTTTTCGGCGGCACAGTGTTCCCGTTGTTCATGGGCTTTGCCAGCGACGCCATGGGCCAGGCCGGTGCAGTTGCCGTTATGGCACTGGGAGTAGTGTATCTCTTCACATATATATCAAGGATAAAATCTTCTAAATAACATATTATGAACAATAAAATAATCGTAGGTCTTGGCGAGGCACTTTGGGACTGCCTCCCCGAAGGCCGCAAGATTGGTGGTGCTCCCGCCAACTTCGCCTATCATGCGTCCCAGTTTGGTTTTGACTCTTATGCAGTGAGTGCCGTAGGCAACGACCCACTGGGTGACGAGACCATCGCCGCATTGGAGTCCAACGGTTTGAATCTAGTCATGCCCCGTGTTGACTTCCCTACAGGGCAGGTACAGGTTAGTCTTGACGCGGAAGGAGTTGCCACCTACGACATCAAGGAAGGTTCGGCATGGGACAATATCCCGTTTACCCCCGAGATAGAGTCACTTGCCAAGCAGTGTCAGGCAGTATGCTTCGGTTCACTTGCCCAGCGCAATGAGGTGTCCCGCAAGACGATCTACCGTTTCCTCGACGCCACCCCTAAGGACTGCATGCGTATCTTCGACATCAACCTTCGTCAGAACTTCTACTCGAAGGAGATTATCCAGGAGTCACTTCAGCGTGCGAATGTGATGAAGATCAACGATGAGGAGTTGGTTGTTCTCGGTCGGATGTTCGGTTATCCGGGGATGGATTTCGAGAACAAGTGCTGGCTCATCCTGGGCAAGTACAACCTCGACATGCTCGTGTTGACCTGCGGAGTCAACGGCAGCTATGTATTCTCCAAGGGTGCTATGAGTTATCTTGAGACCCCGAAGGTTGAGGTAGCCGATACAGTTGGAGCCGGCGACTCGTTTACTGGTTCATTTGTTGCCTCCATTCTTGCAGGCAAACCCATTGCCGAGGCTCACCGCATCGGTGTTAATGTTAGTGCATACGTCTGCACTCAGAATGGTGCTATGCCAGTGATTCCCGAGGAATTGAAGAAATAAGTATTATTAGAGTAATAATTTGATAAAGCCTGTCGTATTATTATTACGGCAGGCTTTTGTCGTATATAAGTGGCACATTATTTGAATTAATCACGAAACGTATAATTTGTGATATTTTAACGCATAATATTTGGTATTACGGATTATATTTCATACTTTTGCACTATGAATTTGATTTATGGAGAAACCAATGCGCAGATTATTTCACGAATGGGAAGTAACTGCAAGCGTTATCGCATTGCCGCCAATCTCACACAACAGGAATTGGCTGACAATGCGGGTGTAGGCATTGCCACAGTAAAAAACTTCGAGAATGGAAAGTTGCGTAATGTAACCCTAGAATCCTTGTTGAGGATAATGAGGGCTATTGGCATTTTAGAACAAATCGAGGGAGTGCTCCCCGAGTTACCCCTGTCGCCATTTGAAATGGAGGACATACAAAAGAAACTAAAGGGGAAGCAAAGGCAGAGAGTCAAACATTAAGGAAAGGGATGAGTATGAATAACGTTTTGAAAATCACACTATGGGGGTATGATGTTGGAAGATTGGTATGGGACGACAAGGAGAGAAGAGCGTTTTTTAGCTTCTCGCCGTCGTTCCTGTCAACTGGATATGACATTGCCCCAATGACTGCATCTATCAGCAAACCGTATCTTCGTCAAGGTGGAATATACAAGGGCAACATACAACAGAAGATATATAAAGGGTTGCCGGAATTTCTTGCAGACTCGCTACCTGACCGCTGGGGTGAAAGTCTTATTTCAAGATGGCAGTATGAAAATATGCCCGACGTGAAATTCACTCCAGTTGATGCATTGGCGTTTATGGGTAAGCGTGCTATGGGGGCGCTGGAGTTTGAACCATGTTTCGACCAATGGGGTGCTCCGGTAGATTTGGAATTGTCCTGTCTTTATAAAATAGCGGATGATATTCTTAACGAAAGGTCAGTGGCGGTGGATAATCTGAATAGTGCAAGTATGCAGAGTCTGTATCTCGTTGGCACATCAGCAGGAGGTATGCAGCCCAAGGCAATTATTGCCATCAACGAGGATGACGGCACAGTGAAATCCGGGCAAGTCCACCTTGAGGGCAATTTTAAGTATTTTATTCTAAAATTTGACAGAGTCGGGCATTTTCCATATACTCTAATGGAAAAGACTTATTATGATATGGCTTTGGCGTGTGGAATAAAGATGATGCCATCAAGGCTGATTACTATAGATGGGCATAGCCATTTTATCACTGAGCGTTTTGATAGGGTTGGAAATGACAAATTGCATATCCAGACACTTGCTGCCTTATCTCCTGACGCAGATTGTTATGAGGACTTGATGAAGACTGCCCGTCTGTTGAGAATACCGGACAACGAGCTGACGGGAATCTTCCGCATAGCCGCATTTAATGTTTTTGCGGCAAACGTTGATGATCATAACAAGAACTTCTCATTCTTGATGGGAAGAGATGGACATTGGCATTTTGCACCTGCATACGACTTGAACTTTACGGTAGATTTGCATGGTTCGCCTCTGTATCATCGCCATGAATTGACGTTATGCGGCAAAGACAGGAAAATCACCCGTGACGATATTCTCAGGTTTGGTGACGACTCCTGCATCAGAAATGCATCTTCTATCATTGATGATGTAGAATACGCCGTGAGTCATTTCCCTGACTTTGCCGCAGCCAATGGCATTGACAGACAATTCATCGATGAGATTGGCGGATACTTAATTGGACAAAAATGAAGTGTTGAGAATAAGTCTTCTACATTCTGCTCTTTGCATCAGCTCCCGCTCCAGTACCTTTATACTTGCTGTTTGCCGTATTGAAACGATATGAGAGGCGAAGCTGGATGCTTGGAGAATAGTAATCATTGTTCTGGTTGTGGATGAAATTGCCATAGTCGGTACATACGTGTTCCTTTGTATTGTTAAGGATGTCATTCCATGCAAGACGGACGTTGAGTGCATCGTGCTTGAGAAACGATTTGCTGATGGCAAGATTAAGACCGTGTTTCGGTTTGGTAAACTTATACATCACGTAGTCAAAGGGCGATGTGTATTGATAGTCAAGATCAATCAGCCACCCCTTCTTAAATTTGAATGAGTTGTTTGCCTGAATAAAGAACATAGGATCGTTACGTTTGACTACACGCGTACCTGTTGATTCACGCGGGTCGATAACGGTTGTCTCAAAGTACTGCTTCTCCATACCTACAGTATAGCGTGGATTCCAAATGCCAACGGTTGGTGATGCATTGAGATAGATGTTGAGTTTGCGGACTGTCTCCTTCGCGTTGGAATACTTTACCATAGCAGTGCAATCATCGTCGTATGGATAACCGAGCTGATATATGGCGTTGTCAACCACCTCGTATGCACCGGTAAGAGTGAGCCATCGCCAGTTGGCATTAAGCGAGAGGGTGTTCTGTATCTCGTTAAGAAGCGTAGGGTCGCCCGTCTGATACAAGAACCGGTTGTTGTACTGAAGCTCTGTACTTAGCTGGTCATATCGTGGTCGCTTGATTTTTGTGGTATATCCAAGATTAATACCTACAGGACCAATCTTGGTTGATGCGTTGAATGAAGGAAACCAGTTGTTGTGTGTCCTGTTGATATTATCCTTCGGGCTACATTCATTGGTGTATTCGAAGTTAACATGCTCATATCTTATGCCGGCGACCACCTGCACATACTTGAAAGGTAAGGCATATTCAGCAAAGCCAGAGATGTTGTTCTCGGCAATCTTAGCTTTCGACGAAGGAATCTCCGTCTTGGTAGAATTGTATTCCTGCTTTGCGCTTACGTATGTCTCCTCTGTTCCAATCTTAAACATTCCTTTCCAGATGGGGTAGGAGAGTACAAGTTTTCCTGCTCCCATTCGTGCTACTCCATCGGATAAGTTCTCAATGAATGCAGGGTCGTTCTGACTGTTTTCGTTCACGTTAGTTTCCTTTTTGTAGCCCGAGTCGCTGAAGTCTGCATTGAAGTTCACATGCAGTTTATTGATATTCCCGTCGTAGTAGATATTGCCTGTAAAGGTGTGAGAAGAAGGTGTGGTGGTATGGGATGCGGAATGTACAATGTCAATCAGCTCGTCGTTTGCATATACATTGTCCTCAAAGACGATATCTTGATTACCAAACAGCATTCCGCCATAGTTCATCTTCATTCCAAGAGAATGGTTCTCATTAATCTGCCAGTTCAATCCGAGATCGCCGCTTATTCCGCTATTGTGACCAATGAAAGCGAAAGGACCTTCCATCAGGTTATGCTTTACGCTTCCATCTGGCATCTTGACGAATGTGTTACCACTCATTTGGTCACTTATCTGATAGCTGTGCTGATTGTAATATACAATTTTTCCTATGAAATCCAAGCCTCCTGTGCGATAGTTGAGGTCTAGAACCGACCATGACGGGTCGAAATCGTGGTTGTCGTATATTTGTTGCTGAGCCTGACTCGTAAGCGCATAACTGAAACCATCTCCCTGTCGCTTTACGGTGCGGATGCGCACTACACATCTCACCTCGCCACCATATTCGGCACCGGGATTGCTTACGACGTCTATCGACTTGATGTCTTCCGACATAAGGTTGCGGAGCTCCGAGTCGTCGGTCACCTTTCTGCCGTTTATATAATAGACGGGTGTGCCACGTCCAATTACTTCCAGATTCCCGTTTTTGGTAATCATTCCAGGTACTTTGGCAAGCACCTCAAGCGAATTGCCCGCATGTTCAAGTATCGAACCGGCGACTGTAGTTACTACTGCATCGCCAAGGAGCTTTGTCTTTGGAAGAGTTTTGCTTACAACTATTTCGTTCAGCAAATTAGCTTCAATCTGCATCTTTATTGTCTGTGATGTAGTGAATGCAGAAACTGGCAGGTTCTTCGTTCCATATCCTATGGAGGAAATCTGTATGAAGTCGCCCGCATTCTTTCTTTCAATGCAGAACTGTCCCTTCGCGTCAGTTATGCATCCTGCCACGATGGAGGAGTCGGGAAGGGAACGGAGTGAAACTGTGGCAAACTCCATTGGTTGTCCTTCCTCGTCAGTTACTCTTCCAATAAGATTCTGTGCACTCAGTTGGCATATTGTTGCCAACAAGATAATGATAGTTGATGTTGCTCTTTTCATAATCGATAATTTTGGTTGTTTGCCTATTTGACGCGATGAAATCATGTTTTGTTGCAAGGTCTCGCATTTTTTTATTCATTAATATTTGGTTGTTTCGTTATTTTTCAGTATCTTTGCCCCCGATTTTCACATCAGGTCGCATTTTTTTTCAGATATTGATTAATATGGATAATAAACAAGAGATATTTCCTTTAGTGGATGAAGAGGGCGCGGTGATAGGATCAGCCACCCGTGGCGAGTGTCATAGCGGCAGTAAACTGCTTCATCCCGTGGTTCATCTGCATGTGTTCAACTCTCAGGGGCAAGTGTATTTGCAGCGGCGTCCCGACTGGAAGGACATCCAACCGGCGAAGTGGGACACTGCCGTAGGCGGACATATCGACTATGGCGAGAATCCCTCTGATGCACTGCGTCGCGAGGTGCGTGAGGAACTCGGCATTACCCACTTCACTCCACGCAGCCTGGGCAAGTATGTGTTTGAAAGCAAGAAGGAGCGCGAACTCGTATATGTCAACACCACAATCTACGACGGTGTTATCTCCCCATCCACAGAAGAACTTGCCGGCGGTCGTTTTTGGACTATCGACGAGATACGCGCTGCCCTCGGTAAAGATGTATTAACACCAAATTTCGAGAGTGAGTTCACCCGTTTCTTCCTCAATAATTAAACGGGTTATTATTTCTTACTACTTACCTATTCAGATTTTATCACTTAGGCTGTTATATATTAATGTGAAGCCCCTGTTTGTCTTTTTTTAGAATAGGTTGACTCCAAAATTTTAAGAAAAGATGAAATATAA
>CAMBOI010000035.1 GCA_945869265.1 uncultured Prevotella sp. | reverse complement strand
CACAGATTTTTAAATATCAAAGATATTTTGATTATCACAGATTATTATCATCAATAATCAATCATCATCAATCAATAATCATCAGAGCCTTTGGCTCTTAATCTGTGTCAATCTGTGATAATCTGTGGTCTATAAAAACCATCTGTGGCCTATAAACCCATCGCGCAGCCCCTCATTGCTGTAGGGTCTCTACTTTATGTAAGACCGCCCTCCACAAATTGGAAATGGATTATATAATAACAAAAATCGTTGTAGTTCCTCCTATGTAACTCCGCTATGACTCCGCTGTGACTCCGCTTTTTCCCCTACCAATACCATGATTTCAACATTTCTCAAAAAAAATATCCAAAATCTTTTGTCGTTTCAAAAAAACTTTGTACTTTTGCAATCATTAAACGTAAATAACAATGATGAATGCCAGTAAAATATATACCAACGACACCTTAGCGACAAGCCGCAAGCCTGCCGCCAAACCGGCATCAAAAATGTGCGTTTTGTTGCTCAGAAACTTATAAATAATATTAAACTAAAATGCTGCGGAATTTAGGTCAATGAAGAAAATTGCGTGTTTATTTTTGGTATGTGTGTCTGCTATTATGGCAGTTGCCGCATTTTGCATCGCAATTTCTCAACTCCTAATGAGTGCTTTTACAAAAAGATGTTGCAAATTTGCACTTGCTAGTTGAATCCTCGTTAGGGGACACCAGGGGAAAGGATGTTAATTAATGCTAAATATTTAACTATTTTCTTGGATACTGTTTACTAATGTGATGGTTTATATGAAATAAGAATAGAAGATGGAGGAAACATATATCGCATTTTCTGTTGTTTCGATGAGGGCAATATTGTAGTATTATTTAATGCTTTCCAAAAGAAGACTGACAAAACGCCATCTAATGAAATAGATAAGGCTAAGAGAATAATGAAAGAGTATTTTGAACTAAAAAAGAAGAACGACTATGAATAAAGAAGAAATGAAAAGATTGCATTTGACTCCTATTGAGGATTTGATAGATGAGGATTTCGGGAAGATAGGAACTCCAGAAAGAGCTCACTTTGACTCGGAATGTGATGCTTTCATAATAGGAGAAATTATTAAAGATATGAGATGCAAGGCCGGACTCACACAAGAGGAGTTGGCTTTAAAGGTTGGCACTAAGAAAAGTTATATTTCCCGTATTGAAAATGGGAAATCTGATATTATGCTCAACACTTTGTTCCGAATATGTAGTGGATTGGGAAAACATATGAGCATAGAATTTGCATAGAAAATAAAAATTCCGTTTCGATATATTATTTTAGACAGGGAAACGGAATATTCACCCTACTGTTTTATTATTAAAGGGCATGGACAAAAAAAGTTCATGCCCTTTTCCGTTATCCCGAGTTTTTAGCCTGTTGGCTAACGGATAAAGAAATAGGCGTTGCAGTGTTGCAGCGTTGCAGCGTTTTTTTTATGACTTAGGCACGGATTCCGTGCCTTTATATTTACTCTAAAAGAGTAAAACGGAATGAAGAAAACATAATATTCATTAATTAATATCGCTTATATGCTTTTTTTTCGTAAATTTGTAGGCTGAATATGCAAGCATACACGATATAACGTGTTATCTTAGTAAAAACTTATCATTCACGAACAATTAAAAACGATATGAAAAAAGTGCTTTCCATATTATTGTTGGGACTATCGATGCTGACAACTCCTATCTGCGCACAGAATTATTCTGCACTGTGGAAACAGGTGAAGACGGCTCAGGACAAGGACTTGCCAAAAACGGAATATGAACTGCTGATGCAGATAGCCGACAAGGCGGAGACGGAAAAGGCTTACGGACAACTGATGAAGGCGAAAATACAGTCGATACGCGCCATCAACAGTATCAATAGCGACTCGCTGCTACCTGCAGTAAGGAGGGTGGAATCCGAATATGCCAAGACCTCGGACAAGGCTCTGAAGGCTGTGTATGCCGCTGTGCTATACAAGATATACAACATGGAAGGCAACAGGCTCCATGCTGACAACGAGAAGGGACACGAGGCGAAGACTGCAGAATATCGCAAGGCTGCCATCGCCGACGTAGATATACTTGGCAAGACAAAGGCGGGGACATTCGAACCGATGGTGGTGGAGGGCACTAACGCCAATATATTCGGGGGCGACCTGCTGAGCGTAATTGCCAACGAAACTAAGCAGTATCTGCCGATGTTTGAATACTACAACAAGAGCGGCAACAGGCGAGCGGCTTGTATCGCTGCACTGAAATATGTGCAGACGGAGGTGAAGGAGGTGCCTGGAAAATATGCTGTGAAGAAATCTCCGTTTGTGTTCGCTCTCGACTCGGTGATTCACGTGTATGAAGACCTCGACGTGGCTGGTGAGGTGGCCATCGCCAGATATCAGGCAATGACGAGGTGCAAGGACGTGAGCGTGGAAGACCGCATAGGGTATATACACTACGCTCTCGACAAATGGGGCGAATGGCAGGGCATGGGACAACTGCGCAATGCCGAGAAGGAACTGACACGCTCGATGTTCACGGCTGAGATTGACAAAAGCGTGAAACGTGCGGGCATCGACTTCTGGGCAAAGCTCAACAAAGTGAGAAACGTGGGCTCGCTGACTATGAACATATATAAGGTGGACGTGGATGGCAGCAGGTCTTATACGCTGACAAACGCCAACGACATGAAACTCATAAAGTCGAGAACGGCGGAATATCCCGTGCAGACAAAGACCGCCAACTTCGGAGGCATACCCAACTATCAGGTGGTGAACGACTCTATCAAGGTGGAAGGCTTGGCTAAGGGAGTGTATCTCGTGGAGGTGACTTCGAACCCCGCCACTGCCACAAGCAGGCAACTGCTGTGGGTGAGCGACCTCATGACCATCACACAGTCGCTGCCGGGAAACAAGATGAAGTTTGTGGTGGTGAATGCCACAAGCGGACAACCTGTGGGTGGCGCCAAAATCAACGTCAAGCAGTTGGCGTCGAAGACAAAGAACGCTACTCTTACCTGCGATGCCAACGGCGAGGCTATCTTCGAGATGAACGGAAGAAGTTCTTTGGAATACTACACATACACCACCGACGACAAGGCTTGCCTGAGGAGCACGATATGGAGCGGATTTAACTTCAACAACTCCGACGGAAGAACGGAGGAGGAGGTGAACATCTTCACCGACCGCAGCATATATCGCCCGGGACAGAAGGTGAAGGTGGCTGCCGTGGTATATGCCAAGGACTCATGGACAAAGGCTCGCGCCCTCGGGGGCAAGAAGATGACCGTGGTGATGCGCGACGCGAACAGAAACGTGATGGATGAACAGGAGGTGACGACTGACAAATACGGAACGCTGAGCGCGGAGTTCAACCTGCCTGAAGGCGGCATGTCGGGCAACTACCGCATCTCGGTGGGCAACAACAGTGTGAGAATACGAGTGGAGGAATACAAGCGACCGACATTCAAGGTGGAATTTCCCACCATCAACACGAGATACCAGGGTGGCGACACGCTGAGCGTGGAGGCTAAGGCAGTGTCGTATGCCGGTGTGCCGGTGCAGGGAGCCAAGGTGAAATACAGGGTGGTGAGACGCCCGTCGCTGTGGTGGTCGCCATGGTATAGAACCGAAGACAGTAATGTGATTATCAAGGAGGAAGAGACAATCACCGACGGCGACGGACGCTTTGACATGTCGTTGCCTCTCATTCTGCCCGACGATACGGGAGTGAGGAGATTCTACAACTTCACGGTGGAGGCTGACGTAACGGACATCAGCGGCGAGACTCACAGCGGAGAGATGAGCATACCCCTCGGCAACCGACCTACTGCCATCAGCAGCAGCATAGCCGACAAGGAACTCGGAGACAGTCTGAAGAGCGTGACGGTGTATCTGAAGAACCAGGCGGGCATCAATGTAAACACTCCCGTGAGGATGAGAATAGACGAGGGTGAATGGCTCGAAGGACGCACGATGACTCCTATCATGCTGCCAAAGACACTGACCTCGGGCAAGCACTCGCTATATGCATTGTGCGACAGCGACACACTGAGGCAGGACTTCATCGTGTTCAACCTCAGCGACACACGTCCATGCACCGACACCGACCAGTGGTTCTACCTCTCGTCGGGGAGATTTGCCGACAACAACTCTACAGTGACATTCCAGGCTGGTTCGTCGCGCGACAACGTGCATGTGGTATATACCATCATCTCAGGCGACAAGGTGATTGAGAGCGGACGCGAGGACATCAGCAACGCCCTCATCAACCGCACATTCAAATACAAGGAAGCATACGGCAACGGACTCCTGCTCACCTACGCATGGGTGAAGGACGGAGTGATCGTCAGCACATCGAAGACCATACAAAGACCATTGCCCGACAACCGACTGAGGATGAAGTGGACAACATTCCGCGACCGACTCGTGCCCGGACAGAAGGAGCAATGGACAATGAGCATACTCGGTGCCGACGGCAAACCGGCTGACGCACAACTGATGGCTACTCTATACGACGCATCGCTCGACCAGATAACGAAGCACAGGTGGAACTTCAACGTGAGTCTCGACACTCCCCTGCCCTATACATCATGGGAGACAGCCTATCGACAAAGACTCATCTTCTCGGCATCGGCAAAACTGCCAAGACTGAATTTCACACAACTACAACTGTCGCACTTCGACGACCAGCTGTTCAACTACGGCGGAAGGAGATTCACACGCTTCGGACAGGTGATGATGAAGCAAGCCTCATTTGCCACAGCAGCAGTGGTGGATGGAGGCAATATGGTGGCTGTGGAAGAGATGGCTGTGACCGAAGGTGCAAAAATGGAAATGAAGGCGGCTAAGGAAAGCGACGACGATACAGGAACCGCCAAAGAGACAATACGCGAGAACATGAACGAGACGGCGTTCTTCTTCCCGAACATCATAGCCGACAAGAAGGGCAACGCAGTGATGTCGTTCACACTGCCCGAGACGCTCACCTCATGGCGATTCATGGGTATGGCTCATACGCAAGACATGGCGTTTGGATTGCTCGACGGCGAAGCGGTGGCTCAGAAGGAGATAATGGTGCAGCCAAACATGCCGCGATTTGTGCGCATGGGCGACAAGACCACCATCACCGCCAAGATATTCAACACGGGCAACGCCAAGGCACAGGGCGACATACGTATAGAGATGTCGGACCCCGAGACGGGCAAGGTGATCATGAGCGACAACAAACCATTCAGTGTGGAACTCAACAAGACCACCACCGTGACATTTGACTTCGCTCCAGCAGAAGACACTCCCGCCCTCGTAGTATGCAAGATTGTGGCTAACGGCAAGGGTGCCTCGGGCAAGACATTCTCAGACGGCGAGCAGCACTACCTGCCCATTCTGCCCAACAAGGAGAGAGTGACCGAGACGGTGGCGTTCACACAAACGGACAAGGGGGTGAAGACGGTGAACATCGACAAACTGCTGCCGGTGAAGGACAACACGGCACGACTGACCGTGGAATACACCAATAATCCCGCGTGGATGATGGTGCAGGCCCTGCCCTCAATAGCCACTGCCAACGAGAACAACGTGATCGACCAGAGCACATCGCTATATGCCAACGTGATAGGCCGTCATATTGCCGAGAACAACCCGAAGATTCGTCAGGTGTTCTGCCTGTGGAAGGAGGAGGCACGCAACGGAGGCGAGTCGCTCATGAGCAACCTCAGTCGCAACAGCGAACTGAAGAACCTGCTGCTGAGCGAGACACCATGGATGACGGATGCCGACAAGGAGGAGGACATCAAGCGCTCACTGGGCGACTTCTTCGACGACAACACCATGAACGCACGCATATCGTCGGCTATCGACAAATTGGAGCGACTGCAGAACAGCGACGGTTCGTGGAGCTGGTGGAAGGGTATGCAGGGCTCTGCCTACATGACTGTCAACGTGATGCAGACAATAGCCAGGATGGAGATGATGACGGGCGAGAATGAGGAGGTAAAAAAGATGAAGGCGGCGGCTTATTCTTTCCTCGACAAGGAAATAGTGAAGGACGTAAGGCGGATGAAGAAGGACAAGACGAATTATTTCTCGTCGCTCCACCTGCAATATCTATACACCAACGCCATCGACGGACGCCAACTGCAAGGCGAAGCGAAGAGTGCCGCCGACTATCTCATCGCACTGATGAAGAAGGAAATAAAGGAGCAGTCGATATACGACAAGGCGATGACGGCGGTGATTCTCGCACGCAACGGTGAGAGACGCTTGGCTGACGAATATATCAAAAGCCTCAAGGAATACACTACATACAAGGAGGACATGGGCAGATACTTCGAGACGCAAAGAGCCGGATACTCGTGGTGCGACTACCGCATACCGACGCAGGTGGCTGCCATCGAGGCAATGACTCTCGTGACTCCTAAGGAACAGCAGACAATAGCCGAGATGCAACGCTGGCTGCTGCAGGAGAAGAGAGGGCAGATGTGGAGCACGCCTATCAACAGTGTGAATGCGGTATATGCCTTCCTCATGTCATCGGCCGACATGCTCGCACCGAAGGAGGAAACTCTAATCACCATCGACGGCAAACAGATGGACATGCCCAAGGCCACTGCGGGTATGGGATATGTGAAAGCTGCCACCAAGGTGGACAAGAAGATGAAGACCATCTCATTCGACAAGTCCTCGGAGGGAACTTCGTGGGGCGCCGTTTATGCACAGTATATGCAGAAAGCCACCGACATCAGGAAGAGCGGCAGCGGACTGGCGGTGAAGCGCGAGATTATACTGCCCGAGGGGGGATTGAAGGTGGGAGCGAAGGTGAAGGTGAGAATCACCGTGACTGCCGACCGCGACCTCGACTTCGTGCAAATCATCGACCGCCGTGCGGCTTGCATGCAACCTGTGGAGCAGCTCACGGGGTATCGCAACGGCATCTACTGCTCGCCGAAGGACAATACCACCAACTTCTATCTTAACACCATGCCCAAGGGCAAGAGGGTGATAGAGACGGAGTATTATATCGACCGCACGGGCACTTACCAAACGGGCTCTTGCTCGGCGCAATGCGCCTATAGTCCGGAGTTCTCGGCGACGGTCGGAGGCGAAGAGTTGAAGATTGAAGATTAATTTTAGGCACGGATGGACACGGCTTTTAAGAAAAGACACGGTTGGCTGCGCGATGGGAATGGCTATATTAGTTTAAAGGCTATACTAAAGTATAGACACGGCTCATTACCACAGAAAAGCAAACTAAGCCGTGAACTTGCGCAAGCAAGCCGTAATCACGAAGTGCTGTGTATATATCAATGCGGAGCCAAGCCGTGTCTTTATTAAAAATAAAGCCGTGGATTTCCGTGCCTAAATAAATTAAAAATTGAAGGTTAAAATTGAAAATTGAAAGATTGAAAATATGAACTTAAAAGACATTCTAAGATTCCTCCCCTCGGGGAGGTTAGGTGGGGGCTTCGGGGGCTTATTGTTATTTATCGCCATGCCCCTCAACGCCCAAAAGCTGCAGGTGATAGACAAGGAAATCGACTGCGGCAAGGTGGAATACAACAAACCAGTGACCGCCACGTTCAAGATGAAGAACAAGGGCGGAAGAAAACTCATCATCTCTGACGTAAGGGTGAGTTGCGGATGTATATCCGCCGAATATCCCAAGGGAGAGATTCCCTCGGGAGAGGACTTTGAACTGAAAGTGACTTACGACGCACGACAGCTCGGACACTTCTTCAAGGAGGCTTGCATATACTCCAACGGTACGAAGGAACCGATGTATATATCAATGAAGGGTATAGTGCAGGAGCATGTCAACGACTACTCAAAGACCTACCCATACAAGGTGGGCGACCTGAGGGTAGATAAACTCGACCTGGAATTTGACGACGTCAACCGCGGCGACATGCCCATCGAAGAGATTAACATGGTGAACGAGGGAACATCGGTGCTCGAACCTAACCTTATGCACCTGCCTCCCTACCTCACGGCCGAAGCGTCCCAGCCATATCTGCGACCGGGACAGACGGGCAAGATAATGGTGACACTGCACTCCGACCTCATCCGCGACTTGGGTATCACGCAGACGACTCTACACCTCGCCAACCGCAAGGGCGACAAGGTGAGTCAGGAAAACGAAATCAACGCATCGGCAGTACTGCTGCCCTCGTTTGCACAACTCACCGAGAACGAACTGCTCAATGCACCGAAAATCACCATCTCGGAAGAGGAGGTGACAATGGACTTTGAGGGTAAGAACAAGGAGTCGAGAAAGATTGTGATTACGAATACCGGTAAGTCGCTACTCGTCATCCGCTCGCTGCACATGTTCAGCGACGCACTGAGAGTGACACTCGGCAAACAGGAACTGGCACCGGGACAGAAGACAACCCTCAAAATCACTGCTGACAAGCAACTGATGGCGAAGGCACGCACCACTCCCCGTGTGCTCATGATAACCAACGATCCCAACAAGGCTAAGGTCGTTATAAAAATAAAATAAATATGGAACACCCAGAAAACAGCAGCGAATACAAGGGACTCACCGTGAACGACGGCGTGGCCCAACCATCAATAGTGAACCCCTATCTCAACCGTGCGCGATTCAAGCGCCGCGAACTCAGCGTGAGCGACATGGTGGAGGGTATCGTAAAGGGCAACGTCACTATACTCAGTCAGGCAGTGACCCTCATCGAGAGTGTCAACCCGCAACACCAAGCCAAGGCGCAGGAGGTGATAGAGAAATGCCTGCCATACAGCGGCAACTCTGTGCGCATCGGTATCAGCGGTGTGCCGGGAGCAGGCAAATCGACATCCATCGACGAGTTTGGTACATACGTGCTCAATACCTACGGCGGCAAACTGGCAGTGCTTGCCATCGACCCGTCGAGCGAACTGTCGAAGGGCAGTATCCTCGGCGACAAGACGAGAATGGAGAAACTGTCGCAGCATCCTAAATCGTTCATTCGCCCTAGCCCATCAGCGGGTTCTCTCGGCGGTGTGGCCCGCAAGACACGCGAGACAATCATCCTCTGTGAGGCGGCGGGATTTGACAAGATATTCGTGGAGACGGTGGGCGTGGGTCAGAGCGAGACGGCATGCCACTCGATGGTTGACTTCTTCCTACTGATACAGTTGGCCGGCACGGGCGATGAACTGCAAGGCATCAAGCGCGGTATAATGGAGATATCCGACGGTATATGCATCAACAAGTGCGACGGTGAGAATGTAGATAAATGCCACATGGCTGCCACCAGTTTTCGCAATGCCCTCCACTTCTTCCCCAAACCCGAAAGCGGATGGACACCCAAGGTACTGTGCTACAGCGGATTCTATGGCACTGGCATCAAGGAGATATGGGACATGGTGTATCAATACATCGACTTCGTGAAGCACAACGGCTACTTCGAATATCGCCGCAATGAGCAGAGCAAATACTGGATGTATGAGAGTATCAACGAGCATCTGCGCGCCCACTTCTATCACAACGAGACGATACGCCAATTGCTGAAGAAGGCGGAAGCCACCGTATTGGCAGGAGAGAAAACGAGTTTTACGGCGGCACAGGACTTGCTCGACACATATTTTAATGATTTAAAAGGATAGCAGACATGGTACAGATAGAGATAGACAACGGCAGTGGATTTTGTTTCGGTGTGACCACTGCCATAAAGAAGGCCGAAGAGGAACTGGCAGCAGGAAAGACACTATACTGCCTGGGCGACATTGTGCACAACGGTATGGAATGTGAAAGGCTCAAGCAGTTGGGACTCGTGACAATCAATCACGAGGAGATGAAACAACTGCATGGGGTGAAGGTGCTACTGAGGGCGCACGGCGAACCGCCATCAACCTACGAGATAGCACGAGAGAACGACATCGAGATTATCGATGCCACATGCCCCGTGGTGCTGCAACTGCAGCGCAGGATAAAGAAGCAATATGACGCTTGTCCGGAGGCGCAGATTGTAATTTTCGGCAAACCGGGACATGCAGAGGTGCTCGGTCTTGTGGGACAGACGGAGAGCAAGGCTATAGTGATTGCCAATGTGGAGGAGGTGAAGCGCCTTGACTTCACGCGCGACATCTATCTATACTCACAGACAACGAAGTCGCTCGACGAATTTCATCGTATCATTGAGTATATACAGGAACACATATCTCCTGATGCCACATTCAAGAGCTTCGACACTATCTGCCGACAGGTGGCCAACCGTATGCCCAACATATCGACATTTGCCGCACGCCACGACCTCGTGCTCTTCGTGTGCGGACGCAAGAGCAGTAATGGAAAGGTGCTCTTCAACGAATGTAAGAGCGTCAACCCCAACAGTCACCTCATCGAGGGACCTGAGGAGATAAAGAAAGAATGGCTTGATGGAGTGAGAACCATCGGCATCTGCGGTGCCACCAGCACACCGAAGTGGCTGATGGAACAATGCCGCGATGCGATTATCACCTAATTCCTAATTCCTAATTACTTCTTCAGCACTGGCTCGCAGGTGAGATTGACACCGAGTTTCTTGAATATCTTCTGGTCAACCTCGGAGAGCATCACTGTGCAGTGAACCTGACAGCCACGCAGTTTGGGCAACTGGGCAAGGGCACGGCTGCACCTCTCATCGACATTCGACAACACCGACAGTGCCACGAGCACCTCGTCGGTGTGAAGACGGGGGTTATGACCTCCAAGATAATTCACCTTAGTATATTGTATCGGTTCGATCATTGACTGCGGAATCAGTTTGGTGTCGTGGTCGATACCGGCAAGATGCTTCATCACGTTGAGAAGCAGGGCAGCACTGCAACCTAAAAGAAGACTTGAATGTGCAGTGACGATGGTGCCGTCTTCGAGTTCGATGGCTGACGACGTATGCCCCGTGCGCTTCAGACATTCCTTGGCGGCAACGGTGGTGCGGCGGAAGTCGGTGTTGATCTTTGCCTGATTGAAGAGCATCTGTATCTTACTGATCTCATTCTCATTGCAAGCACCTTTTGCCATCTTGTTGGTGGCGTCGTAATAACGTCGGATAATCTCATCCTTGGAGGCATCGCAACACACCTCGTCGTCAGATATACAGAATCCCACCATATTCACTCCCATGTCAGTGGGCGACTTATATGGATTGCTGCCATAGATACCCTCGAAAAGAGCGTTGAGCACGGGGAAGATCTCGATGTCGCGGTTGTAGTTGATGGCAATCTTGTTGTATGCTTCAAGATGGAAGGGGTCGATCATGTTAACATCGTTGAGGTCGGCAGTGGCTGCCTCGTAGGCGATGTTCACGGGATGCTTAAGAGGTAGATTCCACACGGGGAATGTCTCAAACTTGGCATATCCCGCCCTCACTCCGCGCTTGTTCTCGTTGTAGAGCTGACTGAGGCATACCGCCATCTTACCGCTTCCAGGACCCGGTGCGGTGACGATGACCAACGGGCGCTCGGTCTTGACATAGTCGTTCTTACCGAATCCCTCGTCGGAGGCAATGAGTGCCACGTTGTGGGGATAGCCCTCAATGAGATAATGGCAATAGGTCTTTATGCCGTCGCGCTCAAGACGCTGGCGGAAGGCGATGGCTGCCGGTTGACCGTTATAATGGGTGATGACCACCGAACCCACCATAAAGCCACGTCCCTGAAATTCGCCCCTTAATCGGAGCACGTCCTCATCATAGGTGATGCCAAGGTCGGCACGCTTCTTGTTCTTCTCGATGTCGGCGGCACTGATCACTATCACAATCTCAATGCTGTCGCTAATCTTCTGAAACATTCGCAACTTACTGTCGGGTTGGAATCCCGGCAGCACCCTACTGGCATGATGGTCGTCAAACAGTTTGCCTCCCAATTCGAGGTAAAGCTTACCGTCAAACTGGGATATTCTCTCCTTAATATGCTCCGACTGAATCGTCTGGTATTTCTCGTTGTCAAATCCTATTTTCATCTTATATTCTGATTTTCAAGCTGCAAAGTTACAACTTTATTCCAAGACCACCAAATAAATCTCGATTTTTCTTGCTTATTGACTATAAATAGCCAAACACTATTAAAGGTTGAATTTCACTCCGAGGGTAGGATTGAAATAGAATGTCTTGGTGGTTTCGCATGTGGGATAGATGAAGTTGTTGGAGATCTCAAACTCCGTACCCACAGAGAAATTCTTGGTGATGTTATACCACAACTGGGGCTCGGATTGAATAAGCAATCCCTTCTTCTGTCCATTGGCATCCCATTTGGGGATATATCCTGTCCAGAAATCGGCATATCCCGAGAATGTCCACTTTCCACCGCCGAAGTTGATACCCCACACTCCTGTGAGCTGCACGCCTGCCAATGCCTTATTGTCCTTGCCCTTGAGGCACTGCTTATACAGGAGTTGCACGCTCCACGTCTTACTATAGTCGGCTGAATGGCCATTATATGCAGGACCTACGAGGATGGCATTCTGAAAACTGCCGTAGAGATTGAGGCCACCGTCGAACTCGATATGTGCGGCAAAGGGCGACTGACTACCGAGATTGAACTCGCGGCTCACCTCGGTATATGCTCCACTGGCACCCTCATTGCGCAGATCGACATCCACGAAATAAAACCACGAACCGAGTTTGTCGGCCTTGAATGTCTCGTATGTCACTGTCAACTTCTGTCTGTCGCTCTGCTCTGAAGAATAGAGATGTCGGCCGAAGTCATAATGCACCTGAATATTCTGTGCATAGGTTTTTACGGTTGCCACACTCATCAACATCAACAATGAAAGTCCACCCTTCATTGATGCCTTAAATAATCGATTAATCACTTTCTTTTTCATTTATTTTGCTCATTTTTATCAATTCGGGTGCAAAGGTAATATTTTTTTTGTTAAATCAAGTAAAAAAGGAGAAGAAATATATATTAAACGTAATATAAGTTGTAACTGTAGGGTCTTTAAACTCCATGAACTCCACAAAGTAGAGTACATACGAAACTTAAATATAAAATATTCAATAGAACAAAGCCGTGGTTCAAATGAACCACGGCTTTGTTTTGTGGGCGCTGAGGGATTCGAACCCCCGACCCTCTGCTTGTAAGGCAGACGCTCTGAACCAACTGAGCTAAGCGCCCTATCGCTTGTTTGCGGGTGCAAAGGTACTACAAATATTTGAACCCACCAAATATTCAAGCGATTTTTAACTTGAATTAACCATTTAATTAGCTTCACAAAGTTTTTTATCAAACACAGAGATACAGAGGCACAGAGTTTACTACTCTCTGTATCTTCATAAAACTTAAAAAAGCCTCTGTATCTCCGTGTCTCTGTGTTCAAATTCAACTATTCGCAGAACTATTACTTGATTATCTGCTCCAAACCGCTTACATTCTTGCGAATTTCAGCATCGGTGAGGGCATAGTTTTGCAAGTCACCACTGATGAAACGGTCGTAAGACGGCATATCGATAAGTCCATGTCCGGAGAGATTGAAGAGGATGGTTTTCTGCTCACCACTCTCCTTGCATCGCTTTGCCTCACGGATGGTGGCAGCAATAGCATGGCAACTCTCGGGTGCGGGGATGATACCCTCGGTGCGGGCAAAGAGGATACCGGATTCGAATGTCTCCAACTGCGGAATGTCAACACCGTGCATCATCTTGTCGCGGATAAGTTGGCTGACGATACTTCCTGCACCATGGTAGCGCAAACCGCCGGCATGGATATTGGCTGGCTTGAATTCATGTCCAAGCGTGAACATAGGAATGAGCGGTGTATATCCGGCCTCGTCGCCAAAGTCATACTGGAAGATACCACGCGTGAGCTTAGGGCAACTTGCCGGTTCGGCGGCAATAAACTCGGTGGTCTTGCCGTCGAGGATATTATGACGCATGAAGGGGAATGCCAATCCACCGAAGTTACTACCACCGCCGAAGCAGGCAATCACAATATCGGGGTATTCGCCTGCCATCTCCATCTGCTTCTCGGCCTCAAGACCGATGATTGTCTGATGGAGGGTTACATGACTCATCACCGAACCCAGGGTGTATTTGCAATGCGGAGTGGTAGTGGCGAGTTCAACTGCCTCGGAGATAGCCGTACCGAGCGAACCAGGGTGAGTGGGATCGACAGTGAGGATATTCTTTCCTGCACGCGTTGACATGGATGGAGAACCAGTGACGGCAGCTCCGAATGTGCGCATGATAGACGAGCGATAGGGTTTCTGCTCCATCGTAATCTTCACCTGATATACGGCAGCGTCAAGACCAAATATCTTGGCGGCGTAGGAAAGGGCTGCTCCCCACTGACCGGCACCTGTCTCTGTGGTGACATTGGTTGTGCCCTCCTGCTTGCAGTAGTAGCACTGAGGCAGGGCAGAGTTTATCTTATGACTTCCGAGGGGATTGACACTCTCGTTCTTGAAATAGATATGTGCCGGAGTGTCGAGAGCCTCCTCAAGTCCGTATGCACGTACCAACGGAGTGGAGCGATAGAACTTATACTTCTCCCTCACCTCCTCGGGGATATCTATCCATGCATGCTCCATGTCGAGCTCTTGCTTGGCACATTCGGCAGCAAAGATATGACTGAGGTCGTCTGCGGTGAGAGCCTCGTGGGTTGCGGGGTTTAGCGGTGGCAATGGTTTGTTGACCATATCGGCCTGAATATTATACCACTGCTCGGGAATCTGGTTTTCATCCAGAATGAATTTCTTTTGTCTTGACATATAATTATTAGTTTTGTTGACATATTGTATCAAAATCGGCTGCAAATATAACACTTTTTCTTCTTAATACAAAATAAATTGCAAATTATTTTGCCATGTCTGCAAAAATACGTAACTTTGTGGCGAAAATAATCATATAATATGGACATAACCGAAAGATTTTTAAACTACACTAAGTTTGACACACAGTCGGCTGAGGATAGTGACACCGTCCCCAGTACCGACAAACAACTCGTGTTTGCCGAGTATCTTAAGAAGGAACTCGTGCGCGAGGGATTTGAGGATGTAAAGCTCGACGACAAGGGCTATCTCTATGCTACACTGAAATCCAACATGGGCAAGCAGAAAGTGCCAACCATCGGATTCATCAGTCATTACGACACTAGTCCTGACTGTTCGGGAGCCAACATTCAGGCACATATCGTCACCAACTACGACGGCAGTGACATTCTGCTCTCAGAGGGCATCATCTCCTCGCCGAAGAAATTCCCTGAACTGCTTAAGCATGTGGGTGAGGATCTTATCGTAACCGACGGACACACTCTCCTCGGTGCTGACGACAAGGCGGGTATTGCCGAGATTATTCAGGCAATGTGCTATCTGCGCGACCACAAGGAGATTAAGCATGGCGACATACGCGTGGGATTTAATCCCGACGAGGAAATCGGTATGGGTGCCCATCACTTCGACGTAGAGAGATTTGGATGTGAATGGGCATACACCATGGACGGTGGCGACTTGGGAGAGTTGGAATACGAGAACTTCAATGCTGCCAGTGCGAAAATTACTATCCACGGAGTGAGTGTGCACCCTGGATATGCAAAGGGTAAGATGATTAATGCCAACCGACTTGCCGTGGAACTTGCATCTATGCTTCCTGCCGACGAGACTCCCGAGACAACTGAGGGATACGAGGGATTCTTCCACTTGCTCGGAATGAACACCAATACCGAAAAGGCACAACTCTCCTATATCATCCGAGACCACGACCGCGACAAGTTTGAGGCACGCAAGCGACTGATGGTTGAATGTGCAAAGAAGATGAACGAGAAATACGGTGAGGGTACTGTTGATTGCGATGTCAAGGATCAATACTACAACATGAAGGAGATGATTGAGCCCAACATGCACGTTATCGACATCGTACTGAAGGCTATGCAGGAATGTGGCGTTCGTCCTAAGGTGCAACCGATACGTGGAGGTACTGACGGTGCGCAACTGAGTTTCAAGGGGCTTCCCTGCCCCAACATCTTCGCCGGAGGCGTCAACTTCCATGGACCTTACGAATTCGTAAGTATCCAGTCGATGCAAAAGGCTATGAACGTGATTATCAAGATATGCGAGATAACTGCAGGTTATAACGATTAAGCGCTTTGCGCTTAATCGTTATTATTATTGTTTTCAAGGTCCTCGATCGTGGCTTTCAGTGCGTCGATTTCCATCTGATACATCTCCTGAATGCCCTGTACATCGGGTTCCTTTTTCCATTTCGACTTACCGATATTCAGAGTCAATCCCACTTCAATATTGAGGGAGTGGTCATGGCGTGTCTTACCCGTTACTTCGGAGATATTGCCATAACGCTCACTGCCGCGGTAGTTGAGGTCGATGTTCAGGTCGAGACGCTTTGACAGGCGGAACTTATTTACCACACCTGCACTCAAGCCGAGCAACGACGGAGTACCTAGCGACATTCCGCCACCTACATAAGGCACAAGGTGATACACCCTCTTGGCGTTATATCCGCAGAGGATAGTGCTGAGGTTGAACATCACCTGCTCCTCAACAGCCTTTGCCCTAAAGGCATTAAACTTCGTCCTCACACCAATAGATGGCGAGAACCACTTACCTATTGCCATCGACATACCGACTTTGTCAAACTTAGGCATGGTGGCAGATGCCTCAACAAACCAGTTTGTCCAAAAGCCATTGGTGACAACGGTATATTTCTTACCAGCCAATGCCGACATACCGTCGTCAAGTGTGATGTCGTCCTGGGCATAGGCGCCGGCAGTCATCGCTGCCATTGCCAATATCATAAAAAACTTTTTCATTCCTAATCCCTAATTTCTAATCCCTAATTCAATAATTGCTCAATATCCCTCTGTGGCAGTATGCAGAGTATAGTCTTGCCATCGGGGGTATAGTTGACGTTGGAAGTCGCGAAGAGATCGTTGACCAGCGTCTCCATCTCGTCGTTGCCAAGCACCTCGCCATAGGTGACAGCCGATCGGCGCGCCATACCCAATGCCAGTGTGCTATGTATATCCGTGGCCGAAGTGCAACCCTTCTCCACTGCGTCAGCAACAATCTCCTGCAGCAGTGCCACACTGTCGATGCCCTCCAATCCCGCAGGCACACCATTCACCGAGAAGCTGTTGCCTCCCAGGTCGGTGAGGTCGAATCCCACTTTCTGCAGATAAGGCAGCAACTTCACCACCATCACCTTGGTAGAGGGCGCAAACTGCACCACCTCGGGAAACAGCACCTTCTGCGTGCGCGACGCCTCCTGCTCCATCTGTTGTATGAATCGCTCATAGCGTATGCGTATGTCGGCACGATTTTGGTCGATTATCATGAGGCCCGACTTCACTGCCGTCATCACATACTTACCCTTATATTGATAGTGACTCGGCGAACGCTCTTCGAGGGTTGTACCAATCTTCGACTTCACCACCCCCTCTGTGGGTTGGCTATATACCCCACTCGACTCAAACAGGTCGGATGACGACTCCTGCACATCAGGTGCTATCACATCCCCGGAGTGTAATCCCTTGTATAGTTCCTCCCATTGGTCAATCACCTTATCCTTGTGTGAGGACGACGATGTCTCGAAGGGGTTGTACGACGGGTTGTATTGCGGACGTGGGGGAGCGATATTCACCGAGGGGTCGTAGAGTGGTATCTCGGGTTGGCCCTCGGTGTCGAAGTTTATC
This sequence comes from uncultured Prevotella sp., assembly GCA_945869265.1. GTDB lineage: Bacteria > Bacteroidota > Bacteroidia > Bacteroidales > Bacteroidaceae > Prevotella. Next base: position 11,112 of record CAMBOI010000035.1, on the reverse strand, counting down.
GACGGGATATCGCAGAACTTACCGATGCTGTCGTTGACGGCAGCAGTGAGTATCTGCCATATCGCCTGTTCGTTCTCAAATTTTATCTCGGTCTTGGTGGGATGTATGTTCACGTCGATGTCACCTGCCGGCACGGTGAAATAGATGAAGTAAGGCACTTGCATGCCCACTGCAATCATTCGCTCAAAGGCATTCATCACCGCCTTGTGGAAATAGGGGTGCTTCATATATCTGCCATTGACGAAGAAATACTGCTGCGCTCCCTTCTTCTTTGCCGATTCCGGTTTGCCTACGAATCCCGTAATGCTGCATATGGATGTCTCCACCTCGATGGGCAGCAGGTCGTGGTTGAGTCGCTTTCCGAACACATCCACGATGCGCTGTCGCAATGTGCCTGCATGCAGGTTCATCAGCTCCAATCCATTGCTAAGCATCGTAAACGAGATCTCGGGATATACCAATGCGATGCGCTCAAAGGCGGTCATGATGTTATTGAGCTCTGTGGTATTGCTCTTTAGGAATTTCCTTCGTGCCGGCACATTATAGAACAGGTTCTCTATCTTGAAATTACTGCCCACAGGACATGCCACGGGTTCTTGTCCCGTCACCTTTGTCCCTTGCAAAGTGAGCAGAGTACCAATCTCTCGGTCGGCCATTCTTGTGCGCAGTTCCACTTGTGCCACGGCTGCAATGGAGGCGAGAGCCTCACCACGGAATCCCATGGTGTGGAGATCGAAGAGGTCGGCGGCCTGCTTGATCTTGGATGTGGCATGGCGCTCGAATGCCAGTCGCGCGTCGGTGTCCGACATACCCTTACCGTCATCGATCACTTGTATCATCGTGCGTCCGGCATCTACAACCAGCACATTGATGGTCTTGGCTCCCGCGTCAACCGCATTCTCCACGAGTTCCTTGATCACCGATGCGGGGCGTTGTATCACCTCGCCCGCCGCAATCTGATTAGCCACTGAGTCGGGCAACAACTGTATTATGTCGCTCATATTTCTTTATATTTTTAACACAGAGTTACAGAGTATATCTCTCTGTATCTTCATACTCCTTAATAAAATATATCTCTGTATCTCCGTGTCTCTGTATTCAATCTTTCAATTTTCTCTTCGGTGCCTCGCGCTTTTTCTCCTCTTTGAGTTCGGTGCCCTCCTTCTTTCCGCGCCAATTAAAGATGTCCTGCTTGTTGAGCGGACGCACATAGTCAAACCATGCGTAGGTGGGCAGAAAATACTTGTCGGGCGGCACCTGGGTCATCGGATAGAGCACTCCCTCTGCCTTGGGCATCCATATACGCTTCATCTTCTGGTTTTCCATAAACATTCGCATATCGCTCGTCTCTGTGTAGTTGAGACCGATAAGCGTACTGTCCTTATCGTCGATAGGATAATACACTATCAGCACATTATCCTTGGCACGGCTCTGCCTTATCTCGCCATTCTCGAAATATGCGAACATCTCCTTCGACGAGCATTGGTTGAAGTGGATTGAGTCGGAGAGCTGCTGCACCGACAGACACTGACCGATGACATGGGCACGGTTGATGGTGGAATCCTTCATATATACGTTGATCACCTCGCCAAGCAACTGCTGGTTTTGGTTCCACACTATCGGGTCCTTATACATCGACATGCACGAGTCGAGCGAGTTATACACGAGCGAGTCGCACACCGCCTGCACGTCAACCCTGTAAGCCCTTACCTTATTATATGCATGTATCTTGCGATAAACCGAGTCGGTGTTGATATTGAATGTGAATATCTTAAACGTGTCGGCATGCATGAAGAGAGTGTCCTTCTGCGAGTAGTCGATAGCCACCGCCTTCTTGGTTGCCATGGCATACCCCTTCTCGTCATCATAGTAGCAGTAGTCGCCAGTGAACATATTCTTGTTGAGCGAGTCGGTATAAACGACGTTGTTGAACGCCTCGCTCACTCCCGTCTTACTGTCGTAGAACACACTGTCGCCCACCATCGTCTTGCCCTCATCCTTCATCACCGAGCGTCCGAAGAGTTCCGATTTCTCGGTTTGGGTGTTATAATATCCATCCTCGGTGTATATCTTACTTGTCTTTGACGTGATGTTCGACGGACCAACAACATGAGCCATGTGGTTGTCTGTATTATAATATAAGGTGTCGGACATCAGGAAGAATTTCTTGTTCTTCAGTCGCACGTCGTAGTTGAACAATGCCTGATGGGTGTCGGTGTGATATTCACCCCAGTCGGAGGTCAGCGTACTGGTGTTATCCACCAACTTACCACCTTCGAAGAAATATCCCACATTATACATACGGTCGTAGTTGAGCGAGTCGGTATAGAGTGTGGATTTACGATGCTTGAGCACCACATTGTATCGTGCTATCGCCATCTCGTCGTTTCCGTCGTAGTAGGCATAGTCGCTGAATAGCGAGAGCGTGTCGCCCTGGTACATCTTCACATGTCCGAATGCCTCAAACGAGTTGCTTGCCTCGAAGAAATGCGCACTGTCGCAGTATAGGCGCGCCCCGTTGTGGGTGAAGTGCACCTTACCGTTGAGTATCTGTGCGTCGGGCATCTTCATCTGGTCGTAGTGCAGCACGTCGGCATGCACAAGATACACCCTCTTGGCATCCTGCTTGCGCTCGGTCCTTGCCCTGTGCCTTGCCTTCGACGACTTGCCACGTCGCCCTGACTGAGCCAGCAGACTCAATCCAAAGAGGCACAGCACTGCGAACAGCGCCACCCTATATCCGTTTGTCTTATTACTATTACCCTTCAAGAACTTTAATATTTTAATTCTTTAATATTTTATCTCACCCATCCTTGGTACTCAAACTTACAGTCCCTGTAGCGGTCGTTGATCCTCACGTATGTAGCCTTTATCTTGTCGCACACCCACTGATGGAGCTTCTCCATCCTGCGCTTGTTTTCCACCACAGCCTTCATTACCTGGAAATCCTCGGTGATAGTGGCCTTGTGTCCCTCAACGCGGTTTTTCAGTTTGGCGATGGCGCATACCGTCTTTCCTCTTTTGTTAATCATCTGGAACGGAGCAGATATACTGCCAATCTTCAGAGTGTCAATGGCCATTGCCACCTCGGGGGGCAGTTCGTCCATCTTGAATCTCGATGTGCGCGACATGTCCTTCGCGTTAGCCATCAGTCCCTTGTTGGCGCGTGTATCCTTGTCGTCGGAGATATATGTTGCACCCTCGTCAAAGTTGAACTTGCCGTTGATGATGTCTGTACGGATGGAGTCGAGACGTGCCAATGACTTGGTGATAGAAGAGTCGGACACCACGGGTTTGAGAAGTATATGGCGGCAGTTGATCTTGTCGCCACGCTTGTCGATAAGTTGGATGATATGGAATCCAAACTCCGACTCCACAATCTTCGACACCTTGTTGGGAGATGTCAGGTTGAATGCCACATTGGCGAATGCGGGGTCGAGAGTGCCTCGTCCCGAATATCCAAGTTCACCTCCCTGACGAGCCGAACCTGGATCCTCGCTATATAGGCGTGCCAGCGTGGAGAATTGTGTCTCACCCTTTGTCACACGGTCGGTGAACTCGCGCAACTGTTCCTTCACACGATTGATTTCCTCCTGCTCTATCTTCGGTGTCTGTGTGATAATCTGCACCTCCACCTCAGTGGGCACGTAGGGAATACTGTCCTCGGGCAGGTCCTTGAAGAATCGGCGCACCTCAGCAGGAGTGACCGCGATATCCTTCACCAGTTCCTTGCGCATCTCCTCAGCCATCTTGCGGTCGCGCATGGTGTCATGCAGTTCGTTGCGCATCTGTGCGATGCTCTGCTTCTTGTATTCCTCCAACTTCTCCTTCGAGCCCACCATCTGTGTCCAGTAGTTTATCTGGGCCTCCACCTCCTGCATGATTTCCGATTCCGTCACCTCGATACTGTCGATGGCAGCCTGGTGCAGGAATAGCTTCTGCACGGCTATCTGTTCGGGTATGACACAGTCGGGGTCACCATTCCATCTGGTGCCCTCCTGTTCGGCTTGCAGTCGTGCCTCCTCGACATCCGACTTGAGTATGGCCTCGTCGCCAACAACCCATATCACCTCATCGACGATACTCTTCTCGACAATCTTGGGTTCCTTGACGACCTTGGTATCCTCGTTTTTCTTCTCATCCGTCTTCTGGTCCTGTGCCATGGTGCACAGTCCTGCCAATGGCAGCATAGCCATTAAGGCGATGCGGAATCTGTTAGTTGCTTTCATGTATATCAATTATGTTTATTTACAGTTTTCAATACTTCGTCATATATCACCACGTCATATCGCTTGCGCAGTGCTGCCACCCATCGCTTCTCCAACTCGTCCTGCCAGTCGGCGGCAACGGCGGCTTTCACCTCCTCAAACTTCTTCTTGCCGTAGCGTTTCTTACGGTATTTCTTATACCATTTCATCTGACCGACGGAGTCGGCAGCTGCCTTCTCCCACACCTCGCGGTTGCTCACCTCGAAGAGCAGCAGTCCGTCGTGGTATTCCTGTATCAGATATTTCATTGCCTCGTCGGCCTTGGCGAGCGAGTCGGCTTTCTGCTGCATCACCTCGGCTACTGTGAGTCGTCCGTCCGACGACTTCACCATTTCGCTCACCTTGCGCTGGGCAATGGCGTCGCGCAGGTTGCGTTTCTCTATAAAATTTATAATGTTCGCGCGCAAGGAGTCGTATGGTTCGAGTTGCTTGCGGTCGGTCATCTTAACTATGTGATAACCCACGGGCGAGAGAAACGGCTTGCTCGTCTCTCCCTTGTTGAGGGCGAATGTCACATCCTCAAACTCCTTGAGGGTCTGCCCAGTGCATATCCATGGCAACTGTCCTCCTCGCTTTGCCGAGCCGGGGTCTTGTGAGAATCTCGTTGCAAGGTCGGCAAAGTCCTCGCCCCGCTGCAGACAGGCATATATCGAGTCGATTCTCATCTTTGCCGAGTCCTGAGCTGCGCGACTTGCCTTCTGCGCCAATCTCATCAGTATGTGGGCAGGGCGTATGAGTCCCTTGTCGCCAATCATATTCAGTCGGTCGGCGTATATCCGTCGTGCCTCGTTCTCCACGTCCTCGGATGTCACGATAGTGGGGCGCACCTGTTGATCGCGGTATTTGGCAAACTCGACCTTGAACGATGCGAGTGTGTCGAGTCGTGCGTCGAGGGCGGCTGCCACCTTGAGTTTGTAGTTTACAAAGAGCGGAACATACTGCTCCACCGTGGTTTTCTCGATTACGTCATCGCCGTTGTTCTTGTTGTAAGAATACTCAAACTCCGACCTCGTGACGTTCTGACCATTCACAGTCATCACCACGGGGTCGGATGTTTGTGCCCCCGCCATAGTGGCGAAGGCACATAATATGCTAATCAGCGATGTTCTCATTCTTCACTCTTCATTCTTCATTTATCAGTTGTTCGGACGAGAGTAGTTAGGAGCCTCGCTTGTGATCGAGATGTCGTGCGGATGACTCTCAAGCACTCCGGCGTTGGTGATGCGGGTGAACTTGGCGTCGTGCAACTTCTCGATGTTGGCAGCTCCGCAATATCCCATACCCGAGCGCAATCCGCCGATGAGCTGGTATATCACCTCCTGCACGGTTCCCTTGTAAGGCACACGTCCGGCGATTCCCTCGGGCACGAGCTTCTTCACGTCCTTGGTGTCGCTCTGGAAGTAGCGGTCCTTCGAACCGTTCTTCTGCTCCATAGCCTCGAGCGAACCCATACCGCGGTAGCTCTTAAACTTACGTCCGTTGAATATGATGGTCTCACCAGGGCTCTCCTCTGTACCGGCAACAAGCGAACCGATCATCACCGAACTACCACCGGCAGCCAATGCCTTGACGATGTCGCCCGAATAGCGCAATCCACCGTCGGCAATCAATGGAACACCTGTACCCTTGAGCGCGCTATATACATCATATACGGCACTCAACTGGGGAACACCCACACCTGCAACCACACGGGTGGTACAGATAGAACCCGGACCGATACCCACCTTGACGGCGTCGGCACCGTTGTCAACGAGCATCTTGGCAGCCTCGCCCGTAGCCACATTACCCACAACGATGTCCACCTTGGGGAATGAGGCCTTGGCCTCCACGAGCTTCTCAATCACCGACTTGGAATGTCCGTGTGCAGTGTCGATGATGATTGCGTCGGCACCTGCATCCACGAGAGCCTGCATGCGGTCGAGCGTATCCACTGTCACGCCCACTCCGGCAGCCACTCTCAGTCGGCCCTTGGCATCCTTGCAAGCCATGGGTTTGTCCTTGGCCTTGGTGATGTCCTTATATGTGATGAGTCCCACGAGGTGGTTGTCCTTATCCACCACGGGCAGTTTCTCTATTTTGTTTTCCTGCAGTATCTGTGCTGCGTCGCTCAGGTCGGTCTGCTGATGTGTGGTGACGAGGTTGTCCTTCGACATCACGTCATCCACCTTCTTATCGAGATGACGCTCAAAGCGCAAGTCTCGGTTGGTGACGATACCCACAAGATGATTCTCGTCGTCAACAACGGGGATACCACCTATATGATATTCAGCCATCATGTCGAGAGCGTCCTTCACCGTAGAGCCTCGGCGGATGGTGACAGGGTCGTAGATCATACCGTTCTCGGCACGCTTCACGATAGCCACCTGTCTGGCCTGCTCCTCGATGGTCATGTTCTTGTGAATCACTCCGATACCTCCCTCGCGTGCAATGGCAATAGCCATTTGCGATTCAGTCACGGTGTCCATTGCCGCTGTGACGAATGGCACGTTAAGCGGAATGTTACGGGAGAACATGGTTTTCAACTCTACCGTTCTTGGCAGTACCTCTGAATAAGCTGGGATTAACAGGACGTCGTCGAATGTCAGTCCGTCCATTACGATTTTATCTGCAATAAATGATGACATATTGTTATACTTTTAATTTTATTGCGTGCAAATTTACTGCTTTTTTCTCATATAATAGGTGTATCACCGACAAAATCTCGAATAATTAACACGATTTAACCGCCTTTGTCTCATTTTTCAGTCTAAGCAGCTTGTTTACTGCATTCAAACTGGTGACTTTTCCCTCGGGACAGGCTTCCTTAACTTCCGAAAGTTGAGTTATTTTAGTTTAATCACGTCCTTCCATCTCGTCGTGGGATTGCCACTGCGGAAGTCGTGGCGTATGGCATTGGCAAAGACATCCGCCTTGCCAGTCTCGTTATTGGTGTTGTATTGCTGCGCACCAAGAACGACGGTCTCAGTGCCATAGATACGGTTGACACGGTCGATGGCCTCGTCGAGACAGCGCATACGGGTATATTTCTCGGGAGCGATGTCGAAGAGGTCGTGCTGCACGGGCATGTCGGGCGTAACACCCATCACTATCACCCCCGCCTTCTTGTATTTATATCCAGGGATAAAGATGGTTGCGAGGGCTTCCTTGGCAGCCTTCACGATTGTGACTGTGGAATTTGACGGAGTGGGAATTGTAATCTCGGCGAAGTTGGAATACTGGGGTAGGTCCTCACGGAAGAAATTGGTATGGGCGAACACCGCCACCACGGCAGCCACGGAATGTTGCACCCTGAGTTTCTCGGCACAGCGGGCGGCATAGTTGGAGACATGCGTGGAGAGGGTATCAAGATCATCCACCATACCATTGAAACTGCGACTGGTGCAGATGCTCTTCTTGGCGGCATATTCCTCGTCGGGCACACAGTCCTGACCATTGAGTTCAGCCCATGTGCGCCATATAGTAATGTTGCGGAATGTGGCGTTTATCCAGTCGCCATGCAGCGCTGAGAAGTCGTATGCCGTCTTCACCCCCACATTGGCAAGTCGGGCGGCATATCTCCGTCCCACTCCCCACACCTCTTCCACTGGGTATAGCTTAAGAGCCTTCTCTCTTTTCTCCTCGGTGTCGATGATGCAGCAGTGATTATATCCCGCCACTTTCTTGGCAAAATGGCTCGCCACCTTGGCGAGGGTCTTGTTGGGTGCAATACCTATGCTCACTGGCATGCCCACCCACTGTCTTATCTTCTTGTGCAGCCGCTCGCCCCATTCCTTGAGATTGACATTACTTGCGTCGGGAAATTTCACAAAACATTCATCTATGCTATATCTGAAATACGAGGGAGCCTCACTCCGTATGATATCCACCACCCTACCTGTCATCTCGCCATATAGTTCGTAGTTTGACGAGAACACGGCAATCTTCTTACCGGGAAACATCTGCTCCAACTGGAAGTATGGTGTTCCCGCCTTTATGCCCATAGCCTTTGCCTCATTGCTGCGTGCCACCACACAACCATCGTTGTTGCTAAGCACAACAACGGGTTTTCCCTCCAGATCAGGACGGAAAACTCGCTCGCACGACACGTAGCAGTTGTCGCAATCTATGATACCATACATCGTCATATTCTCTGTGTCTCTGTGTTGAATTTAAAATCTCTCGAACGTGCGAATGAGATGCACCACCACTCCCCACACTTCGAAGTTATCCCCCGCCTCGACGCGGAACACAGGGTAGTTCTTGTTGGCAGGGCGCAGTTCGACATACCCCTCACTCTTATGCGTGAGGTCAAGGTATTTCATAGTGAACTCCCCATTCCAGAAAGCCACGACAATCGAACCGTCATGAGCCTGCACAGCCCTGTCGATTATCACCTTGTCGCCATCAAAGATGCCGGCATCCTTCATCGAGTCGCCCGTGACATCACCATAGAATGATGCCTCGGGATGGCGTATATAATCGCGGTTGAAGTCGAGTCGCTCATGCTTATAGTCATCCGCCGGTGACGGAAATCCCGCCACCACCGCTGCATGCTCCAGTTCGAGTTTCGAGGAGAAGTCTCCCCCCATAATCTTTATGTTTCCCATATAATCACTACTGTTTATACAATCAATAATTTATAATCACACCAACTCATAATTAGTGCTTCTACCGCCTCCTTCGCTTTTTCTCAACACTCCCTTATTGATAAGGTCGTTAATGTCGCGAGTGGCAGTGTCTTGAGAACAATGGTTTATCTTATACCATTTCGACGAATTAAGTTTACCTTCAAAACCGTCAAGCATCATATTCAGCACCTTTCTCTGACGCTCGTTGAGGGGCGTATCATGATGTTTGTCCCAAAACATTCTCTTTTTCACAACCCTTTCGGTCTTGTCGAGAGCTACCTCCACCGCTTTCTTCAATGTCTCAACAAACCACACTATCCATTCCGTGATATTCAAGTCGCCTTTCTGCGTCCTCTCAAGATGATTGTAATAATCATTGCGATGCTTCAATATCTCCGACGACAAACTGTAATACCGTTTCGACGAACAATCAGCACGCGACAACAAGCACTCCGTTATCGTGCGGCATATACGCCCATTGCCGTCATCAAAGGGGTGAATAGTGACAAACCACAAATGAGCCACAGCAGCCTTAACCAACGGATCAATCATTTCCGACGAAGAATTCAGCCAGCTGAGAAAATCCTCCATCATGCCAGGCACATCACCACTTGGTGGAGCCTCATAGTGCACCTTCTGACGTCCCAATGGTCCAGAAACAACCTGCATCGCCTCCTTTTCATTACGCCATTTTCCAACATTTATCTTATACATACCGCTTCGCCCCATTGGAAAAAGCGCAGCATGCCATGCAAATAGTCTCTCGCTGTCAACATCTTTGCCATAGCCCGAAGTGGCGTCTATCATTACCTCCACCACCCCGTCGGTATAATGGTCGGGAACCGTCATCCCTGCATATTCAAGACCCAAATGCCTTGCCACCGAAGAACGCACACTGTCATGATTCAGCATCTCACCTTCGATACCGGCAGAATCCACTATTTCCATCGTAATCGAGTCGAGCACTGAGTCTTCCTGTTCCTTAAAGCCGAACATCGAAAGTCGTCCCATAAGTTTGCCTCGCAACAAATTAACATCTGCCAGCAACTCACTGAATTGGGAATCATCCCAATACATCTTGGGCCAATCTTCATGCTGCCATATATACTTTTCAACCATAACACTCGCTATTTTGGCTGCAAAAATACTACAAAATAACCATTTCTCCAAACTTTTGCGGAGAAAAAAGGCTCTATTCTCCGCAAATCTGCGGAGAATAGGGCAAAATGCTCAACTAAACTCCTTGGGTATCTCTACCCTTCGAGGGTCATAGGGACAGGTATGAAGTGAACCCACAAAACATATTTTTACTGCAAAAAAACAGCTTTTTTATTAAATCAGCAAATAAATCCACAGAAATTTTGCAGATTAAGATTTATTTGTTACTTTATAGCCCCTTTCAGGGCTACGCTTTGTCATGAATCTTTTGTAATCTCGTTAATAAGGAGTTTTACATCGGCTTCGGACATGCCTGTAGCTATGGCAATAATATCTACTGATGCGCCGGATGCCAACAACCTCTGGATTGTGGCTTTCTTTTCATTTTCACGACCTTCCGCATTGCCTTCCATACGCACTCCCTCAAAGACACTGATGGTGTCGCGGTATTTCTTCAGAGCCTCGTCGTATTGCAGGCGCTCGGCACGGGTCATGCCGCCAACATCGGCTATGCTCTCAAGCTTCTGGAATACGGCACTCTGAGCCGCTCAGGGTAATCTGTTTAGTGTTTCCATATTCTTTAATAAATAAATCCAACGTTCTACTTGATTCTCACATTCATCGGCCTCCTTATTGAACAACGGAAGTTGGAGGTATATCATACGCAACTTGTCGGAGAACTGCTCCGTGGTGCCCTTCTCTGCCAAGACGACATCCAGAGTCATAGGGACAGGTACGTTGGTTCGTTATTTGTCGCAAATCAGTGGTACCAGTCCCTATGATTCTTGCATCTTCTCTGTGAGTTCATCGGGAAAATCTTTATTATTTGTATTGCCATAAGTTTTGATTCATCTACAATGCCTTAATTTCATCCTCCGACAAGCCCGTCATTTCTAATATGTCAGCAGCAGTGAATCCTTTTGACTTCATTTTTCGTGCAATATCCAATTTTTCTTCCGCACGACCTTCATTACGCCCTTTCTCCTCCGCCGTGTCAAGCGAGTTCTTGAGGTCGCGATAGGTTTTGAGGCTGTCCTCGTATTCCTTCAGTTCGACTGGAGTGAACTTGGCTATCTCAG
>CAMBOI010000034.1 GCA_945869265.1 uncultured Prevotella sp. | reverse complement strand
CACAGATTGGCACAGATTAAGAGCCAAAGGCTCTGATTAGGATGATTATTGATTTATTTTTTAGGCACGGATGGACACGGCTTTTAAAAAAGACACGGCTGGCTGCGCGATGGGAAAGGCTTTATTTGCATTAAGGCTATACTAAAGTATAGACACGGCTCGTTTCCGCAGAGCAAACTAAGCCGTGAACTTGCGAAGCAAGCCGTAATCACGAAGTGCCGTGGTTATATCCATGCGGAGCCAAGCCGTGTCTTTTTAAAAAAAGCCGTGGATTTCCGTGCCTAAAAAAATCTGTGATAATCTGTGGACAAAAGAAGTCAGACCACAGATGTTTTTTTTATAGACCACAGATTAACACAGATTGGCACAGATTAAGAGCCAAAGGCTCTGATTAGGATGATTATTGATTAATGATGATAATAATCTGTGATAATCACAATATCTTTAGATATTAAAAAAATCTGTGATAATCTGTGATAATCTGTGGACAAAAAAGAAGTCTGTGGATGAGATAAGGGACGTGATAAGTCGCAATAACTCGCAATAACTCGCAAGTTCATTACGTTTCGTGACGATTCGGGAATTGTGGGACGGGGAATGTAGTACCTTTGCGTTCGAAAAGCGAAGTCAGGCTGCGCTCGGCAATATTAAGCAAGCTTATATTGCTCTTGCTTGCACTGACATTGCAGCGTGAAAAGTTCGAAGGAGTTAACGCAGAAGATTGGCCCTATATCACCGAGACTCTGGAGAATATATATATATTAATAATGTTCTTCCCCGAAAGGGGGAGTCGGTGGGGGCTTGGAACAACTATGTTGAAGTATCAAATTTATCAGTCGCAGTTGAAGGACAGTCCTTCATTCGGTAAGTTTTACGCCCGTATCATCAGCGACGGCACGGTTGATGTGAAGGGGTTGGCTGAGCACATGGCGAAGCACAACACTCCGTTCTCGCCGGGCACCATCACGGGTATCATCACCGATGCCATCGCGTGCATCAAGGAGTTGGCGCTCGACGGCAAGCGCATCTCGCTCGACGGTCTTGTGAGCATCGGTCTGTCAGTCACCCACAAGATGGGAGCGACAAGCGCCGACGAGTTCTCCATCTCGAAGTGCGTGGACAAGGTGAAGCTCGTGGCAATGGGCGTGGGGGAGTTCTCGTCATCTGTGTTGACTTCTCAGGCGAAGCTCAAGGAGAGCAACACCTATCAGTCGCCGCGCACTTCCTCTCCTACCACTGACGAGCCGGAGCCCGAGACTCCGGGAGGAGGCAGTGACAACACCGACCCAGGCACTGACTCAGGTGCAGGTGATGGCACCGGAGGTGAGGACTACTACGAGTAGGACAAGAGCCCTTCGGGGCTCTTAAAAAATTGAAATATTGAAAAACTTTAAAAAAATAAGTTATGACTCAAGAGAACAAATCGAGGCTTATTAAGTTTCTGTGGAATCTTGCTTCAGCAGTGTTAGCTGCTATCGGAACAGCTTTGGGTGTGTCGTGCGCGGTGGCGTAATTAGACATTACTCATGCCGAGCATACAAAAAAAATTGCCAAGTAGTTATTAATCAACTACTTGGCATTTTTAAGTACGCCTGATAGGACTCGAACCTACACGTCTGAGACACTAGATCCTAAGTCTAGCGCGTCTACCAATTCCGCCACAGGCGCGATTTGCGGGTGCAAAGGTACAATATTTTTTTTATTTATCCAAATCTTTTGCCACTTATTTTGCCAAAATACTGCGGGCAGCCTCAATTATCGTGTCTTCACCACGAAGGAAATCAGCTTGCTGGAGGTCAACCTTTACATCGGGAGCAATACCGAACTCGGTGCTCTCGCCATCAGCATCGTACATCGGACAGGCACTGAAACGCACACTCCAACCATTGGGAAGACTCGACGAGAAGGGCATTCCAGCGCCGCCACCAGTGACATCACCCACGATGGTGGCAAGGGGACATTGCTTCATATACTTGACAAACTCATTGGCGGCACTATATACTCCACGATTGGTGAGCACACATACGGGTTTGTGCCAACGGATATTTGACGAGGGTTCAAGCCACTGCTCTTCGAGTGAAGAGAAGTCGGAATGACCAGTACCAGTCTTGTGCTGGATATATCCCACATGTGTGCGCTCGTTGAAGAAGCGGGCGGCAAAGCGCTCGGCGTATGTGAGATTGCCTCCGCCATTGTCGCGGATGTCGATGATTAGTCCTTGACAGAACATAAGGTTGATGAGCATCTTGTCGAGATTGCCCTCGCCCATACCATCCTGAAAACTCTCGTAGCGCACATAGGCGATATTGTCGTCGAGGACACGATAGGATGCCCCGGCGGCTATCTTGTAGTCGGTGCCGAGATAGCGCCGATAGAGTGAGTCGTTGCTGTTGGCGGGATAACCTTCCTTCCAAGTCCAATAGCGGGCAAAGTCGCCTGTAGAGGTGAGATTAACATGCCCGTCACGCAATTCGGCAAGCATATCGGAGAGCACCTCGAAGAGTTGGTCGGAATTCATTGTGGTGTCGATACGCTTGGAATAGCGGGCCCGCACCTCATTCCAGTCAAGTCCGTAGGCCTGGCGCTTGTAGTCGAAAAAGCAATAATGCTCATCGAGTATCTTCCACAGAGCCTCGAAATTGCCTTGTGGAGAATTGTCGTATTCATCCTCGTCAATACAAGAAGAAAGACAAAGAAATGGAATACACATTATTATATATAATATAGACTTTTTCATGGGCGTAGGCGTTTGACTGAGAATTTCTTAACGAATCCCAACATGAAGCGGTGGGAGTAGATATGACTCTTAAGACTGTTAACATGCGACTGCTGGATATCGCCGAGATAACCGAAGCGCAAGGTTGTCTTGCTGCTGATGTTGATGTCGGCCATGAGCTGATGGCGCATTGTAGGCGAGGACACAAAGGTGGTGGGCACGACATTATGGTCGTAGTTGCCACGGTTGAATATCTCATAGTAGGACTGTCCGTAGTTGGGCGAGAACATCACACCTGCGAGCGGCAACTGCACCTCGTAGCGCAGGGCGGCATTGCGTGAGAAGAGGCGGAAGCGGTAGGAGGCGGCACCCGTGGGCATAAGATTGAGAGAGAATCGTGCCTGGGCGGGGTTATTGCTGTTGTAGGTGTTATAGATAAATCCCAAGTTGACGGCAGCCATTCCGCCCGCCTCGAGTGTGAGGCGATCGGACAGAAGGTTCCACCTGCGTAGGCGACCGATGAAAAAGGTGTAGTCGCCCTGCAGTTCGTCCACCTGGTCGGGACGGTCGCTCACCTTCGAAAGGTTTGCCTGATGTTCCATAAGCGTATGCCACGAGCGGTCGGTGCGTGCACGATCGGTGGTGTAGAGATATGTGATACCTGTTCCCGAGAAATGCTCCTGGGAGAGATATGTATCGAGGATATTTGTGGAGCCCACACCAATCTGATAGGTGGAGGTGCGCACCACCTCCTGTGCTGTCATCGACATGGGGACGACAGATAAGAGTAGGGATATTATCTTATACTTCATCATCGGGGAAGAGATTAAGTTGACCTGTTATTTCATCCCTCACGCGCTGTTCGCTCTTACCGGCATCGGGGTCGAGGTTCTCATCATCCCCATTATCCTCGCCATCACCCTCGTCCTCGGCAGGAGGCTCGGGCCATCGCGTGGGTTCGAGTTCCTCAATACTCTCTATCTGCCATGTGGTGATGCGCTTGCCCTTGGCCTTAAAGCCCTTGACGGCAATAAATTGCTCGGCGTCGATATCAAGAGGTTCGCGGAAGGCGTCGTTGCCGCCAAAGGTGACCTTGATGCGCGGATATACCTGACATGTGAGCAGCACCTGCTTACTGGCGGGATTGTCGCCAAGGTAGTTCTGCTTGCGCTTGGTAGCCTCCATCTCGAATCGCTTCATATAGGGATATCCGGCATTGTCGGCATCGAAGAGCACTGCCGTCCACACCTTCGAGGGGTCGTATTTCTCGATGATGGCAATATTGTCCTCATAGTGGTTGTTGGCATCGAAGTTGGTGAGATAATAGTCGCCATTCTTGAGTATGACAAGTATCTGGTCGTCGTCGTAGAACTCACCGAGCAGAGTACCGTGGTCGTCGTAGTTGAGACGGTTGACATCGGGGTCAAACCACACCTTGCGTCCGCCGAGGGTGGAATGTCCGTGACTCTTTAGACCGATGCGGTGGATGGATTTCTTGGTGAGCAGGTTGCCCTTAGACGAACGTCCCTTGATAAGTATCTGTGAGAAATCCTTGTCGAGGAAGATGGAGCCCTTCTTCACCTCAGAGGGTTCGAGTGTCACCTTGATAATTTCTGCCTCGCCGTTGGGATTGGCGGTAAAATACACAACCCTCGACCCCGGAGTGCCCTGGGTGAGGTCGTACTCGCGGTCGCGGGTGACACTGGTGACATTGAATCGCTTGATGAAGTAGAATCCCTTCTTGCCGTCGCGATACACCACATTGTATATCGTGCGCTGGTCGTTCTTCTTGAACACACCCACATGGAGGATGTTCTTGCCAACGAATATCTTGTCGGCCACCTTGATGACCTTATACTTACCGTCCTTGTAGAAGATGATGATGTCGTCGATGTCGGAGCAGTTGCACACGTATTCGTCCTTCTTGAGCGCAGTGCCGATGAATCCCTCCTGGCGGTTGATATAGAGCTTCTCGTTGGCCTCGACGACGGTGGTTGCCTCGATGGTGTCGAAGTTGCGTATCTCGGTGCGGCGGGGATGCTCGTGTCCATACTTGTCGCGCAGGAACTGAAACCAATTGGCGGTCACCTCCACCATGTTTGCCAAGTCGCGGTCAATCTGCTCTATCTCTGCCTTGATGCGCGCCATGAGTTCGTCGGCCTTGTCCTTATTAAACTTCAATATGCGCTGCATCTTTATTTCGAGGAGTTTGAGGATGTCGTCCTTGGTCACCTCGCGCACAAGCTGGGGATAATAGGGAGTGAGCCTCTCGTCGATATGCTCGCACACTGCATCCACATTGGGAGCTTGTTCAAACTTGCGGTCCTTGTATATCCTCTCCTCTATAAAAATCTTTTCGAGTGAAGCAAAATGATATTGTTCGAGCAATTCGGCCTTGCGTATCTCAAGCTCCTGACGCAGGAGGTCCTTGGTGTGATCGACCGAGTGGCGCAGCACGTCGCTGATGGTGAGGAACTGCGGTTTGTTGTCCTCTATCACACAGCAGTTGGGCGAGATATTCACCTCGCAGTCGGAGAAGGCATAGAGGGCATCGAGAGTCTTGTCGGACGACACTCCAGGGGCGAGGTGTACCTGTATCTCGACCTCTGCAGCAGTGTTGTCATCTACCTTACGTGCCTTTATCTTACCTTTCTCGATAGCCTTGAGGATAGAGTCGATGAGAGTGGTGGTGGTCTTGCCGAACGGAATCTCGCGTATGACGAGGGTCTTGTTGTCGAGTTTCTCTATCTTAGCCCTCACCTTTAGCGATCCGCCACGCTGCCCGTCGTTGTATTTTCCCACGTCGATACTGCCCCCGGTGGGGAAGTCGGGGAAGAGTTGGAAAGGACGATCGTGGAGATAGGCAATGGCAGCATCACATATCTCGCAGAAATTATGCGGAAGAATCTTGGATGACAAACCCACGGCAATACCCTCAACGCCCTGCGCCAACAGGAGCGGATACTTAACAGGCAGCGTGATAGGCTCCTTGTTGCGTCCGTCGTAGCTCATCTGCCACTCAGTGGTCTTGGGATTGAACACGGTGTCGAGGGCAAACTTAGAAAGTCGCGCCTCGATATATCGGGGAGCGGCAGCACGATCGCCGGTGAGGATATTACCCCAGTTGCCCTGGGTGTCGATCAGCAAGTCCTTCTGCCCCAACTGCACAAGGGCGTCGCCGATAGAGGCATCGCCGTGGGGATGGAACTGCATGGTGTGACCCACAATGTTAGCCACTTTGTTATAGCGTCCGTCATCCATGCGCTTCATCGAATGCAGGATACGTCGTTGCACAGGTTTCAATCCGTCCTCGATATGGGGGACGGCACGCTCGAGTATCACGTATGATGCATAATCGAGGAACCAATTCTGATACATCCCGCTGAGATGGTGCACAGCCGAGGCATCAAATCTATTCACTGGTTTGTAGTCGGAATGGGCACCACTCTCGGTGGCGTCCATCATCTCATTGTCTTTTGTTTCGTCGCTCATCTTCTCACAAATTTCCCACAAAGTTACGGCAAAAATTTGAAATATGCAAAAAAAAGTAACTCTTTTAATTCTTTTTGTAGTTTTAACGCAATATTTTTTGGTTTTTCCAAAATAATAGCGTAACTTTGCACGCTGATTAATGTATTATATTTCAAAAAATAGAAATGGCACAAGAAGACGTATTCAAGAAAATTGTTTCACACTGCAAGGAATATGGTTTTGTATTTCCAAGCAGCGAGATTTATGACGGTCTCGGAGCCGTATATGACTACGGACAGAACGGAGTGGAACTGAAGAACAACATCAAGCAGTACTGGTGGAAGAGTATGGTGCTACTGCACGAGAACATCGTGGGCATCGACTCGGCTATCTTCATGCACCCCACCATCTGGAAGGCAAGTGGACATGTGGATGCATTCAACGACCCGTTGATTGACAACCGCGACTCGAAGAAGCGCTATCGCGCCGACGTGCTCATCGAAGACCAGATTGCCAAGTATGACGAGAAAATCCAAAAGGAGGTTGCCAAGGCACGCAAACGTTTTGGCGATTCCTTCGACGAGGAAAAGTATATGGAAACGAGTGAGCGAGTGAAGGAGACCAAGGACAAGCGCGATGCTCTCCATGCCCGTTATGCCGAGGCTATGCAGGGTCCCGACCTTGAGGCTCTGAAGCAGATTATCCTGGACGAGGAAATCGTTGACCCCATCAGCGGAACAAAGAACTGGACCGACGTGCGTCAGTTCAACCTTATGTTCTCCACCGAGATGGGCGCATCGGCTGATGCCTCGATGAAGGTGTATCTGCGTCCGGAGACGGCTCAGGGTATCTTCGTCAACTACCTGAACGTGCAGAAGACGGGCCGCATGAAGATTCCTTTCGGAATAGCACAGATTGGTAAGGCTTTCCGCAACGAGATTGTGGCACGCCAGTTTATCTTCCGTATGCGCGAGTTTGAGCAGATGGAGATGCAGTTCTTCGTGAAGCCGGGCACTGAGCTCGACTGGTTCCCGAAATGGAAGCAGACACGTATGGCATGGCACCAGGCTCTCGGATTCGGAGCTGAGAACTATCGTTTCCACGACCACGAAAAGTTGGCCCACTATGCCAACGCTGCCACCGACATCGAATTCAAGATGCCGTTTGGTTTCAAGGAGGTGGAGGGTATCCATAGCCGCACCAACTTCGACCTGTCTCAACACGAGAAATTCTCGGGCAAGAGCATCAAATACTTCGACCCGCAGACCAACGAGAGCTACACTCCGTATGTCATTGAGACATCCATCGGTGTTGACCGTATGTTCCTCTCTATCATGTGTCATGCATACGAGGAGGAGAAACTGGAGAACGGCGAGACTCGCGTAGTACTGAAGTTGCCCGCAGCACTGGCTCCGGTGAAACTGGCAGTGATGCCGCTCGTGAAGAAGGACGGACTGCCTGAAAAGGCACGCGAGATAATCAACGACCTGAAGTTCCACTTCAACTGTCAGTATGACGAGAAGGACTCTATCGGCAAGCGCTATCGCCGTCAGGATGCCATTGGTACTCCATACTGCGTGACCGTGGATCATGACACTCTCAAGGACAACTGTGTGACACTACGCTTCCGCGACACCATGGAGCAGGAGCGCGTGCCTATCTCAGAGCTTAATAGTATCATCGAGGACAAGGTGAGCATCGCAAGCCTCCTCAAAAAACTACAATAGACAAATGTTTAAACATAAATTGACCTTTCCCCTGCTCATGATGGTCGTGGCATTATTTGCCATGACCTCATGCAGCGAGGATGACAATACCGTGGAAGAATACGCCGACTGGGTGAACGTCAACGACAAATACTTTGACGAGATGACTGCCAAGGTACAGGGAATGACAGGCGACACATGGAAGAGGGTGCGCACATGGTCGAAGAACGAAGCTGGCGCAACAGCCAACTCTGATTTTATACTGATGGAGAAACTCGACAGTGATCCGTCGGCAGAGGATGTGTATCCACAATACACTGACTCGGTGAAGGTGCACTATCGTGGACGTCTTATCCCCTCGCCCACTCATCCCAAGGGTTATCTTTTTGACTCTTCGTATAGCGGAACATTCGACCTTCTGATTGCCTCGCCTTCAAAGATGGCTGTAAGCGGTGTGGTTGACGGTTTCTCAACAGCACTGATGAACATGCGCCGCGGCGACTACTACAGGGTGTATATTCCCTATCAGTTGGGTTATGGCGCTACAGATTATAGCGACATCCCCGGGGGAAGCACATTGATATTCGAGATAAGATTAGTGGATTTCTGGTGATGTTGTTTATCCACAGATTAACACAGATTTCATTTAATTCCTAATTTCATTTCAATTGATTTCTGGAGCTGAAGGAACTGTGGCGACTGAATATATCCCATGTTTTTCTTGAGCATCTGCTTGGTATCGGAAAGAGAGTTCTCATAACATGAGAGTTCGTTGTGCATCTGAGTGCGATGGATGGCAGTGCGACTTATCTCGTTCTCACGCTCCATGCGCAAGCGGTTGCATACCTTGGTCATAATAGGTGCCACTACCGCATCAAAGAGATGGTGCCCTTGTATATATAAATAGGTGGTGGCTGGAGTAACCCCAAGTCGGATAATATCGTCGCGCGTATTGATATAGAGTTGCTTGCGTCCCGGAAACTTCTGCTGCAACCATTTCACCTTGCGATTGCACTTGCCGCGAAGATTGGCAATACAATCCTCGGGATGCTGGATGGAAAATCCACCTATGTCGATAGTAGTATTGAAATCGGTAAGCGAGAAACGTCCATATTCGCCAGAGCGATAGAGCATCACCGACCATACAAACAACGGGAAGATTGCCTCAGAATAACCACGCATAAAAGAGGAGAAGTCGAAGATGCGGTGATCATTGAGAGTTACCATCACTGCCACGGTATTGAGACTATCGGCATAGCACTGATAATTCTCGATAGCATATACTATGGTATGGAAAACGTAAGGTGATTCGAGAACCTTCTTTGACATAGGCGATGCCCCTTGAAGGAGATAGTCGTAGTCGGCATCCACACAGGCAATCATGTCGGGACCAACATTCTCACCAATCACATTCATCAGCGCCGACTTCTTGCCGCGCTCCAGTTTTTCGCGCGTTGGCAGCATCACCTCAAAATAGCGTGTTTCATCTTCAAACTTAGTGAGCACAGTGCGCCAAAAGAAGACGTCGTCGTAGCTTTCCACATATGCCACTATACGTCTTCTGGCTTTCTTCGACGCCAACTTATTTGCTGCCGCCATATACCCAGCTGTAATATTGTCACTAAGTCGCTTCATATTTCTTTTTTATTTTGAACACAGAGGCACAAAGTCACAGAGTAATATCCGTCACCTCCGTCACCTTGTCCATCCATCCGTTCATGATGACAGCCGGGGAATGGGTGGTGAGGATAATCTGCACATTGGGATTGAGGTCGAGAATCATGTCGATGAGGTTCTTCTGCCAGTCGATGTGAAGACTCACCTCTGGTTCGTCCATAAAGAGCACATAGTGCTGATTGTCCTCAATGAGCACGGTGAGAAGGATGGCAAGCATCTGCTTTTCACCACTCGACAACTGATATGGCATGAGCATCTCACCAATCTGAGTGAAGGCAATCTCGTTCTTGGTGCGTATCAGGCGCTTGCCTGTCTCGGCAAAGAGTCGGTCGAGCATGTCCTGAAACTTCTTCTTCGGTTCGGAAATCTTCTGTGCCTTGACGGCTGCATCGGGGTCTCCACTCTGCAACACATCGATGATACGGTTGCCGATGTTCACCTGATAGTCGAGATACTTACGCTGAAGTTGGTAAAGCTGCCAGTCGAGTTCGGTGACTACCGAGGCATCCACAATCTTGTTTACCGTCTCACTACTGATAAGCGGACGGTCCATACTACGGATAAGGTCGTAGCGAATCCAACGTGCATCCTCGGGCACCACCTTAAGACGTACGCCCTTGAGCGTGTGGCTCGGAAACTCACCTCCTTGCAACAATCCCCTTACCACCTTATTTAATATAGTACTCTTTCCCACTCCGTTGATACCGCTAAGGATGTTCACCCGCGGGTCGAGATTCCACACGATGTGCTTCGTACCGCTCCATAGAGATTCTATCTCAATCTGCTCTATATAATCAGCATATTTTTGCATAGACATTCAGTTTTTTATTTATTTTCGACGCAAATATAGCAATAATTCCTGAATAATGAGTAACTTTGCACCCGAAAAAAGATTAAAAGAAGAAAAAATGGATAACAAAAGACCACTTTTGGCTCATTTGAGCATGTTTTTCGCCTGTGCTTTCTGGGGACTAATGGCTCCATTAGGCAAAGACGCCATGACCCACGGAGTGACGGGAATAGACATGGTGACATTCCGCGTGGCGGGTGCCGCTATCCTCTTTTGGATAACATCACTGTTTGTGAAGCGCGAACATGTGCCGGTGAAGGATGTCTTCCGACTCGGTCTTGCCGGTCTGTTCGGTTTGACACTCAACCAATGCGGATTCACCATCGGTCTGAGTATAACCTCCCCCATCAATGCCAGCATCGTCACCACCTCGATGCCTATCTTTGCCATGCTCCTGTCGGCACTAATACTGAAGGAACCGCTTACGGCGAAGAAGGTGGGTGGCGTATTGCTCGGATTCTCGGGAGCTATCATCCTCATCTTATCGAGCGCCACGGCATCGAGCGACAAGGTGGGCGACATACGGGGCGACATACTGTGCTTGTGCGCCCAACTGTCGTTTGCGCTATATCTTTCGCTCTTCAATCCTCTCGTAAGGAAATACTCGGTGTTCACGGTGAACAAGTGGATGTTCACTTTCGCCACCTTATATATATTACCATTCACATTCCAACATGTGGCGGCAATCGATTTCCCCAACGTCCCTGTATCGACATGGCTCGAAACGGCATTCGTGGTATTTATCTGCACATACGTGTGCTACATACTGACGATGAACGCACAGCAGACACTAAGACCGACGGTAGTGAGTGTATATAACTATGTGCAACCGATGGTGGCAGTGGTGGTGAGCGTAATTACCGGTCTTGGTATCTTCAAACCCGCACATGCCATAGCTGTCATCCTCGTGTTCTTCGGTGTGAGATTCGTCACCAAGAGCAAAAGCCGCAGGGATATGGAAATGAAGAATGGCTGCGCAAACCGAACGCAGAGCTGAGCTCGCTCGAGCTATGCTGAACCGATGGAGCAGCGAGAGGAGAGCCGAGCTCGCTCGAGCTATCCCGAGTCGCGACAGAGGAAGACGAAGTCAAAGTGAAGCCAGCCATCGACGAAGTCAATGAAATACAAAAAAAAATTAAAAATTAGGCAATAATTATACAACTTTGGAAATTATTGCCTAATTTTGCACCCGAAAACATGAGAGCTACAACAGGCTGTTTAATACACTAGTTGTGCAAACGATTGTGCAGAATATTCAGTTTGTTTTTAATACTCTCAGTTGCTACATAAATGAAAATGAAGTAAATTTGCAGCGAAAAAAAATAACGTATTAGGTTAAACAATAAATTATTAGTAATTATGCGTTTCCAACATTTAACCATCGCATCAGTCGCTGTCCTGCTTGCTGGATGTTCATCCAACTCAGGCGACTACATTGGTCCGGAACCAGAGAAGCCGGAATTGGTTGAGAAGGAGTACAACACATTCAACTTCTCGACAGAGAACTCACAGTCTTACGTCAACTTGTCGTACAATGCTGACGTAAAGACCAACATCTACTTTGAACTTTTTGACGAAGAACCAGGAGAATGGGCCGACAACGGTAAATACTACAAGAAAGAGGGCGTGTTGCCTATCTATTCGGGATTCACCGACGAGAACGGAGAGTTTAAGTCAAATATCTCACTGCCCTCATACGTATCCAAGCTCTATGCTTATACCCCGTATTTCATTGCCACTCCAATACTTGAAACAACCATGACGGGCAACACCGCCACATTCGTTGACAACAAGGAGTATTCTGCACGCGCCCTGACAAGGGCTGCCATGACTGGCGTGACAAACAAGAGCTATATGGTGTGCCCCGTGGAGGAGATTCCGTCTAATCTTCCAAGCTACGCCACAGAGAAGAGATGGTTTGACAGTGAGGTGGATTATGACAACAACGGTCGCCTGCAGACATTGTTCGAAGGCGAGGAGAAACTGCCGCTAATCCCTCAGGACAAACTGGATAGTTATCTGCAGACCCACCTCGCTGTATTCCCTGTTGACAAGAATTCGTTCCCGGAAGAATACATCAAGCAGGCTGACATAAAAATCACCAAACCAGCTGAGGTTGCGGTGACAATCATTGGCGGAAACACATGCTGGAACAGCAGTATGGGTTACTATTATTATCCCGATGGACAGCAACCAACATCGTTGGACGAGGCTAATGTTATCCTGCTCTTCCCCAACACCCAAAACGGAACATACCGTGGCTCTGCAGCTTCGGCAGGTGTCAGCAATGGCAACTGCGTGAAACTGAAGTATTATCCCAACATCGCCAACAACGGCGACAAAAGCGGTGCTACAGACATCTTCCCCGCCAACTATCGCATCGGATTTGTACTGGCTGCTAACGCCTGGTCGAAAAGATTCGCAAACTGGACACACGACAGAAAGCAGCGTTCCGCCACATCTGCCGACATGAGCAAGGATGATCAAGGCAAGGCATACAGCAAGCCAATGAGTGCTGTGTATAACATCGACGGACAGGTGCTTGTGTCATTCGAGGATGACAACAAATACGACCACAACTACAGCGACCTCGTGATGACATTCCAGACCAACCCAGTGGATGCCCCTGGAGAGACTCCTGATCCTAAGTACGATTTCAGAAATACAACAGAGAACGTTGGTTTCTATATCTTCGAGGACCAGTGGCCTTCGAAGGGTGACTACGACTTGAACGATGTCATCTTCAATGCAACATACACAAAGGTATATTCCACTGCCAACAATGCCATCTATGAAGAGGGTTACACCTTCAAGACCTACACCAATGCCGCCAAGGCTGAGAAACTCAAGAGCGGAGTGGCAGTGAAGGTTGAGGGATTGAAAGCCACCGACAAGATTGAGTTCTTCGTGAAGAAACCAGGTGCTAAGGAGTTCACTGCCGCCACCTTCGAGCGTGACACAAAGAACAACATCATCTATCTGACCGACAACGCAAAGAGCAACATTGGCACAGAATATATGTTCAACGTGAAGCATGACGAAGCTTTAGGTGCTCTCTATAAGGAGAAGAAGGTGACAATCAAACCGTTCATCTATCGTGATGTGGATGGCAAGCGACTTGAGATACACATCGCTCAGGAAGCTCCTACAAATGTGGCTGACAAGTCATTCTTCGGTACAGAGGATGACGCTTCGCAGACCGACAAGAACATCTTCTATGTGCGCAGCGGAAACTATCCATTCGGAATCTTCCTCAAAGGTGCCACAGAGAGCGACATGTCGAAGTTGTTTGACGCTGACAATGAGACAAGAGCTATCGATGAAGACGAAGTATATCCAAAGTACAAGTCATGGGTAGAAAGCAACGGTAAAAAGGAAAAGGATTGGTATAAGTAATTAATACTTATATGATTAATAATGCCATACAACCTGTTATTATGGGTTGTATGGCATTCTTTTCCTTAAAAAAACATAAAAAACATACGGTTTTTATACAACTTTGGAGATTATTTTCTAATTTTGTGCCCGTTAACGAACACGTTATAGTGTAAAAGTAAACACAACATAGTGATACGCAACACACTAAATTGGATTTAGGAACACAATAAGATTAGTAAGAATAAAGAATAAAAAAACGTATTGACTAAAATTTGCATTATGAAAAAAAGTAGTTTAATTGCAGTTGCCACAGCGCTGTTAGCTTTATCAGGATGCGCAGACCATAGTGCTTTTGGTCCACAAACTGAACAAGACGAGAAAGAGTACAATTCATTCGATTTCTCTACCATCAACAACAATGTGGCAGTAAACATTGAGTACTCCGTAAACTTGGAGGCAAGTGTGTTTTTCAGTATCTACGACCAGGAGCCTGGCTCGTGGGTAGAAAATGCCTATGTACTTAAGGATGGCATTCAACCTCTTTACTCTGGATGGACCTCTAAGGACGGTACGTTCAGCGCTTCTCTTTCATTGCCTTCTTATCTGAAAAAGGTGTATGTCTATACTCCCGCTATGTTCTCTACTCGCATAATGGAGGCTGAGGTTAATGGCAGTCAGATAAATGTCGTTGAGAATAACTATGCCTCACAGGCTGCCACACGTGCTACTGAAGGAAATACACATGGAGCCGTTCGTACTGACATAGACCCCGACTATTCGACATACAGCCGCAAAAATTCTCAGAAAGAAAATACAAACTATAGTTATATGGTAGCTGGCAAGACAAGACCTGAAGAATATAACGACGGTGATTGGAAAGACTGGCTTGTGACATACAACAACGATGGTAAGCTTCACAGTGAAAGTATTATTAAAAATAGCGACAAGGATGATGCAGACCTTTACTTGGGCAAAGAACTTGCAGGAGAACTTTATGAGGCTCATCAGGCTGTCATTAACGTAAATAAGAAGGAATGTCCGAAAAAGCTGAGAAGTGAATACGATATGTATATCTCCCAAAAGGGTGAAATAGCAATCAACTTCCTTGGCGGAAGCACTTGCTGGAACAGTAGTTTGGGTTACTACTATTATCCCGAAGGACATAAGCCTGCATCACTTGCTGAGGCAAATGTCGTTCTCGTATTCCCGAATACACAAGACGGATTTAAGACAATCACATATAACGGAGAAAAAACAAAGGGTGCCTTCACTGGCGACTGCGTAAAACTGAAGTATTATCCTAACATCGCCTCTGGCAGTCAAGAGGGCGCAACATA
This sequence comes from uncultured Prevotella sp., assembly GCA_945869265.1. GTDB lineage: Bacteria > Bacteroidota > Bacteroidia > Bacteroidales > Bacteroidaceae > Prevotella. The sequence goes on along the minus strand of CAMBOI010000034.1, from coordinate 16,350 downwards.
CGAGTTCCCCGCAGGATACCGCATCGGTTTTGTACTTGCCACTAACGCATGGTCAAACAGAATTAAGAGTTGGGGTATGACTTGGGATAGAAACTTTAAAGTCCGCTCTGCCACATCATTAGGTCTTAGCGTGGATAGAAATGGAAACATATTCAATGAACCACGTACTGCAGTATATAAGTACACCGATGAAAACAAAAAGGACTATATAATGGTTTCGTTTGAGGATAACACCGACGACAACAACTTCAGTGACGTAGTATTCACCCTGACTACCCGTGCCACCATCGACAATATTCCAGATGTTGATCCCAAGGTGGAGGTAAGCGAACTCAAGGGTATCTACGCTTTCGAGGACCTGTGGCCTGCAAAGGGAGACTATGACATGAACGACGTTATGACAAAGTCAACATACACGAAGCTCACCGACTCCAATAACAAGATTTACGAGGAGTCATACACCTTCAAGACATACGGTAACTATGCTACACTCACCAACGGACTGGCAGTGCGCCTCGACGGAGTGAGCACAACCGACAAACTGGAGTTCTACGTGAAGGCAGTAGGCGATGAGGATTTCTCTGCTCTTGAGACCACATACGATGCTACGGACAGAGTGGTAGTGCTTACTAACGATGTAAACACCAATAAGGGTGCAGAATACAAGGTGAAGGTTATCCACGCTGAAAACTCACCTGTAAAGAAAGAGACCATCGACGCTGAACCATTTATCTTCCGTGCAGAAGAAAGTGGCGATGCCGTAGCATGGTGGGAGGTACACCTCACTGGATATAAGCCTACATCTAAAATGAACTTTGGTTACTTCAATACAGGTGATGACTGCTCACAGCCCAACAAGGATATCTACTACGTGCGTAGCGGCGAGTATCCATTCGCGTTCTTCCTGGCTGGAGCTACTGAGACAGACCTGTCGAAGATGCTCGATCCTAATAACGAGAGTATGCCTATCGACAAACTGTATAGTGGATACAGTGACTGGGTAACAGGCAATGGTACTACAAATACTGATTGGTATAAGTCAGCCGAATAATTATTATAACTGAAATAATAATAATATAAGAAAAAGTGGAAAATCCCCATTGGCGTTATGCCGATGGGGATTCTTCTTTGTATCTGAGCAATGACTCGAGCATTGCGAGGCGAGGCATCTCATATCCTACAGCACGTGCCTCGGCAATAGGACGGGTATATAAAAACTCTATCTCCATCGGTCGGTGGAAATCATAGTCGAGTTTCATACTCGGCGAATAAGGCACCATCACCTGTGTGTTGCGTATCATCTTGTCGGCAAACGACTCGTCAAGTCCCTCCACCCCGAGGGCATTGGCAGCACCTATCACTTCCATCATCTGCTCCTTGACAAGACGAAGAGTGGAAGGACAAGAGAGCAGACAGTCGGTCTGAGTGTCGAGCGCCACGGTCATTCCGTTGAAAGGCATATTCCACACAGCCTTCTTCCATCGAGCCTGGCGATACTCCACATCAGCCACTCCAATACCGGCAGCACGCATATCGTCAAGCATAGCGGCATAGCGGGCAGCATCACGACAAGAGTAATTACCTATATTTATATTACCATAGCACTGATGGTTGACAACACCCGGTTGGGTCTTTGCCGAACAGATGAATGCCAGACCGGCAGCAAGTTGCACACCAGGAAACATCATTTCAACTGAGGCTTCCACCCCTATCCCGTTTTGGATAAGCAACACCATAGAGTCGTCCTTAAACAATGGCGGCAATAGTTGCGCGAGCAGATGGTTGTTGGTGGTTTTGAGTGCCACTATCACCACGTCGCACTGTGGCATATCGGCAGTGGAACGATATACATTCAGATTGTCGAGATGAAACGAACCGTCGCATGAATTCACCTGTAATCCATGCTCCCTTACGTATTCATAGTCGGAATGAAGCAAGAAATGCACCTCTGCCCCACCCTTTGAGAGTTTTGCACCATAGTAGCCTCCGATGGCACCAGTGCCGATGATTGCATATTTCATATCTATGTCCTTTTATTATGTTTATCAACCGCAAAGGTAGTAATTTTAGGGGAGAAAAACAAAAAAAACGCATGTTTTTTAAGAAAATGCATCTTTTTCTGAAAAAAAATCCGAAAATATTTGGTAGAATCAAAAATTTGCAGTACCTTTGCACCCGCAAATAAGAAATAAGGGCGCTTAGCTCAGTTGGTTCAGAGCGTCTGCCTTACAAGCAGAGGGTCGGGGGTTCGAATCCCTCAGCGCCCACCTCCTCCTTTCGTTATTCCTGTGACATGACATTTGTTGTGTTGCAGGTTTTTTTTCGATAAATTTTGCTCTTAAATAGAAATTTATTGGGAAAATGCTTGGAAATTCAAAAATAATGATTACCTTTGTACCCGAATTCAGAAAACATACATTATATAATAATAAAAAAGGATATTACATATTATAATAGGACATGGAATTAGATGCACTGACAGCAATTTCGCCTATCGATGGACGATACAGAGGCAAGACAGAGAAACTGGCAGATTATTTTTCAGAGTATGCACTCATCAGATATAGAGTGAGAGTAGAGATTGAGTATTTCATCACGCTCTGTGAACTGCCGTTACCACAGTTGAAGGGATTCGACCACAGCCTGTTTGAAACACTGAGAAACATCTATCGCAACTTCAGCGAGGCCGATGCTCAAAGAGTAAAGACTATTGAGCAGACCACCAACCATGACGTCAAGGCAGTGGAATACTTCATAAAGGAGGAACTTGACAAGATTGGAGGACTCGACGATTACAAGGAGTTCATACACTTCGGTTTGACTTCCCAGGACATCAACAATACCAGTGTGCCCCTTTCAATCAAGGAGGCACTGGAAGAAGCATACTATCCCCTGGTAGAGGAACTGATAGCACAGCTACGCTCCTTTGCCGAGGAATGGAAAGACGTGCCCATGCTGGCAAAGACCCACGGCCAGCCTGCCTCGCCCACTCGCTTGGGCAAGGAGGTGATGGTGTATGTATATCGACTTGAACAGCAGTTGGAGAGCCTCAAGCAGGTGCCCATGACTGCCAAGTTTGGCGGTGCCACGGGCAACTACAATGCCCACCATGTGGCTTATCCCGAATACGACTGGCGCGAGTTTGGCAACAAGTTTGTAAGTGAGAAACTCGGACTTCAGCGCGAGCAATACACCACCCAAATCAGCAATTACGACTGGCTTGGTGCCGCATTCGACGCCATGCGCCGTATCAATACCATCGTCATCGACCTCGACCGCGACTTCTGGATGTATATATCCATGGATTATTTCAAGCAGAAGATTAAGGCAGGCGAGGTTGGTTCGAGTGCCATGCCACACAAGGTTAACCCCATCGACTATGAGAACAGTGAGGGCAACCTCGGCATAGCCAACGCCATACTCCAGTTCTTGGCACAGAAGTTGCCGGTGAGCCGCCTGCAGCGCGACCTTACCGACTCTACGGTGCTGCGCAATGTGGGTGTGCCAATGGGGCACAGCCTTATTGCATTCCAGAGCACCCTAAAGGGCCTGCGCAAACTCATCCTCAACGAAGAGAAGATTGCCGCCGACCTCGACAATACATGGGCAGTGGTGGCTGAAGCCATCCAGACTATACTGCGCCGCGAGGCATATCCTCACCCCTACGAGGCACTGAAGGCTCTCACCCGCACCAACAAGAAGATGGACGAACAGACTATCCACGAGTTTATCAAGGGACTTGACGTGAGCGACAGCGTGAAGGCAGAGCTCATGAACATCACTCCCCACAACTACACGGGTATTTTTTAACTCAATCATATAATATAAAAAAAGAAACAAAGCATTATTTCGAGAGATTTATTTTGAATTAAGTTTTTAGGATTTTCATTTAAGAATCATTATTATGGAAGAGAACGAGAAGAAGACAGAGAACATCTCTGCAGAACAGAACAGCGAAAGCCGTGATGGCTATCAGTCAGCAAGCCGTCCGGGCGGCTATCAGAACTACCGCACACCAGGACGCTCACCACGTCCACGTATCAACAACGGACAGCGTCCACGTACGACATCTTTTGACAGAACGAAGAAGGACGAAGGCGGATTCCGCCCCGAAGGATTCGGAGCAGGACTTCAAACAGGTGCACCACAGCGCCCGTCTTATCGTCCACGATATAACAACAACGAGGGAGGCTACAACCCACAGGGCCAGCAGCGCGGAGGTTATCAGCAGCGCGGCGGCTACCAGCAGAGTGGTCGCGGCGGCTACCAGCAGGGCGGTCGTGGCGGATATGGCCAGCAGCGCGGAGGATATCAGCAGCGAGGAGGTTATGGCCAGCAACAAGATGGATATAACCAGCAGGAGGGTGGATTCAATCCCCAGAACCAGCGCGGTGGATTCCAGCAGCGTGGCGGCTACCAGCAAGGCGGTCGTGGCGGATATGGCCAGCAGCGCGGAGGATATCAGCAGCGAGGCGGCTACCAGCAGGGCGGTCGCGGAGGATATGGCCAGCAGCGTGGCGGATTCCGCCAGCACACTCCTGGCTATGACCCCAATGCAAAATATAGCATGAAGAAACGTATCGAGTACAAGGAGGAGAACTACGACCCAAATGAGCCGATTCGCCTAAACAAGTATCTTGCCAATGCAGGTATCTGCAGCCGTAGAGAGGCTGACGAATATATACAGGCAGGAGTAATCACCGTAAATGGTGAGGTTGTAACTGAACTTGGAACAAAGGTGCTGCGCACCGATGAGGTGAAGTTCCACGACCAGCCTGTAAGCATCGAGAAGAAGGTGTATGTGCTTCTTAACAAACCGAAGGACTACGTTACGACAAGTGACGACCCACAGCAGCGCAAGACCGTGATGGATCTCGTGAAGAACGCATGCCGTGAGCGCATCTATCCCGTAGGTCGTCTCGACCGCAACACCACAGGTGTACTGCTTCTCACCAACGATGGTGACATGGCATCCAAGCTCACTCACCCAAAGTTCCTCAAGAAGAAGATTTATCACGTATATCTTGACAAGAACGTCACCGCACACGACTTGCAGCAGATTCGCGACGGCATCCAACTGGAGGACGGTGAGATTCAGGCCGACGCATGCGAGTATGCCGACGAGAAGGACAAGAAGCAGGTGGGCATTGAGATCCACAGCGGCAAGAACCGTATCGTGCGCCGTATCTTCGAGAGCCTCGGCTACCGTGTCACCAAGCTCGACCGCGTACAGTTTGCCGGACTCACCAAGAAGAACCTTCGCCGCGGCGACTGGCGCTATCTCACAGAGGAAGAGGTTGACCGCCTGAGAATGGGAGCGTTTGAATAAATGAGGAATTAGGAATGAGGAATTAGGAATTGGCTATTCTCATTCCTAATTCCTAATTCCTAATTAAAAAAATAACGAGTAATGCAGACAATAAAAAGAACAAAGGTAGTGGATGCGCTCAAGCGCACCGACTACGGACAGATAGTAAACGTGAGGGGATGGGTAAGAACCCACCGATCAAGTAAGGCTGTGGATTTCATAGCCCTCAACGATGGCTCCACCATCAAGAACATACAGGTGGTGGTTGACCCTACAAAGTTTGACGCCGAGTTGCTCAAGCAGATTACCACCGGCTCATGTATCAACGTCAACGGCGAACTGGTGGAGAGCCAGGGTGCCGGACAGACGGTAGAACTGCAATGCCGTGAGATTGAAATATACGGTCTTTGCGGCGGCGACTACCCCATGCAGAAGAAGGGACAGAGCTTCGAATATATGCGTCAGCACGCTCATCTGCGCCTGCGCACCAACACCTTCGGAGCTGTAATGCGCATACGCCATAACATGGCTATCGCCATCCACAAGTATTTCCACGATCATGGATTCTTCTATTTCCACACTCCACTTATCACTGCAAGTGACTGCGAGGGTGCCGGACAGATGTTCCAGGTGACAACAAAGAATCTCTACGACCTCAAGAAGGACGAGGAGGGAAAGATTATATATGACGACGACTTCTTCGGCAAGCAGACTTCGCTCACCGTGAGCGGACAGCTGGAGGGCGAACTTGGAGCCACTGCCTTGGGAGCCATCTACACCTTCGGTCCTACATTCCGTGCAGAGAACTCCAACACTCCGCGACACCTCGCCGAGTTCTGGATGATTGAGCCCGAGGTGGCATTCATCGACCTCAACGACCTGATGGACCTCGAAGAGGACTTCATCAAGTATTGCGTCAACTGGGCACTCGACAACTGCAAGGATGACCTTGAGTTCCTCAATAAGATGATCGACAAGACCTTGTTAGAGCGTCTGCAGTCAGTAGTAAAGACCGAATTCATCCGTCTGCCCTATACCGAGGGTATCAAGATACTTGAGGAGGCTGTGAAGAACGGCAAGAAGTTTGAGTTCCCCGTAAGCTGGGGTATGGACCTCGCTAGTGAGCACGAGCGTTATCTCGTCGAAGAGCACTTCAAGAAGCCTGTCATCATGATTGACTATCCCAAGGACATCAAGGCCTTCTACATGAAGATCAACGACGATGACAAGACTGTTCAGGGCACCGACGTTCTCTTCCCGCAGATTGGAGAGATTATCGGTGGTAGTGTGCGTGAGGAAAGCTACGACAAACTGATGTCGGAGATTGAGCGCCGCAACATCCCAATGAAGGACATGTGGTGGTATCTCGACACCCGCAAGTACGGATCATGCCCTCATGGCGGTTTCGGCTTAGGTTTCGAGCGTCTCATCCTCTTCGTCACCGGTATGCAGAACATCCGCGACGTCATCCCGTTCCCAAGAACGCCGAAGACAGCTGAGTTCTAAGAATTATCCACAGATTTCCACGGATAATTAATTATATAAGATTAACACAGATTTTGGATCCGCATAACCAAAATCTGTGTTATTCTTTTTTACAATAAATCTGTGATAATCTGTGGTTCACTTCACAAGGTCGATACCTTCGTCGGATATTGTAATAAGGTGTTTGCGGTATAAGTCGCCGATGGCTTTCTTATATGTCTTCTTGCTCACCTTGAATCGGTCGGCAATAAGTTCGGCGGGACTCTTGTCGCCAAGATTACAATGTCCCCCGTTCTCATGCAGATAGTTGAGCAACACGTCGGAGAACTCCTCTGTCTGTCGCCTACCCGTAGGTTGCACTGTCACATCAATTTTGCCGTCGGGACGCACATGGTCGATATATCCCTTCAGACGGTCGCCCGTATAAAGCGGACGGAACACCTGGTTGTCGTAGATCAAACCGCCATAGGCATTATCAATAATCACCTTGAAACCTAATTCCGTCTTCTGCTGCACAAGCATATCCACCTCATCGCCATGCTTGTATTTGGGCATATCGCGATTGAGATACTTATCCACCTTGGCAGTTGCCATGATGCGATAGCTCTCCTCGTCGAGTTTCACATACACGATATACCTCTCCCCTTTCTGCATACGTTTCTTCTGCTCGCGGAAGGGGCAAAACAGGTCTTTCATCAATCCCCAATTGAGAAAAGCTCCGTATTCATTCACCCATGCCACCTCAAGATAGGCAAAATCTCCCACCTTGGCCAATGGTTGCAATGTAGTGGCGATAATCTTCTCGTCCTGGTCGAGGTACAGGAATACGTCAAGTTCGTCACCTATAGCGCATCCCTTAGGCACATAGCGCGTAGGCAACAGTATCTCTCCCTCGACACCTCCGTCGAGATACATTCCGAAGTCCACCTTCTTCACTACTTTCAGGTGGTTGTAGTCTCCTAATTTTATTTTCTCCATGTTTTATTCTATAGGGGGGTGAGTATTGTCGGTTCTTCTGTTGGGGGTGTAGGGATATCTATTTTACCGTCTTTCATGTGGATGGTGCGGTCGGTGATTGAGGCGAGCTGCTCGTCGTGTGTCACTATGACGAAAGTCTGACCATACTTATCTCGCAGGTCGAAGAAGAGTTGATGCAGTTCGGCCTTGTTCTGCGAATCGAGACTACCCGATGGCTCGTCTGCGAATATCACCGCAGGATTGTTTACCAATGCCCTCGCCACTGCCACTCGCTGCTTCTCGCCTCCCGAAAGTTCGTTGGGCTTATGCTGAGCACGGTCTGAAAGGTTCATAAACTCCAACAGTTCCATTGCGCGCTGTTTTGCCTCGCTCTTGGAGCGACCGGCGATAAATGCCGGTATCATGATGTTCTCTAATGCTGTAAACTCGGGCAACAGCTGATGAAACTGGAATACGAATCCAACGTGAGTATTACGGAACTCTGAGATCTTCTTTCCGTTCATACTGCTCACGTCAATGCCATCCACTATCACCTGTCCACTGTCAGGACGGTCGAGTGTACCCATAATCTGTAGCAACGTAGTCTTTCCGGCACCGCTTGGGCCAACGATGCTCACCACCTCGCCCTTGTTGATGTGAAGGTCTATGCCTTTTAGGACTTCTAATGAGCCGAAGCTCTTGTGTATGTTTTTTAATTCTATCATAGTCTTTTTTGTAGGGGAATGTAGGGGATTATTTTTTGAATTTCATCAAGAAATTCAATACTGTAGCGTAGGCACTCTCCTTATCCTGTATCTGCGGAGCAGTGAAGGTCATTGCATCCTGCGGCTGACCATACTGGTCGGGATACAAGATAATCAGACTGCCATGCGGGAATGAGTCGGTGAGCTCTTGTGGCAGATGCTCAAATGCGGGCTTATATGACACCGTACCGCTTCGGGCTGTGATGACTACAAGCAGATGGTCTTCGTGCACACCACGTGCCATGGTGGTGAGCTCCTTCCAATGGAGCATCTCCTCAAACTCCGCCCTCACCTCGGGATGGCGGTTCTGTATATACTGCGAGATCAGCTCGCCTGTTCCCTTACGTGCATGGAAGACGATACGACAACCTAAGTTGCCAGCCAGTCGGGCAAGGTGCTCCACCCATCTATAGAATCCGGGCTCAAACTCCACCCTCGACGGCACTGCCACCTGTATTCTACGTATCGTATTGAGTGGTTTTTCAATTCGGCACACCATAATCTGCCTACTAATCTCGCTGATGAGTCCCTGGGTATATGCTCCCCAGAAAGTGTCGCCAGGCGATGTCTTGCGATGCAGACCCATGATAATCTCACTTGCCTCGTATTCCTTGAAGGCATGCTTGATACCATTGGATATGTTGGTTGACAGGCGGCTTTGGGTTATCATCCTCACGTCGGCTGAGGCAGCTGTCGCCTGGGCATGCTCAAGAATATGACTTCCCATGTTCTTGTTGCGCCTACTGTTCACGTCGTCATACACCACGTTGATACCAAGAAGTCCACGCCCCAATCGCTTGTTGCGCATCAATATTGCCAACTGAACGAGGTAGTCGGCATCATCTGCATGCTGAAGCGGCAAGAGCATCTGTTCGTCGTCAAGCAGCTTGTCGTCAGGTTCGTCGGGCTGCATCTTCTCCTTTAGCAATATGCCCTGTGCCGAATATTCCACAACAACAGAACTAATCACACACGTGAAGAGGATCATCATCACTACACCATTGAGCATATTGGCATCCACCACATATGTGCCATCGGGCATCTGCATACGCATACCCACCATCGTCATTGCTATACCACCGGCAGCGTGAGCCTCGGTGAGTCCGAACATCATGTGGCCACTGAGCCAGGGATAACGGAACACGAGACATGACGTATATGCCGCAATCGCCTTGGTGAGTGTGGCGAACAACACCATACAGGACACCACCCACAATGTGTCGAAACCGCGGAAAAGCACTGTGATGTCAATCAACATTCCCACTCCAATCAGGAAATAAGGGATAAACAATGCATTACCGATAAACTCCAGTCGGTTCATCAGCGGCGACACGCTCGGAATGAAACGGTTGAGAAGCAATCCGGCAAAGAACGCGCCGAAGATTCCCTCCAATCCGCATATCTGAGAAACCGCCGCACTGAGGAACAACACACACATTGTATATATATATAGCATCACCGAGTCGGCATAATGGCGGAAGAACCACCGCGTAAGCCTCGGAACAACCAATGCCATCAACGCACAGAAAAGCACCACCTTAACGGCAAAAAGCACCCAGAACGTAACTCCTCCCCCTTCGCCATTTGCCCCCACTATGGCGGCAAGGATAAGTAGCGACAGGGTTAGGGCAATCATCGACGAACCCACACTGAGTGCCACAGCCTTGTGTTTCTGCAAACCATACTTGCACACTATGGGATAGGCTATCAATGTATTTGACGAGAGGATACAGGCAAAGAGCAGAGAACCGGTTTCGCCATAGCCAAGAAGCCACGTTCCCACAAAGTATGCCACAGCGAATGGAATGAAAAACGTGAGGAATCCGAAGATGAGAAACTTGCTACGCCGTTTCATGATGTCGGTGAGATTCATCTCAAGTCCTGCGAGGAACATAATATATAGTAGCCCCACCTTTCCAAACAATTCAAACGAGGAGTCACGCTCCAAGATGTTAAGTCCATATTGTCCCACGACAACACCTGCCAGCACCATGCCGATGATGTGCGGAATACGCAGACGACTCATCACAATAGGTGCCAGAAGTATTATACAGAGCACGACGAAGAATATCAACGTCGGGTCGGTAATAGGAAAATAATGCGACCAATTAAGCATAAAAATCACCCTTAGTTACTATTTCGCTTGCAAAGTAACAAAAAAAATATCAATTTTTAGCCACATTTCCTTAAAAATTAATGGTTAATTCATCTAAAAGTTGTAATTTTGCACCCGAAAAGCTATTTTTGGCTCAAAAACAGACAAGTATAACATAAAATAGAGAAAGAAATGAAAGTAGCAATTGTTGGAGCGAGCGGAGCCGTGGGACAGGAATTCCTGCGCGTGCTCGCAGAGAGAAACTTCCCGATGGACGACCTCGTACTGTTTGGCTCACAGCGTAGCGCAGGTACAAAGTACACATTCCGCGGCAAGGAGTATGAAGTGAAACTCCTACAGCATGGTGACGACTTCAAGGACGTGGACATCGCCTTCACCTCAGCGGGTGCAGGCACATCTAAGGAATTTGCCGAGGACATCACCAAGTACGGAGCTGTGATGATCGACAACTCAAGTGCCTTCCGTATGGACGACGATGTGCCTTTGGTAGTGCCTGAGTGTAATGCCGAGGATGCCCTCAACCGTCCCCGCGGCATCATCGCCAACCCCAACTGCACCACCATCATGATGGTTGTTGTGCTTCAGCCCCTTGAGAATATCAGCCACATCAAGCGCATACACATCGCCAGCTATCAGAGTGCAAGCGGTGCCGGTGCCGCAGCCATGCAGGAGTTGCAGGAACAGTATCACGAGATTGTGGAGGGCAAGCCTGTCACAGTGAAGAAGTTCCCCCATCAGTTAGCATACAACGTCATTCCTCAGATTGACGTATTCCAGCCCAATGGCTATACCAAGGAAGAGATGAAGATGTTCAACGAGACACGCAAGATTATGCACAGCGACGTGAAGTGCTCAGCCATGTGTGTGCGTGTATCTTCACTCCGCGCCCACTCGGAGTCGGTGTGGATTGAGACCGAGAAACCTATCTCTGTCGAGGAGGCACAGAAGGCAATAGCCGCTGCCCCTGGATGCACACTTCAGGACGATCCTGCCAACCTCGTTTATCCTATGCCTCTCGACACAGCCGGCAAGGACGACATATTCGTGGGCCGCGTGCGCAAGGACCTCGCAGATGACTGCGGCTTGACATTCTGGCTCAGTGGCGACCAAATCCGCAAGGGTGCCGCCCTCAATGCTGTACAGATAGCCGAATACCTCATCAAGGTGGGCAACGTGAAGTAATAGTCTATTTTTATAATACAGAGTCACGGAAACACAGAGTAATTAAGGATTATTGCTCTGTGTTTCCGTGACTCTGTGTTTTACATCCAATCTCCTTAATAAGCGTTAATATTAACAATAATTACACCACCTTTTCTTGCAATTATTTAAAATTATCCGTATATTTGCAACGAATTATCAACGAGATGTCAAGAAAGGAGCTGACGATGAAAGCAAGAAGAATCATAATGACATGTTTCGCTGCCATCATACTGATGGTGGCTATGCCTGTTGATGTCCTTGCCTATCGCAGTGTCACTAACGAAGAAGGAGGCCCGACGGAGCGCGACCGTCTTACTGACATCTCACGAAAGGAGGGACAGAAACCCGTGGCGATGTTCAGCGACACGCAGAGCACAGCTCGAGCTTGCTTGGCACGCCCACAGCGATTGTTGCCGTCGCATGGCTCCACGCCAGGCAAGATGCTAACGAGGTATCTGTCATCGCGCAATAACATCCTATTCTGTAACTATCAAATCCGCTCAAAGCGACAGGACTCCACACCCATCCGGTCGTTTGTCTCCCGCAATTACTATGTGATTGCGCTGAGACACATCATTTGTTAACTCCATAGCATATACTCTCTTTATTTTCACACTATGAATACGGGGACAAATGTTTCCGTAATAAAACGCGTATATACTATCATTAACAAATTCATTTGCTAAGTTACAATGACAAAGATAAAGAAGCTGGAGATGGCATCTGCCATTCTTAGGTGTGCCAATCGGCCGACCGTCAGTTTCTGGCAGTCAACCTTCTGCGCTTCTCCAATTTCCGCTACGATCCGGTGGGCGAAGTGAAGGTCTTCCGCGGGCACGACGCCGAAATCGTCAGTCGCCTGTTTGCGGGGCAATAACTTTAAAAACGTATATATATAAATAGAAAGCGGCATCAAGCGTGATGCCGCTATTTGTTTTGTTTGCGCAGCAATCCCTAATTCCTAATTCCTAATTCCTAATTCTTTCTTAAAGCACTCCCTGCACAAGGGTTCATATTCCTGCTGCTCACCAAGCATTACCCTCTTGTCGCCTTCCACCTTGCGATGACTCACGTATGCCAGTGCTCCACATTTCACGCATATCGCATGCACCTTCTGCACATCGTCGGCAATGGCACACAAGGCAGGCATCGGACCGAAAGGCACTCCTCGGTAGTCCATGTCAAGTCCTGCCACAATCACTCTCAAACCGCGATTGGCTAATTCATTGCACACCTCCACCAGTCCATCGTCAAAAAACTGCGCCTCGTCAATACCCACAACGTCAATATCCGAAGCCAACAGCAGTATTTGCGCTGCAGTGTCGATTGGGGTTGACATTATTGAGTTGCTGTCGTGACTCACCACCTCTTCTTCCGAATATCTCTTGTCAATAGAAGGTTTGAATATCTCCACCTTCTGATGGGCAAACTTAGCCCTCCTCAGTCTTCTTATCAACTCCTCGGTCTTGCCCGAGAACATCGATCCACACACCACTTCTATTCTTCCGGGGCGGCGTGTCTCCCCTATATTACCGTATGACATAGCAAAAATATTATTACATCATTAACAAATTCATTCCTAATTCCTAATTCCTAATCCCTAATTCCTATCACTCCTCCTCCGCAATCAGCTTCTTTAATTTAGGCAGTGAGAGATGATAGCGCACTGCAAGGAAGCGTATTAAGCACGTCACAGTGAAACTGATTATTGCCGACAATTCAATACTATTGTCGAGTTGTATCGTCAACCAGTAGGCCAATCCGCCCATCACACTTGCCATGGCATATATCTCCTTGTGGAATATCACCGGTTCCCTCACAAGCATAATGTCACGTATAACACCTCCAGCAGCACCCGTAATACATCCCATGATGATAGCCACCCAATAAGGATGTCCAAAAGCTATGCTCTTCTGTATTCCAGCTATCGTGAAGAGGGCAAGGCCGAGGGTGTCAAACACAAACCACGCGTTCTGCAGCCTCTCTATCCATCGCGAGAACATCACAACAACCATCAATGCAAACGCCGTGCATAGTATATAAAACGGATTGGTCATCCAAAAAGGAGTCGTGCCAAGCATCAAATCGCGAATTGTTCCGCCACCTATGGCGACAGCTATTCCGCACACATAGCCGCCAAACCAGTCGAAGGTCTTTTCGGCAGCATGCCTGATGCCTGAAATGGCGAATGCAAAGGTACCGAGAAACTCTATCACTTGCTCCACCGTAATATTTAATAATGTATCCATAAATCTTATCTATCTCGATTATAAAAATGGTACGAAAATTTTTCCGAAATGCAAATATCCGAATAATTATCCGATTATGCAAGCATTTGGTCTATTAATTATTGTTTATTAACCATTATATCCTAATAGATCTCGATTTATGTACGTATAGTGATACTTTTGGAAAAAGTATTGTTTTTCTTTGAAATATTTTTGTATTACGGATATTATTGCTATATTTGCCCCCAAAAAAGCAGAGAAATATGATTGATAATAAGAAATACGTTGCGATGGTATCGTCTCCATGGGGATACTTGATACTTGAGGCTGACGAAGAATGCCTTATTTCGTGCACATGGAGCGATATGTCCTATAAGGAATATTGCGAACAACGTAGGAAACACTCGGAATACGAACAACCGGAATGTATCAAGGCTGCCAAACTACAATTGGAAGAGTATTTTTGCGGCAAGCGCAAAACATTTGATTTGCCATTAAAATTGTGCGGCACTGACTTCCAGATGTCAGTGTGGCGTCAACTCAGATTGATACCCTATGGTTCAACCATCTCTTATTCTGCCCTTGCTTCCATCATAGGCAATCCAAAAGCTACAAGAGCAGTTGCCCAAGCCTGTCATTGCAATCCGTTTGCCGTCATAATCCCCTGCCACCGTGTAATAGGCAGCAATGGCAGTCTTACGGGATATGCGGCAGGATTGAAACGCAAACAAGGATTGCTCGACATCGAGAGATTGGTTTGACCTTTTTCTGATAATTATCTGTATTTTTGCAGCCGATTATCTGATTATTATTAGAAAAATGTTACTATGGATAATGGCAGTCATTCTTGCGAGTGGCTGCGACTCATTTCAATACCATCTAATGATAATTGGGCTAATTCATAAATTTTTGATAATATCAAAGCGTGGGAAATAATCGTAATTAATGTAAAGGCATGCGGCGGTTTTCAATATGTTGGATTCATACAGTTCTATAACCATCGACGCCCACATATGAGCATAGGCTAAAAGACTCCGTCAGAGGTGCATTTAGAGCATGGTGAGCAGAAAAAAAATGTGGAAAAACAAAATTTATCATAAAAAAGAGTCCGATTGTGAAAAAAAATGCTTACCTTTGCAGGGTCGAACAGAGCAGCCCGGGTTCTGCGTTTCCAGCAAACCCAACATGTCAAGAATATCAGTACGACATTTACGCTTGTGTCTATTGATTCAGTATGGCTTTTGCAGGACTGTCTACTGTTATAGTTTATAAAAAGGAAAAATGTCTAGTGAAATCAGGAAAAGACAAATGAAAATTAGCTATACATCATGAAAAAACTATTGTTATTGATTATCATTGCCGTTATGGCCAAATTGAATGTTTTGGCGGCCGACGGCGGGAAGACATCTGTTAGACAAGATAACAAGGTGCTCGTGCTCAGTTCGTATTTTCAAGGATACGGCTGGGCCGGAGCTCTTGAAAGTTCTATTGTTTCACACTTTTCGGTTGACCGTAAATGGAATGTCGAGGTGGATTATCTCGACCTCGTAGCCAATCGTGACAGCAGTTTCATGCACCATGAGGCTGAGCGGCTGATGGCCGAACACGATGCCAACAGAAAAAATATTGTGATACTGCTGGGTGAGGAAGCATGGATAATGTATCGCTCGTTTATGAGTGAAGCATGGAAGAATGTGCCCTGCGTTGCCCTTTTCTCCGGCACCTACACCATCAGTGCCTCCGACTACAGCTCATGCCACGAGATTACCGACGACATGAAGATTTCATTGGCGGACTCGCGCAAGGGAATAAATGCTATTCTCATCAACGACCCGTATTTTGTTGAACCAACTATCGAACTTGCCCTAAGCCTAAGGCCGCAGACCCAGCATCTTGCCCTCGTGAGCGACACATGGCAGATAGGATTCATGGTGAGAGAAAAGACCAAAAGGATAGTAAAGGAGAAATATCCAAGTCTCGACCTTATCGACCTCAACAACAGGGAGCTCACCACAGCCCAACTGAAAACCCGCTTGGCCACGCTTCCAAAGCATACGGCAGTTATTTTCGACTCGTGGTTCAGTCAGAGTAAAAACACCGCCAACCGTGCCCTTTATCCCGACAACGCCATGAGGTATATAGCCAGTTCGCTGACGGGTGATGTGGTGTTCGGCCTTTACGATGTGGGCATACGCGACGGTGTGCTTGCCGGAGGAGTATATCCCACTACCGAGGAACTGCAATCCACCCTCATCAACGTGCTTATGAAGATAGAGAACGGTGTGCAAC